>CAZTSG010000027.1:0-7723 GCA_964616835.1 uncultured Nitrososphaerota archaeon | reverse complement strand
AATCGCCTATCTTTTCTAATAATACTGATTTAAGGTAAAGTTGCACAGCCTGTTCTGACAAGAAGGCGGCTAAATCGTAATCTCCTGAATTTAAGCTATCTAGGGCTTTTGAAAAAAAGGACTTTGCTCTCTTTCTTAAAAGCTTCACTTCATCGACACGTGGCATTACTAGAAAATTATTTGGAAGATACTATTAAAGTTTTTAAGAATACTGAAAAAGTAAGTTGCATTCCTTCTCTACCCTGTTAATTCTCTTCCTTAGAAGAGTATTGGTGTTGAAGCAACCTTCTACCTTAAGTCGTCGCCTATTCTAAAAGACAGTAGGAGAAACCATGGTTGAAGCGAAGACCTGGATTTAGCTTAAACCGAGCCTCCTCTTTTCTTTAACTATATACTCGGCAATCTCCGCAACTGTAGCAACCCACACTTTGTCGCGTTCCTCGTCTAGAAACTCCAGGAAACTGCTTAGCTTCTCTACTGAAACTTGAAGGTGCTCTCCCCCCACGCCGTGAAACGTGAAGACTAGTCACCTTCCCTCACGGACTGTTTTGACTACTAAGCCGATCATTTCCTCTAAGCTTAAGCTATCCGCTGAACAAGACCAGAGTTCATGAAGGTCGCAAACAGTAGGTGAATTAAGATAGCCTGCTCCTCCCGACCTTGCTGCCAGGAACATTTCTGCCACAATAGGCACGTAGCTCCTCTTTTTCAAGCCCCTGCCTACACTAGTCTGGTAACAAGGATACGCGAAAGTCCTGCTTCCATTAGGTATTATTCCTCTTATCAGCTCATGTGCCTTGGCTATGTCTGAACGAATATCATCTAGAGTCATTTCTTCCAGCCCTCCTTTAGAATCTTGATACCATGGATAGTTGGAGGAGCAGGGGTGGCTAAGACTGTGATTACCTATCTCATGACCTTTCTCAGCAACTTCTCTCCAAGACTCCAACTGTTCTTCACTCCTAGGTGTTACGTAAAAAGTTCCTCTAAAACCGAACTTTTCTAGCAGAGGTATTCCATTTCTCAACTGGGATTCCAATCCATTGTCGAAAGTGAGGGACACTGCTCCCCTAAACTCGTGAGGCCAATTAAACTTCATGGTTTAAAACAGTCGCGATCATGCTTTTAAAATATTTGCTTTAACTCTTGTATTCCGACCGTTAATCTTCGAGATATACAAGAATCTTCTCAATACTGTTTGCAAAATTTGTCTCCAATAATTCATAGGCGTTTCCAATCTTCTCTTCTATCTTTGGGTCATAAGGTATTTCTCCGAGGAACCTTATTCCCAGCTTAGAGACTTCTTGTCGAATACTGCTTGTCCCCGTCTTCATGTTTTCCACAACGCCCAGTATTGATACCCCGAGTTCTTTAAGCATTTTTACCAGCTTTCTCACTGTTTCAAAAGCCAGTATGGAAGGTGTTGTAACAACTAGAAACTTCACCCCGTCTATAAAGCGTATGATGTCTAAAGTAGCGTCTCCAATCCCTGGAGGCATGTCTACAATTAAGAAATCTAAATTGCCCCATCTCGTGATTGAAAGTAATTCGATCAATGCATTAGAAAATTCGTTTCCTCTCAGAGGCATCGCCTCTCCCGTAGAATAGTAAGTTATCGACATGTATTTCAACCCATGTATAGTAGGTGGAATAATCCCCTTATCCTCTACGGGCTCTAATTCTTCAACGTCCAGTATCAAATGGGTTGAGGGGCTTGTGAAATCCAAGTCGAAGAGGCCTACTTTATAGCCTTTTCTAGCAAGGATAAGGGAGAGTGTTGAAGCTATTAGGCTCTTGCCGACCCCTCCCTTGCCGCTTGAAACAGCAATTATCTTCTCAATACTTTTAATCCTGTCTTGGATTACGCTTATCCTCGGATCAATCATTTTCCCCCAATCCTCTTATACTGTCTATCCATATTCCTCTGCCTGAAACTATTTCGAAATCAGGGCTTCCACACTTGGGGCATTTAACGTAAGCATGGGAAACCTCGGGTAAGAAGTGTATCGCTTCTAAAATTTCTTCTCCAAAACCCTCCTTTTTAAAAAACCATTCATGACCGCAAACCCTACACCTTAGCTTCGTCTTATCAACCTCTATTTTAAACTCCGTGTCCCGGAGCTCAACAGGCTTCAATTGTGTAAGGGCTATCTTAAAAATCTCATGTTCCAGCTGCTGCATCTCCCCAATCTTTATCTTAACTTCAATAATTCTGCCGATGCCTTCCTTCTTGGCAGTCTCTATGACCGTTTTTATCACAGACTCTGCTAGAGCCCACTCGTGCATACAGGCTGTTTCACACCATGCGCAATTTATAAGAGTAGCCATTCTCGTTACCCTATCTTGTTTGATGACCCTGCTTTTCTCCACAAGAGGGAGCTCTCGACTTATTGCTCGGTAGCAAGCTTAAGGAAAAACCGACGTGAAATAATGATGCTTCTCCTTCTCTATGATAGATTTTGAAATGGGAATTTAAGACCATTGTGACGAATGCTTATAAATATTACAATCGTAATTGTAACAATCATGAATGTAACTTTCGTGAACAGAGAAAACGAGCTCTCACTTCTCAAGAATGCGTACGAGAGTGGGAGAGCAGGCTTAATAATAGTTTATGGCAGGAGGAGAGTAGGTAAGACAAGGCTCCTACTGGAATTTTTGAAGGACAAGAATGGGTTATACTTCTATGTTCCAAGGGGTGGAGAGGAGGTTGTTTTAAAAGAGTTCTCTAAGTCGGTTGAGAAAGAGTTTTTCACAGGGTTCAGATTTAACGATTTCAGATCCTTCCTCGAATACCTTTCCAGTAGGCTTGAAGAAAAGACAGTGGTTGTTATCGACGAGTTTCAAAGGCTTTCAGAAATAGAGGGAGCAATCTCCCTCATACAGAGATTTTGGGACGAGAGATTCTCTAAGCAGAATGGGATCATCATACTCTCAGGCTCCTCCATAGGGCTCATAAGGAGGATCGCGCTTGAAGGCGATGCCCCGCTCTACGGTAGGAGAACGTCTACAATACGCTTGAAGCCTTTAAACTTCTTGGATTTGAGGAAGTGGTTCTCAAAGTATTCTCCAGAAGACCTTATCAAAACATATGCTGCGTTCGGAGGGACACCGGCGTATCTCGAGAAAGTTGACGAGGAAAAGCCTCCTGAGGAAAACATGATCCGTCTGATACTTAGAAAAGACGGAGCATTGCACGACGAGCCTGAGTATCTTTTGCTGGAAGAACTGAGGGCACCCGGCCGATACATGGACATACTTACAGCAATATCCCTTGGAAAATGCTGTTTGAGCGAAATATCAGACTTCACAAAGATAAGGAGGGAGAATCTTACAACATACTTAAGCTCTCTGGAGAACTTGGATTTAATAGGGAGAGAAAAACCTGTTTTAGTAGAGAAAAGGAGATCGCGATACGTAATAACAGACTCCTTCTTCGAATTCTGGTTCAGATACGTAAATCCAAATAAGTCGGCACTGGAAATGGGGTTGGAAGAGAAGGTCTGGATAAACGTAAGAGAGGATTTCAACGCCTACCTTGGAAGAGTTTTCGAGAAGATTGCGAGAGAATACTTGGTCTCGGAAATCAAGTGTGGAAGAATAGGAATTGAGGCAGACACGATAGGGAAATGGCAGGACCATGGTGAAGAAATAGACTTAATCGCCTACTCCTCTAAGGAAAAGAAGGGTCTTCTAATAGAGGTGAAATGGAGAGAACTCTCCTATGAGGAAGCTAAAAATGCGATCAGTAAACTTGTTGAGAAAAGCAGTAGATTAGAAATAAAAGAGAAGAGGTATGGAGTAATAGCCAAGAAGATCTTGGGTAAAGAAAAACTGATTGAAGAGGGGTACTTCATACGGGACCTTAATGACATAGTTAGGTAAGCAAATATTGAACTCCTCTAGAAAGCTCGTTGAATTTTTCAGTAGGGATTGAAAGCAGAGTGTCTTTTTCTTTTCTCCATAACAGGATGCGCTTTTGAATCAGTAGATTTCCTGATGAAAGGTTTTTTAATCAGATTCATGGCGGCGTTGTCTATGGGAGGAACTGGTAAAGGGCTTCAGGATGGCTCAAAACCTGGTCTCGCAAATGTTTACGCAATGGGACTCGTAAGTTTCTTTACCGACGTTTCAACAGAAATGGTCACAGGTTATTTACCCGTCTTCATAGTAAGTGATTTAGGTGGGACGAGAGCAATTCTTGGACTGATTGAAGGTGCCGGAGAGCTTACTAACAATTTTTTCAGAATGATAAGCGGTTTCATCTCAGATAGGCTTGGAAAGAGAAAACCTTTAGTTTTTGCAGGCTATGCTTTTTCAACGCTTTCAAAGCCTCTTTTTTCGGTTTCAACGACGCCGACAGAGGCACTTTCAGTCAGAGTAATGGATAGGATAGGGAAGGGAATAAGAACCTCCCCGCGCGACGCTCTTCTCAGCCAATCCGTAGATGAAAAAGTAGCTGGGAAAGCCTTTGGGCTTCATAGAAGCCTTGACCAGTTAGGTGCTATTCTCGGGCCTCTTCTTGCAACAATCCTTTTGCCTCTAATTGGACCAAGGCCCCTTTTTGTAGCCTCGTTCATACCCGGCGTAATCGCTTTGCTTATTCTATGGTTTTTTGTAGTAGACGTGAAGACTGCTCCCGGGAAAACGCAGCTCCTTAAAGGAGCCTCTAAAATAATGAAGGGCGACTTCCTTCTCCTCCTAACAATATTGGCTATATTTGGGATTGGATACTATGACTTTTCTTTCATACTTGTCCGCTCAGCCGAACTGGGAATTGCTCCTGATCTAGTGCCATTAGTCTATATGGCGATTAACTTGTTTCATACTGCTATAGGCTACCCAACCGGAGTCCTCTCTGACAGAATTGGAAGAGAACCTCTACTTGCAACCTCTTTCATACTTTTCTCACTAACCTCTCTGGTTTTCACTTACTCCAGCGGGTTTACTGCAATCATTCTACTCATCGTTTTCTACGGCCTGTATTTTGGAATATACGAAACGGTTTCAAGAGCATTAGTTCCAAAATATGCTCCTTCAGAGCTCAGAGGGACAGCTTATGGGCTTTTATATATTGTAGTAGGGCTTTCAAATCTGGTGGGGATGTCGCTAGTAGGATTTATTTGGGACAACGCCGGTAGGATACAAGCCTTTACTTACAGCATGCTTACTGGAATCGTTGCGACAGTTCTAGCCGTCTTACTTGCTATCAGAGCATGCGCTAAGTCGCTTATGACTCAGTAAGGCGAGTTAGAAAAGAAAGGGGAAAAGTGTTTTAAAATACGTGTTAAAAATATTTTTTAAGATTAAGTCTTAACACAGTAAGATGAAGAGGCTTGTTATAAGCGACTGCATGATCCTCATTGAGGAGATGGTTGAAGAAATGTTTAAGCCCAGCGCATCAGGAAGAAACAATAGATTGAAAACCAAACCACTCTATGGAATATTTTTCATCATTCTCCACTTAATCCTTCTATATTCTAACCATTTCTGCACTTGTAACGCGTCTTCTCTAAGTGGAAGCGGAGTAATATCTGTTGCAGAATATACTCTACAATATACTTTAAGGGTTTCATGTAGCGGAAAATACTATCCTGGCAAGACTTCTATCCGCGTAGAATTGTTCGATATACCATTGCAAACTGCTAATCAAAAAGTACAGGCAATACTACAACATGGTAAGATAGAGAATTTAGAAGGCAGAGAGGCTTGGGTTATCGAAACAACAGACATTCATATGGTGAATGTTTTCACAAGCACTTTCATCGTCAGAGTAAACATAACAACTCCCCCCGTGCCAAATCAGACTCTGCCAGTGAGTAACATGGGCGAGTATCTTTCGCCAGACAAATATGTTACGCTTAATTCTGAAGTAGTAAGACAAGCAAAGCAACTCGCAAGCGGAGTAAGAAGCATTCCGGAAGCCGTGGCGAGATTCGTAGAATGGATACAGAAGAATATCGCTTATGACGTAAAAGTTGGAGGCGGGACACGATTAACAGATGCTCAAGTACTTCGTCTTCGTGCTGGGGTCTGCGACGAGTTTTCAACACTCTTCATAGCTTTTTGCAGGGCAATAGGGATTCCTGCACGCCGCGTCCTAGGATATGGGCTTAACGCGACAGATCCAAGGAAGCTTCTTAACAGCGATATTAGTGAGTATGCCCATAGTTGGGCTGAGGTTTGGATTCCAGACTATGGTTGGCTCACCGTGGATCCTACGTGGAGCGATATTGGAGACGCGCGTAGAATCGTGACTAGCAGGGAATACGAGTACTCCCTAAGGTACCAATGGAGAAACGCTCCTCCAGAGTTCAAGATAACAAACGTTAGCTACAGCATAACCCTCATAGACTGTAAGGTTGTCGATTACGTTAACACGCCAGTAAAGTTATCTAAGGAAGAATTGGAGGACATGCAGAGAGTAAAGATCGAAAACAATTCTTCCCTCCCACTCCTATGCGGCATAAAGGTTGAAAAATGGGATGAGGAAACCAATCGCTGGCAGCCGTACTCTTCTCAAACAATATTCCTGAACCCCAATACGTACTGTTTTCTCGACCTGAACAAAGATACTTACTGGGTGTACAGCGCACTAGGTGGAGTCTCACTAACGTTAAGAGTCTACTCTATCTCGATATCAGGATTAGTTTTCACAGTAGACGGTAGGGAATACAGGGGCTCGATGACCTTCCGCTGGAGCGAATGCTCCTCACACAACATATCTGTACCTCAAGTTCTCGAAGAATCAGAGGGGAAGAGGCATGTTTTCCAAGGGTGGAACGACGGCGAATCGTCTACATTGAGAACGATAACAGTCAGGGGTCCAGGGTCATATTCAGCATACTTCAGGACCCAGTATCTCTTAAAAGTAGAGTCTGAACACGGGGTTACATCGGGTTCAGACTGGTATGATGAAAACACTATTGCTACCGCTAGGCTCTATAATTGGGAGGAGCCAGCAGAATTCCCGTACGCCTACGTGTTCAAGGGATGGGTTGGAGACGCATGCGGTGAAAGCCTCGAGATACAGATTGTTATGAATTCTCCAAAGGTACTAGTAGCGAAGTGGGAAAAGACTTTCAGTAAAAAATTCTACATACTCCTAGCCGTAATCGTTACGGTAGCAATCTCCATTCCTCTTATACTATTCTTAAGGAAGAGAACAAAACCTCGCTACCTCCAACCTTATGATCAGCTTACGGTAAGCATTTTCTCTTAATTTTCTGATATGAATCACAGGAAGCTTGGAGTATAAGATAATACACTGCTCGTTCATAAGACTACACATGCTGTAATTGGAAACCATATGCCTTGGTTAGAGTTACATTATTCCAGCTTTCCTCAAAGCATTTTCTATTTCAAGGATTTTAACACGGATCTCCTTTAAACTCTCCTCTATGTATTCTCTCAAGTCAACCCTAAGTAGCCTTATCTCTTCCCTGGTTTTCTCAGATTCATCCTTTATCACACTCCTCGTCTTCTCAGACTCCTCTCTTATCGCCCTGAGCGTTTCCTCCCCTATGCTTACAGCTCTCTCTCCGAGTTCAACGTTTCTCTCACTTAACCCAGTAGCCCTTTCAGTTAGCTTTAGATTCTTTTCAGCCAACCCTACAGCCTTCTCGGTTAGCTCCAAGTTCTTTTCTCCGAGTTCAACGTTTCTCTCAGCTAGTTTGACGGCTTTCTCAGTAAGTTCAACATTCCTTTCAGCCAACCCTACAGC
>CAZTSG010000026.1:0-17396 GCA_964616835.1 uncultured Nitrososphaerota archaeon | reverse complement strand
GAATTATAGTAATGGATAAACTTAAGTCGAAGCTAGAAAGCTCAAAATTTAGCAGCCCTCAAATAGCAGAATTAGAAGCGCAGCTCGAAGGGCTAAGAGCTCAGGGTAAAATAAGTGACGAGAAGTATGCTGAAATAAAGCTGATGATAGAAGAATTAAAGAGGAGGAGTAGTCAATAAATAAGAGTAAGTTAAGTACTGTTTTAGGCTCTATTCGGTATAGTGTCCGGATAAGTATTTTCATCCACCCTCTGTGTGATCCCATAGTATGGTGTGAATAGGTTTAGGAATAGTCTGGGGTCCTTATGATATCCTGAATGTGGTTTCTTGTGCTCATCTTATAGTGGAATATCATTGCTTTCTTCTTGAGATATCTGAAGATCCTCTTAACCTTATTCCTCGAGCTGAACTTCTCATTCCTATGCTCCAATCCAAGCCTCTCAAGGGCCCACCTACATCAAGGCCCTCACTAACTATGACCAATGGCTTATTAGCATACATTGTCAAGACCCTTTTGAGGGATATTAGGGTGTTTAGGTAGTCCCTGTCATAGGAGCCTCTAGGGCTGGTAGTTCGCCCGAATTCGTTGGCGCGCTTGGTTAGTGGAAATAGTGCCTGCTTCATAAAATTTAAATATTATTGTTAAAAACTATGGTTATGTCGCAACAGAAAGGTGGGAACTTATTCCTAGGGGTGATTGTTGGCTTCGCTATACACATAATACTGGGAGGAATGATTCCCGTGGTCGGAGACCTTATAGCTGGCTTTGCCGCAGGCTATATCGCAAAAGGCTTGGGCAGGGGGGCGATAGCAGGTTTCCTTTCAGGGATTCTTGGAGGCATAATTCTCGCCATAATCTTACCTCTCATACTCATACCATTGGCAAGCCTCCTTCCGTTTATAATGCCATTCCTCAGCTACATTCAAGCCGGAGTAGCTATCTTAAGCATCATCCTATCACTTAAAGGGGCCTTAATCGGGCTGGTTGGAGGAGTAATAGGAGGAGTGGTTTCGGCCAGAATGTGAAAATTTTTAAGATCTTCTTCTGAGATAAAAGGTTTAGTAATGTTTAAGAAACCCTATACTAAGTAATTTAGTACATTCTCTCATTCAACGTGTTTAGAACTTTATCTATTTGGGCATAAAGCTCTTGAAGAGATTGCTGAGAAGGAGATGATCCTGCTCGCCCCCTTTATATCTGAAGTTGATGGCGGAACTGGTTAGAATCTTTTAAAAATGCTTATTCATCTTCATGAGCGTCATTTCTCTCTCCTACAGCTTCTAAGGACAATGCAGTTGCACCCGAGATATGAGGAGCCTCCGCACTTGTTCTGCATAGTATGTGTGGCATTCATCAGGATATCCTTTTGGTTTACTCCTGCTGGATCTGGTTGAAATTATCCCCTCCTCTGGAGGAATGGAAGAACAGGTTATATTTTGCTAAAAAGATTTTTCAGTTATGTGATAATATGTCGAAAAAACCCACATCGCCAAGGAGTAGCAAGTCATCCGAGCGCGCATCGTTCTCCGGCTTCCGTGCCAAGCTTTACGAGTATGAGAAATTAGCTGAGATATATGGCTGGAACGGTAATATCTATCATCTTACTATGAACATCTGGTCGCTGGTGAATGTTCTCACCAGTCTCTCCGTTGACTCTTCCCTTTACGAGGAGAAGGTTAAGAATATGATTAAGAATAAGAATAAGGAGGGGCACATAATCTCCTTTATTCAAGGAGTTAGGAGTAGGGCCAAAGAATTAGACGAGAGACTTAAGGAAATGGGTGAACCATTGCGAGGTCGTTACGAAAACCTTAAGGTGTTAGAGGAAGAACTTAAGAAGCTGGAGGAAGAAGCCAAGAACAGAAAGCCCGTTGTTTCGATACGATGTCTAGCTGTGAAGAACGAGGGAAAGGTTGAGGTCATACTTGAGAATCCTGCTCCACTTCCAGTTAGAACATTTATTGAGCTGGAAGGAGTTTCACCATTAAAGCCGATTGAGCCGCTAGTGATCGGCCCACGCTCCTCGACCAGATGGGAAGGGCGTGTCTTAATCAAAGGGGATACAATACGCATGAAAACATCTTACAGTTTTCCCGGTACAAGCATTGCTGGCACATTCTCAACCGAGGCTCCCGTGGAAAAGATAGGTACAATAGACTTTAAGGCTCAATATCTAAACAAACCGGTAGAGGAATTGATCAAGCTTACCCCGATACTTATCCCCCTAAGGAGTACAATTGCTATGAGTATCGGCGGCTGGCACATAATAGGAAACTTGGGATCAGGGGGTTTTTATCATACATATCTTGCTGAAAAAGCGGGATTAAAGGCAGCCCTGAAGATACCTAAGGAGTCCTGGAATGATAAGGAAATGAGGCCACGTTTAAGCAATGAAGCATTGAAACTTGTTGAAGAGGAGGCTGAAATACTTAAAAGCGTTAAGAAGGTTAGGGACGGAGGGGTTCTTCACCTCATTGACTTCTATGAAAGCGATATCGGCAGGGTGATGAGCGGAAACAGAAACATAGGCGAGGTACCTTACATCGCATTACAGTACTGTCCAAAGGGAAATATAGTTCGCGTAGCAGGCAACTTCAGCATGCGGAATGCTCTCATCATAATTTTCCAGATTGGCACGGCACTACAAGAATGTTATGAGAAGGGGATCCTACTGAAACACGGCGACATAAAGCCTGAGAACATCTTAGTGGACGATGAAGGGAGAGTTTTAATCACTGATTTTCAAACAGCTCTGAGGGGCAGGTTTACGACCGCAAAGAAACCCATGACTCTGAACTATTTTCATGATGCTCCTGATGATCGTGCAGATGTGTACGCGCTCGGGAGACTTCTCGTCGATCTGGTATTAGGTATCGAAGCGCCCGAAGATAATGTCCCCATACCATTAGATCAATTGGTGAGAGCCTCGCGGACTAATAACCCAATGCACATGAGGGATTTCCTTAAGGTCGTGGAGACGTTGCTTCTATTCACTTAGAGCTCAATTCTTCTATTTTGGCCCTGCATTCTGCCAGCTGCTCTCTTAGTTTTTCCCTCTCCTGTTGAAGCTGTTTTACGAGGTTTTCAAGCTCCCTAAACCTAGCCTCACGCGCCCTTAAACTTTTTTCCAGCTCTGCCAAGCTCCTTTCTTTATTCTCAAGCTCGCTGACCCTGATATTCATCTTCTGTGAGAGTTCAAGGAGCAGCCTCCTCTCCCTCTCAAGAGCAGCCTTCTCCCTTTTTAATTCCTCACGCTCCTCATCAAGCTTATGGCGTTCCTCCTCAAGTTTCGCAATTTTCTCCTTAAGCGCTCTTTCATCTCCCTCGACCTTAGCCTCTCGGGCGCTCAAGACCTTCTCAAGCTCCCCGAGCCGATTATTCTCTTCATCTATAGCTGTTTTCTCCCGGATAAGCTCCTCTTTCCACGCCTTTAGTCTCTTCTCCCAATCATTGAGCCTTGCCTCAAATTTTTGTAATTCCTGTTGACGGTCTTTCAACTCCTTATCCTTAGCCTCAAGGTATTTAAGTCTCTCGGCGAGTTCATTGAGGAGTACTCTCACCTTCTCCTCTCTCTGACTTATTACGCGTTCACGAGAGAATAGCTCTTCCTCCTTCTTTTTCAAATTCTCGCCATAAGCCTGAATGTCCTTCTCTCTTTCCATAAGTTTTTCTTCCCAAACCTTTAATCTGGTCTCTCTCTCTGCAAGTGAAAGTTTTTCATGTTCCAACTCAGCACTTCTTTGCTTCAGCTGTTTTTCAATGTCACGTAGCTCAGTAATCTTCATATCTAGCTTCTCGAGAAGCTCCTGCGCCCGGCGCTCCCCCTCAGCAATAGTCTTTTCTCTGCTCTCAAGAAACGGCATTCGTTTGTTAATATTCTCCTCAAGCATTGCTAGAGTCTCCTCTGCCTTTTTCTTTCTCTCCTCAAAGAATAACACCTCTTCCTTCATCTCATTAAGCCTCTTAGAAATTGCCTCGAACTCTTTTTCACGTTTCGCCAATCCGGCCTCCCTTTGCTCTAGTTCCTTTCTATATGCTTCAAGATTTTTTCTCTCTGTTTCAAGATCCAGCCAAGCCTTATTGAGGCTTGCAAGCTGCGACTCAATCTCGTGTAATGTTGAAGATGCATTATTCGAAAACTCTACAAGGGTACTGTGAGAATCTTTTAATGTGGTATCGATACTTGAGAAGAAATTGGAAAACTCCTCTAATCGCTTCTCGAATTCCTTTTTAACATATTCGAGCCCTTTTCTAAGGCTTGAAGCTTCTTCAAGAAGCTTATTGACCTGCGCTTCTCTAGTTTCAAGTCCATGGATACGTTGTGCCATAGCATATAGATCTTCCTCATATTTTTTAACGATATTAAGCCGCGTTTCAATGTCCGACATGTATTTTCTTGAATTCTCAAGGAGCATCGACTGCCATTTACTTGTGTCCTCCAGTAACTGGGATGCTTTCTTCGAAAAATCATCCCTGAGTATTCGCACCGAAGAGGAGAGCTGGGTTATATTGGCCGAGAGGACCTCAATCTTCTCACTAGTATATGGGAAGAGGGCGTTTATTAAGGCCAGCGTAGCCTCTTCCTTTTTTAAATCTTCACCTCTCTCAATCTTTTCCCGAATCTTTTTTAGTTCTTTCTCCGATTTGGCCAGCAGGTTCTCTAAGCCAGACATCCGCATCACTCCAAAACTTTGAGATAAACAGCATCCCTATATGAGTCCACAGAGTAGGTAAGCGAGTCAAGTGCTGAGACAAGCTCTAACCGTGTATCTTCCAATAAGGCTGCGAAATCCTTGAGGTTATTGTATAGAGCTGCAATTTCGTTCATAATCCTATTTAGAGTTTCACTCAGCCCCTTATGTGTCGCGTTGATTTCGTTCAAGTTCTCTTTGCTACTTTCGATAAGCCTTTGTTCCATGGTTTTCAATTCGCCTTCCATTTTGCTGAATTCATTTTCCATGATCTCGATTTCACTCTTACTTTTAGCATCAACATAAGTCTGGATTGCCTCACCCCATTTTGAAAGTCCTTCCTTAAGTGAGTCAGCACTATTTCTTAACCCCGCAAGTTTCTTATCAATGTTCTCCAGCCTTACTCCGACATCCCTCTGCACATCGTTCAAAAGCTCTGCAATGCTTTCTAAGATCTCCAAAGTCTTCCTAAGTGTTTTACCAGTATCACTAGCCTGCTCCTTTAACTTCCCCACGTCCCCCTGCATATTGGAAACGATACTACTCATATGTTGCAGATCACCCCTCAAGCTGGTGACTTCTCCCTTAATAGAGCTTTCAAGGGCACCAAGCTTGCCGAAAACAACATCAAGCTTATTATGAAGTTGGGCCCCTAGAGATTTGACTGCGGATTCAAGTTCATCAATTCTCCGGTTAAGAGAGTTTATATTATGAGAAAGCGAATTTGAAATTTTTTTAAGCTCTCCCTCCAGAGATGCTATACGTTCACGTATATCTGAGAAATCATAAGCTGGAGTATATTCTGCACTGCTCATATGAAATGAGTAAATCTTACTCTTTAAAAAACTTTTTTCAAAATGGTAATACTTACAACGCATGTTATTGCGTATCAACATCACGTATTCCATTAAATCGGGCTTAATTAAGGGGCTTGAAACATCCATTACCATCTCGAAATCCTAGGCCACATATACTTAGCGTAATATTTCAGAATGTTTAACAGAAGGACCACGTTCAACAATACTCTTTTACTGGCTTTAAGAATCAATATACAGAATAGTGATCGCTTAAACGCGTGCAAAACATCAACTTACAGTTATACAGACATGAGATGATTAAAATATCTTTTCGTAGCATGTTAGCACGTGGTGAAAAAGTCAGATTCCATACCAGTCTCCAAAGCTATGCTAGATATCTTTCAACATTATGGTGGGAATTGAAATCGTTATGCAAAAGATAAATATAGCTCGCTACTTTAATTTACTTTCGATTGAAAGACTTATCGTAATACCGACCTTAATCTCAGGAAGAAGCAGAGGTTTAACAAGCTTCTATCCTGCATTACAAGCTCACGAAATTTCGCACAGAAGACCTAGAGAAGTAGGCTTAAATAGTCTTGTAACAAGCTTAAAAATAATGAGAAATCAAGAAAACTTGCATATGATCTTCATGCTCATTTGTATGAAAATGCATGATCTTATAAGAAAGGTGGAAAAAGGTGAAAGATGTGGTATCATTAGCGCCGAACTAAATTCAATTAAACAATTATCCAGTAAGCTAAAAGCCTCTTTGAAAGACAACGAGCTGTTCAGCAAATTCCTCGATGAGCTAAACTTGTGGATTGTTAGCTTAGGATCCCTTTCACCAGAGAATCTTATAGAGGAAGATAAAAAGGAGAAGCTTCTTGATGCCATCTGGAAGTGGCACGGGATGCTGAATGGTATGCAGACGACGGAGAGATACGCGCCCATGCTATATCTTATAGATAATCTTGCTAGCAAATATCATAGTGCGCATATAGGAGATGTACAACGTTATGAAGTGCAAGAGGATCTCTATAGGCTTAAGGGCTACTTGGATAGCATATGCATGGATTTTAAAGATAAACAGAAATTTCGAGAAATTAAAAATGAATTCAATGCATACTTGCGCCAAATAGAGGATTCGCAAGAGTCATTTACGCAAGCGGACTTGGATAGGCTAATAACTTTGCTCAATTTTCTCTACACTAGGCTTCGGTCAGTCTTGGCAAAGATTCCACCGGAGACAGAAGAGTGGGCGCGCGTTACCCTTCCGTTTCCTTCGTCCCATGGCATAATACTATGGATAGAGGTTGGTGGTGAAAGATTCCTCTTAGACATATCTAAATATAAGCATGTGATCATTGGGCGCTATGATCCAGGCGATCATGACCCAGAAGTGGGCGCGCCACCGGATGGTTTAAAGATTAAGGATTCTCATGGAAAAATTCTTCATGTTTTTAATAGTGTTCGATGTCGTTGGGGCTGCACAGGAAAGGATGAAGATTGCACTCATAGAGAGCACGTTGAGTTAATTCTAAAGGGTAATGAGGTTAAAGTAAGTCTGTGCAGAGGGGCCTATTTACCGGTATACTACAGTTTCTCGGAAAAAGGTATCCTAAAACCTTTAAGAGAAAGTATTGTCCTTAAACCTGGAGAGAGCCTTTTTCTCTGGATAAGCGGAGTATATGTTGACGAACAGAGGAGCCATAAAGTCCCAGTCAAGTTACATATAGTTCTCAGGGAGAGAATCACGCAAGAACCTTATTCCTATTAGCTTGAAAAGAAATTTTCAACATAGTTATACGAACTCTACTTTTCAAACTTGTATTTTTCAGCTTTAAAAGGTATTACTCTATCGGCCACAGCAGCTGCTCTAAGTAAACCCATGCATCAAGTTAGTTCAACGACTTATGTCTCTGGCTTAACAATCTTCATTCTTTCGGCAAACAGCAACGCGAGTGGAGTTAAGGAGACGAGCCTAGGGTTGACGGCATTTCTTGAAGTACCTACACGATTGTGGTGATCTTTCAACTCTCTCAGAGGTCATACGTGCGCACTACTATAATAGCCCATGGACTTCTAACAATGAGTCAGAGAGAAAAATATGCTCATCACCTAGTTAAGAGCCCTAATGATAAGAGATCCTTTGCCAGCTGAAAGCCTTATTTCGGGCTCATCCTCGCTAAGATTCACCGTCAAGATTAAGGCCTCTGGTTCACGGTTCGAGAACCGTGAGTGAAAATACCTACTCCAAAACACCAAGCTTATTAGAGAACTCTCACACAGGGAGTGTTAAAGCAATGGATAATATGGGAAAGCCAACCTAGGACCATTCTCTCACAGTCTCCCTGTGGACAAGCCTGTTGCCCTGCCCGATGATCACTGCCATGACAATTGTAATCATAAACGCTTATTTATTCCTTAATTCATCCAGCATACGTGCTGAAGATAGGGCTAGAGATGGGGCTAGATGACCTAAAGACACACTTGGTTGTCTTCGGGACAACCGGCTCTGGAAAGACGGGCCTCCTGATAGTTTTGATGGAAGAACTCGTTCGCAATAAAATTCCTGATCTAGCAATAGATGTGAAGGGAGATCTGAGCAATATTGCTCTAAACCCATATGATAAGAATGTTGAAAGAGTTTTTGGAGAAAAGCTTGTTGAGTGGAGGAGAAAAGCTGAGAAAAGCGGGATTCGAAAGGAAATGTTTGAAGACTTTGAATCTATGATTTATACCATTGGGACGAGAGATGGATTCCCCTTAAACATAATGTCCCTAATAGGGATCAGCGACCCTTCTGACCTAGAGTTAAGCGCTTCTCTAATAACGAGCTTCTCTAAGAGCTTTTCAAACAGCAGCGTGGCCCATGGGCTTGTGTCAGCGATTCTCATGGAGATGAAGAGCTTCAGTTTCGAGGAGCTCGTGAGGAGGATAATAGAGCCCCCATTCAGCTCGATTGGGGCGTTAAGCATAGAGGAGTACATGCCGAAAAGGAAAAGGGTACTTTTAGCATCTGAAATAAGCTCGGTCGTTTTCTCCCCTGCGATGGAGGGGTTTCATGTGGGGGAAGCGTTCGACCCAGATAGGCTTAAAGGAGCCACCTTTATCTACTTAGCTCATTTACCCGATGACTTGAGGATGCTAGCTGTCGCGCTTATCCTGAAACGAATTTACAGGTGGATGCTTAGCAAGGGGTCGTCAGAGTCTATCAGGCTGGGAGTGTTCATAGATGAGGTATATGGATATCTTCCCCCATCTCCGAGAAACCCACCTTCCAAAAGCCCGATTCTCCTCCTGCTGAAACAAGGGAGGGGATTCGGAGTATTCATGGCCCTCGGGACCCAAAACCCTAGAGACATAGACTACAGAGCCATATCCAACATAGGGACTTGGATGATAGGAGGGCTGAGGACAGCGCAAGATAGGAACGCACTGGTTAAGGGGCTTTCTGATACCTTGGGAATCACATTAGGTGACAGCTTGGCAGAGTTGGATTCGAGGGAGTTTATTATGCTCACGCCGGATGGGAGGGTTAGAAGGTTCAGAACAAGGTTCGCTGCCTCTTACCTGAAAGGATCCCTCACACTTGAGGAGATAAAGGAATTAATGAAAGGAAGGATAAGGCATAACATAATCCCCCCTTCAAGTACTCCTATGTGAAATCAGATGTGAGAGAAAGTGTTGTCTATCATCCACTCCTTCTATTCTCTGGAATCGCTGACTATGGGAAGCACGAAAAGAGAGAATTCAAATATCTCATAGACCCCTGCTCAAGACCTATCGTCCTGTTGGAGAAATACGGTGAAATATCTGTCGAAGGTTTTGAGGAGGATAAGAATCCTGCGAAGGGCGATTACATTCCATTGCCGGAAAATCTGACTGACTTGGAGATAGAGGCCGAGAGGAAAGCGGCGGAAAAGCTTAGGATAATCCTTTACTACTCTCCATACCTGAGGATATTCTCGGAGCATAGGGGTGAACTTCTAAGAAGGCTTGAAGTAGAGTATGAGAAGAAAGCAAAGAGAATACGTAAGGCTTATGAAAAGAGGTTAAGGGCTATGATGAAGAAAATTAATTCTATTAACGAGAGAATCGAGAGGATGGAACTGGTGATGAAGAACCATGAGCTCAATGCTTTGAAGGAAATACTGTCAGGAATAGTGAGGAAAAGAGCCTCTCACTTTAGCAAGGCAATAGGAGGGTATAAAATCAAGAGAATGGTGGAGCTCAGGATCAAGAGCTTGATTTTAAAGAGGGAGGAAACAGAAAGAGTGATTGAAGAACTAATTAAAAAGAGGGATGAGGGTCTTGGAAAGATAAGGGGTATATTGCACATAGATGAAGTTAGTATCACTCCGAAGATCGTTAATACGAGGGTCAGGTTGCTTTGGTATCCTATGCCAAAAAACTTGGCTACAAATCGGTCTTTAGGACAATAGCCCGGAGTCGTACGTCACTCTTCCTAGGGGCATAATCTTTTTGATTGTTAGCATAATTAATATGGCAGAGCCCTATACTAATTATTCCTCTCCAGTCATTTTTGGGAGTCCTTTTCCTCCATAATCCTGCTTTCGGCCAATTTTAAGTCCCAGGAAAAACGGAAAGAACTTTAGCCAGACTACTTTCGACGGAGCCGAAGCAAAAAGCCAAGTGAAAAAGAAATAAAAGAGATCTCAGTTAAATACAATTCTAGAAGTTATTATGAAATTTTGAAGGGCATGGAAAAGATTTTATTCTTTTAATGAAAGGAAACAAATTGTAAAAGGCCGCATTCGTCATCGTCCATATCAAATATACAAAATTTACAGGAAAGTAAACTAAACAACATCATATCACCTGTAAATTCTCTCAAAAAGTTTCTATATGGATTCTCTAGTTTTCATCCATTTTTCGTATGCTTGGACGCCGCTTAAGCTCGGAGAGACACGTTTAATAGCCTCTTCAAAATCACTCATCCTAACCTTTTTAGCCCTCCTCCTATAGGCATTCATCCCTGCTTCCTTGCATAAATACTGAATATCCGCCCCCGAGAAGCCTTCTGTTCTTTTAGCGAGAACAGCTAGGTCAACATCGTCCTCCAAGGGCATCTTCCTCGTTATGATTTTGAAGATTTCAAATCTGGCGTTCTCATCTGGGGGAGGAACGTATATTTTCATCTCCAGTCTTCCCGGCCTAAGCAGATCTGGATTTACGTCCCACGGCCTGTCTGTGGCCCCTATGATCACTACATTTTGAATCGGAATTAAGCCATCGATTTCGGTCAGCAACTGGCTTACAACTCTCTTCGTGACACCACTTTCGTCTAAAATTCGTTCGGAGGGGGCTAGGGAATCAACCTCGTCTAGGAACACTATTGAGGGAGAGACCGTCCGTGCCTTCCTGAACACTTCCCTAATGGCTCTTTCAGACTCCCCGACCCATTTCGAGAAGACCTCCGGTCCCCTAATGCTTATAAAATTGGCCCCACTTTCAGTCGCGATGGCCCTTGCCAATAATGTTTTCCCACATCCTGGAGGGCCGTAAAGCAATATTCCCTTAGGAGGCTCTATCCCTAGGTTTTTAAATTCTTCAGGGTTTTTAAACGGTTCAACCGTTGACTCTATCAGCATTTTTTTAACCTCTTCTAAGCCACCTATGTCATCCCAATGAACCTTGGGAACTTCTACTGAAATCTCCCTCATCAACGTCGGAGTAATCTCCTTATACGCCTCCATGAAATCGTTCATAGTGACGACTAGTTTTTTGAGGGTTTCAGCAGGAATACTTTGATTTAGCGATTCTATCTCGGGCAGGCTTCTCCTCAAGACCTTCATCGCCGCTTCCTTGCAAAGCAGAGCAAGGTCAGCTCCGCTATACCCGTGGGTAATCTCCGCGATCCTCTCTAGGTCAACATCGCTGGCAATTGGGATCCCCCTCACGTGAACTTGGAGTATTTCAAGCCTCTCCTCCTTGTTGGGAATCCCTATCTCTATCTCCCTGTCAAATCTTCCAGGCCTTCTTAGGGCTGGGTCTATCAGGTCTACCATGTTTGTAGCCCCAATTACAATAACATTCCCCCTAGCCTTCAACCCATCCATCAGAGTAAGCAACTGGGCTACTACTCTCCTTTCAACCTCTTGGACTTCGGCCCTCTTAGGAGCTATCGCATCAATTTCATCTATGAAGATTATGCTCGGCGCGTTTTCTTGTGCCTCTTTAAAAACCTGTCTGAGCCTCTCTTCAGATTCTCCGTAATATTTCCCCATTATCTCCGGTCCACTTATCGAAAAAAACGTTGCGTTCACCTCATTAGCCACTGCCTTGGCAAGCAACGTTTTCCCGCACCCCGGTGGACCATATAGGAGGATCCCTTTAGGAGGATCTATCCCAAGCTTTTGGAAAACTTCTGGATGCCGCAGGGGGAGCTCCACTATCTCTCTTATCTTTCTAATCTCATCATGTAACCCCCCAATGTCGTCGTAAGACACTTTTGGAACCATGTATCTTCCGGCAGCAGCTTCGCTAACTATCCGCAACCTTGTTTCACTAGTCATCCTCACAACCCCCCCAGGCCTAGTTTTAATAACTTGGAATACGAACGATCCGCTGAACACTGGTATTGAAAGAAAATCACCCTCCATGAACGGGATGTTGAGAAACTTGCTCTTCACGTAATCAACGAACCTCTGCTCAACAGTTTCAACTCGCATGCCTTCCATTGAAAAAGTTGCTTCGAAAGCATTCTCAATCTTATCCACCCTTCTCACTAAAACTCTTTCACCTATAACTACCTCAGCGCTCCTTCTCATCCTACTGTCCATTCTTATGATGTTTAGACCCTCATCCGCACTTGTGGAAGGCCAAGCTATTGCAGAAGAAGCTTTTCTACCCTTGATTTCAATCACCTCCCCGGGTCTAACATTCAACTGGGCCATTACTCTCCTGCTGATTCTAGCTACGCGTCTGCCGACGTCCTCCGGCCTTGCTTCAGCCACGTTGAGCCAAACCTCCATCAATCTTTAAAAAATAACGCCAGTATAAAAGAACTCTCGCCCACTAATGTGATTTAACAGGCTTGAACAGCCTTACAAGATTTCCCATAGCAGCTTCTTAAGCTGTTCAATGCCTGCAATGGCGGCGGAGGAAATTCGAAAAAGCCTGGGCAACATCAGTTAATGCAAGCGCTTTACGGTGTTTATTGCCTATACTCCTCGCCACCTCCAATGCTTTAGGAAGCATTTTAGAGGATCCTCGAAGTCCTGTTTTGCACGTAAGTTTTTAATGTTTCATGAATTTTTAATGCGTGTTAATGCAAGTCTTATCAATTTTTGAATATGCCATTAAGTCCAGTTTAAAAATAGGTGAATTATGTGCCGTCATGATCCTTCTATAAGCATAACTTTTTGATGGCCAGCATCATTAGCATACTAGTGTCTCTTCTTCAATTTTCCCACGAATTCTTTGGACTTTGTACATATAGATCATCAAAAAGTTCAAGTATGCAAGAGGGTGTTTAAGACTCAGAGGCAGAAACTTTTAAGCAATAACATTAAACGAATGAATCGATGAATGAGAAAAATGCTTAAGTAATTTCCTTTGTCAAGTCTTAAAAGTTTGACTTGCCGATGCTGCTATTAACGGTTATCTATATTCCTCTCCAAAAGTTGAACTAGCCTTCTTTAGATTTATTAAATCCTTCTTAACCTCCTTGAAGTTGTTATACCTGTTATTAATGGATAGACACCTCCTTATTATATCCTCGAAACGACCCAAGCTGCTGAAGTCTATCTCTCTCTTCATCTTCTCCAGTATCTCGGAGGAGTCTCTCCCAGAAAACGGATTAACTCCTTTCAAAACCTCATAGAATGTAACTCCAAAACTCCATATATCACTCTTCTCGTCCGGCTCCTTGCCACAAAGTATCTCAGGAGCTGCGTACTCAGGGGTATGGGCGAACCCCCAATCGCTTATCTTTGGAACACCATCTTTAATCAAAATGTTGCTCGGCTTTATGTCTCCATGAACGACTCCCTTGTTATGTGCATATATTAACGCGTCAGTTATCTCCAGCATGACTTTCAGAATCTCATCCTCGCTGAACTTAATGCCCTTTATATTGCTGTCACAGAGCTCCATGGCTATGTACGGCTCGGGCCTTAAGCCGAAATCGTAAACATCAACAATGTTTCTATGCGAAAATCCTTTTCCAACAAGCTCGTTCAGGCGGTTCACCTCGTTCACAAAAATCTCTTCAGCCTCCTTGCTTTTCTTAGGCACCTTCAGGGCGACGAGCCTCCCCTCATCATCTATTGCCTTGAAAACTGTTGCAAAAGCCCCCTCTCCTATGGTCTCAAGTATTCTATATTTGGCTAGTGTACGTGCTCTAGGAAACTCCTTCGTTTCCTCTGGTTCTCTTCTCTTGAAAGTTGGTTTTTGGAACCTTGACTGTATTTTCTGAGAGAATAGCATCTTTACCTGCCTAACCGGCGTATGAGTGAACACGATGTAGGCAGTAGTAATGGAGATGGTTAATATGCCCAAGTTAATTAGATTCGGCTTCCACCCCCAAATTGCGATAGCTGTTTTAGGAGAATCCATGTATATTGGGTTGGAAACTTCACCTGTGCCGGAGGCGTCTCCGGTCCAGCGGGCAAAGTACCTAGTGAGAATTATAGATTCCTCGATCTCGGTTTCCTTGAGACGTACGTAAGCCTTAGAGCCCTCGTCGTACCACCCTTCCCCCTCGCACTTATCATAGCATGTCTCAACTTTCAGGAAATACTGGGTTTTCCATTTCGCTGTCAACGACATCGGCCGGTTTACAGCAATGTTTAAAGTATTGTTATTGGATGAGTGGTCGCCAACCCATCCCGTAAAAACCTTCCTAACCCCACCTCCTAGATCCACAATGGGTGAAACGGAAATGGTGGCGAGCTGGCCGGGATAATACCATCCCCCACCACTAGGAGAACCGTATTCGGAGTTGACTGACAGGTAGTATTGATACTCCCAAGAGGCCTTAATGTTCTTCGGAGAATCTACGGTGACTCTGGAGGTTGCTGAGGAACCTGAGAAATCACCTATCCAAGACTTGAAGACCCTTCTCGTCCCGTTCCCGAAATCAGTTGCCTCGGGAGTGACGGATATCATGGCGATAGAGCCTTGATCATACCAACCACTGCCGGAAACAAAACCGTACTCGGAGCTAACGTTAACATAGTGCTGAGTCTTAAACATGGCCGTATAAGAGGCAGAGCTTAAAGCAATTATAGTCCTTGAAGTCGACAGGTTACCATCGTTCCAGCCAGTAAACAGGTATCTTGTCCAATTGCTCCCTTCCACGTAAATCACTGTGCCGGGAATGGAAAACGAATGGACGGAACCCTCTTCCCAAACGAATGACCAAGGAAGCTTATCTGGAGAAAAATATTCACCATCAACAATAATGCTTTGAATTTTCGGATTAGACGTGAAACTGATGGTAAATTTTTTAACTTTCCTCACTATTTGCAAATTTGAATAATCATGTATAAAAAACTCATAATAATTCTGTCGACCGCCAACACCAACATTTAATTTAATTTTGAGGCTTAAAGAGTTAACCCCTGGACGAAGATATTCTAAAGGAATTTCCCATTCCACCCACATAGATTTTCTTTCATCGCCTAAAATCCCGCCTAAATAACAAAATTCATAATTATTACTAACAACATAATCGTTCATTTCGATCTTTTCGACAATAGCATGTACACCTGGAGAATCAATTATATGAGGCGTTCCCGCGTATAAGTATAGTCGAAGTTTTGCTGAGATAATGTTAGAGATATAAGAAGGTAAACTGAATTTTAAGTTAATTTCTTCCTCGACATGCTCGCCTTCATATCTGAAATTCCCGGTAATTCCTACCTTCGATCCTCCGGGCCATCCCTCCATATCTGATAATTTTATTTCGGTTGTAACTTTTTCGACTTCCTCAGGAGAAGCTTGAACTTGTGGCATAAGTGCATGGCATCCAGAGAGCAGTAAGAGTAAAATTAAAAATAATAGTAATGATGCTTTTTGCATTTCATATTTTTACCTATTTTGGTCTCTTATAAATTTTTACGAGGCGAATCGCAGAAGAGATCGCTATCCCGTCCCCGACGAAGTCTTCCGACCGTTTAACATACAGCCCCAATTTCGCTAGAGGTGTGGGACTAAGCTCTATATCTGGTTCACACCATTCCGGCTTTTTCAATATTTAATTAGAATTGGGTTAGACATATTTTTCTTTAGGACATGTCCTCATGATTTTCTCCATGTCTGCGCGATAATAGTTCGGTGATAAACCTTAATGTGGTTTGATGTCAAGTGCCTATAATGACCAATCATAAGATTTCCATTAATTCAAGGTAAATGCAGGTTTTATTATTGTTATTAAAACGTTCTTTAAAATTAAGGGAATCATAGAAGTATTTCCCCGAAATCCGCGTTCCTCTAAGATCTATTTCTGTCTTGGTCACGATCCAACCGCTATAGAAGGGAGAAGACCTGATGGTATATGGGAATTAAAGAATAGTGAATGGTGGGAAGAGGTTATGACTCATAATGTATTTTGATCATCCTACTTATCTTAATAAGATTTAATAAAATTTAATGGAAAGCCAGTCATATATCTTTATAAGCCAGGCTATGATAGGAAATGTAGACCAACTTTTAAAAGACATTGATTGAAAAAGCGTACATCTTTCTAACTTCCATGTAAACAGCCCAGATGAGCTTCTCAGCAAATATCCGATAAGGGAGTTGCTCTGGGACTTGGCCTTATATCACCATAACATCGCCAAGGTCAGGCTTTACAATAAAGAATTCTTCGAGAAGTTTGAAAAAGCAAATTCGATGAAAACATTTATCCTAAAGTTGGAGAATTTGTTGAGAACCCTCCCTTCTTTGTGATGCAATTGGCCGAGTGGACCTCTCCAAGCTGCCGGAAAAGTATGGAAAATGGAGAAACTATTCAGAAATTCTAACAGCTGCGTTTTTGCCAAGCATCAGCAACTATATCCTTAGTGTATGTCTGTAGCACAATTCCCAGCGAGCACGCAACTGTAGAGTTTATTCCTCCAAAGATACATAAGGGCATCAAGCCAGAAAACATTCTTTTTAAAGGGCATAAACGAGGTTTTAGATTCGTCATAACGGATTTCGGCCTAGCTGAAACTCAGAAGGAAAGAGAGAAAAGATGGCAGACAGGGACGCCGCGCTATATGCCCCCGGAGTATCTACTATATCCGTACGAAAGTGTGCAACCAACTTCGATGCTCACTTTTTAGGTATAACAATATTAAGCATGATTACTAATTATCACGTTCCTCATTTATTGATTGCAGTTACCCGACACGAGTTTCTACGTTCATATATGGAGGGTGAGTATGAAAAGCTGAAAGGATATTTGGTGACGAAGTCAAGAATATGATAGGGGAGGGTGGAGGACATAATATATTTCTTATGATGATCCGTTTCAGCTAGACGAAGAGAAGAAAAGAAAAAGGCTCATTAGATTGCAAGGAAAGGCCGAGGAATGGGGGCTTCATCCTCCGAATGTTAGCGGCCAAATTGACGAGAGAGTTAAATGGTTGCTACCGGAGATTATTAACATGGATTATGAAAAGAGACCACAATCACTTCTCGAAGTATACTTCAGGCTACGAGCATTGCTAGGAGATTCATTTACCAAGTATGCTCCAAAAAAGGAGGAGAAGGCTTCGATGGAATAAAGCGCTTGTTCACTAATAACACTTTTCCCTCCTTTACCCTTTTTCAATCAAGATATCGAATGATGCTCCGAATAGCTTCACTATATTCCGGCTTGAAAGACGGTAGGGAGTTATCCATCCTATTTCATTGAACTCTTCCCTGCCAGACCTGATATACTTTTTAT
>CAZTSG010000025.1:0-19776 GCA_964616835.1 uncultured Nitrososphaerota archaeon | reverse complement strand
TCCAGTGTCCTTATAGACTTCTTTCCCGTCTACGTAGGCCTTCAAGTATTTCCCCTTAACAACCCAGCCCGTCGGCAGGGGTGTGCGGTCGTCCCCGCAGACATAGACTTCCGCGGAAAAACCCTCGGGAACAGTTATTGTGGCAGTGGTGCTCTTAGTATCGCTGTAAGTACCCGGGGCATCAGCCTTAATATGCAGATAGCCAGTGCCACCGAACCACAACACCTTGCTGAATGAATAGCTTATTTGCACACTGTCAACTCTAAGATTACTCCAAGAGTATGAAGGAGGCACATTAGAATCTCCCTGAGTCTGAACAGGAATAACAAGAAAAATCAATGCGACAAGAAGAACGATCGACTTTGTGATTAATATCCTCATTTCTCCTAAACGCTATTTAGAAGGATTAAAAATAAGCACCCATATCGTTTAAAAGGCTTGAAATAGCTTGACTAAGACTCAGAAAATCCTGAACGCTAAGCTCGAAGACCCTTTTATCACCTGGTATAAGCCGACTTACTTCTCGATGAATCAACAAACCCATATCACCGTACAGCTTCTCCAATGCTTTTCTCAAAACCGTTATGGCAAGCCTGTTCCTCTGCGAAAACATTGCTCTAAGCAACCATTCTAGGAGCGTAGTATCAACAGGTTTTTCAAGTGGTTTCAGGAGAATGACAGAGTGGGAGACCTTGGGCGTAGGGTAAAAAGATGAAGGAGGGAATGAGCCAATTATACAAGGCTCCGCTAAAATATTAATGGAAACAGTAAGTCTACCGTAGCTTTTAGTCCCCGGTTTTGAAACTATTCTCTCAGCAACCTCTTTCTGTACAGTTATAACAGACCTATCGTATTTTTGCCTAAGTATCTTAAATATTATTGGTGTAGATACGTGATAAGGAATGTTGCCAGTGAAAACATTTCCCTCCAAATCCATCTTGAGGAAATCTCCCTGAATCACGTCGACGTTTTCAAAACACGATAAACGATCCTTTAAGACTCTAATTAGAACAGGGTCTATCTCCACCGCTTTAATCCTTGAACCATGCTTAGCCAATTCAAGGGTTAAAGTTCCAATCCCCGCACCTATTTCAATAATCACGTCAGAAGGCTTGGGCTTAACACTCTCAATAAGCAGTCTTACCAATTTTTCATCCACAATGAAACTCTGACTCAGCCTCTTCTTCGGCCTTATTCCGTATTTTTTGAGCAGATGAATGGTCTCTTCTAAAAGCCTAGATGATGGGGAACCAGCATTTTCTTCAGGAATCATTTTCACAACGAGAGATTAAGATTTGTGGAAACGCTGCCATTACTAAGAGTGCTGAAACCACCGAATATCGGAATAAAGGCCTTCTCTTCAACCCTGTTAAACATGAGTATTGCGGTTATCTTTCAGCCAATGATTTTTTAAGTCTTTTTAAAGGATAGCTTTAAAGCCATCCTTAAACTATAATCGGTTTATGACATTCGACCCCTACGCTGTCAGAGAAGATTTCCCCATATTAAAAAAAATGATAAACGGTAAAAACCTAATTTACTTTGACAATGCTGCAACAACTCAAAAGCCGAGGCAGGTGGTTGAAGCCATAAGAGACTATTATTTCAACTATAACTCGAACGTTTTACGAAGCATAAATACGCTGAGCGCGCAAGCAACCGATTTATACATAGAGTCTAGGAGGAAGATAGCGAGCTTCATAGGCGCAAGGGAGGATGAGATCGTTTTTACGAAAAACACTACTGAGAGTCTTAATTCTCTAGCGGAGGCATTGCCGAGACTCCTAGGGAGAAAGCTTACTGTCGTAACCAGCATAATGGAGCACCATAGTAATCTCTTGCCTTGGAGGAGAATGGTTTCGGAAAAAGGAGGGAGGCTCATCGTAGTCGGGATGAATAGCGATTTCACCGTTGACTTAGACGAGTTGGAGAAGAGGTTAGAGGAGGGATGCGATGTTCTAACAATGGTTCACGTCTCAAACGTCTTGGGCACTATGAACCCCGTCAAAGAGCTTTGCAGGCTTGCCCACAAGCATGGAAGCCTCTTCGTAATCGATGCTGCTCAAAGCATACCCCACATACCGTTTAACGTTGAGGAAGTTAATCCGGATTTCGTGGCTTTCAGCGGGCATAAGATGCTTGGGCCAACGGGAATAGGAGTACTCTACATTAGGAAGAACCTAATTGAAAAAATGGAACCGTGGGAGCTGGGAGGAGGGATGGTGAAGACAGTGACCATGGAAAACCAGACTTATGAAGATATTCCATACAGGTTTGAAGCCGGAACCCCGAATATCGAGGGAGTAGTGGGATTAGCGGCGGCTGTAGACTATTTGAATAAAATAGGTCTTAAAAACATAGTTGAGCATGAGGCTAATCTTGTTAAGCATTTGATGGAAGGGTTGGATAAGAAAATCGTTAAGGTTCACGGACCCGAGGAGAGTGTTAAGCACAAGGGCATAGTAAGCTTCAACGTAGAGGGGATTCATCCTCATGACGTGGCCCAGATGCTTGATACTGACGGGATTATGGTTAGGTCTGGCGCATTGTGCGCAGAGCCTCTCGTCAACACACTTGGCGTCAACGCTGTTGTAAGAGTAAGCTTCTATCTATACAACACCATGGAAGAAATAGACAGGTTTCTGGAGTCCGTGAAAAGGCTAAGCATGCTTACTTGATCATGGGGAGACAAGCATGGAGGACTCGAGGAGCCTCGTAGAGGAGCTGGTTAAGCGTTTTAAAACTCCCCCAAATTATGGCGAGATCGAGAACGCTGACGTGGTTTCGGAAGAAATAGACTACTCATGCGGCGATAGGGTGAGAATGTATTTCAAGATTGAAGGCAATAAGATTCTCGATGTAAAGTTCACTTCGGAAGCATGCTTGTTCTGCAAGGCTTCAGCGTCCATGCTCATAGACCTGGTTAAGGAGAAGACTGTTGAAGAAGCCCTGAGCCTTAAGGAGGAAGAGCTGTTGAAACTATTTAAAGCAGATTCGAAAAGCCCCAGATACAGGTGTATAATTCTGCCCCTCAGAGTTTTAAGGAAAGCCCTTAGGGAGAAGTAATTCTGGAGCTAAGGGTTTTCTTCAGATCTTCTAGAAAGTATTTCAACCCAGGGATTGTCCCTGAGGAAAGATGGTAATCCTCCAGTTTCAACAGTCTCTTCAGGCTTAGTAACAGAGGGCTCGACTGGTTTCTCCACAATCATAATTCTTTTCCCTAGGATAGATTTAATCTCCCTGACTTCTCTCAACAAAGAGAGGTATGCTTTCTCTAGAGAATCTATTCTTTCAGAAATCTCTCTGATCGAGGATTCCAGCCTCCTAATGCTTCTCTCAACAACCTCCGACCCAACTATTTCCTGATTCTTTACGATCGGAGTCTTCTTTAACATCTTTGCAGAGATTTTTTCCTCAATACTCCAGTCATCGTATACTATTAAACCAATCCCCCTCTTCATAAAAATCACCGTGTCCACTCTGTCACCCAAATTCCTGGGAACAGCAACATAAACCATGCTGAATTCTGAAGCCTTCTCCAAAACTGAGGCGCATGCATCGTATACGATAGTCTTATCAGCATCCTCTTCGAAAACGATTTTAACCAAGACTTTTTCCCTACCGTTATATAGGATTAGCTCATCAGGCTCTTCGGGTACTCCTGATGGTTCAAACCCCTGTTTCGAGAAGAATTTCTCAATCCTGCTAAGAGTTCTTTCGGATAAGCTCATCTAAAACTCATCCATCCCTCCATCCGGTCCCAACTCCATTTGAAGCTTTCTGGAACAGCGTAGCCGTAGACTATGCATCCCCTCCATACGGAGTATTTTGGTGAACTAGCCATCGTGACGCCCACTTCAGACAAGCCTTTTTCCATAAGCATGGTTTTAATCTTATCGACCGAGTTTACACAAACGTTTTCAAGGCCCTGGGGCACTTTCCATTCGAAATTACCGCCTGAAAGTATTATCTGCCTGTATAGATATGGTTGAAGCTCCACAGGACACTTCTCTATGGATTGAACTATAGCCTCAGACATATCGATCATTCCTAGGAAGAACGTGTCTCCAACTTTAACGTCGCCGGGCTTTGGCATACCTCTCGTGAAATAGCTTTGAAAAACTTCATGATTAGGATTGAAAACGTATTCTCCTATTAGAAACCTAAGCCAGCCGTTATCTTCTAGGCTTATCTTTAACCTCGTTCCAGGAATACTTATAACGATAGCGAGCTTCTCAGGATTGTTCTTTCCAAACTTTATCGCATCCTCAAGGTTTCTGGGAACGATGCCTATTTGCTCCTTAACTTGTCTAACAACGGTTTCTTCTTTAGCTAAGTCACCGTAACCACTGTCTTTCAATATTTCTGCAGTTATAGAGTTTGCATCGCCCCCACCCCTATTTAGGGCGATTATCGCCGTTCTAACTGGATACCTGGAGATGGGCGTTATCTGAGTGTTCCCGTGTCCGGATTCGACGACGACACTAGTTGGAACCTTATGCGATATAGCGACCGCCAGGGGCTGGGGGATTATTGTAGCGGCAGCTATAGTATGTTCTTCAGAATCTATCTTATTGTATACGTCGAACAACTTCTCATACATGTACCTGGGCGCAACTGCGGAGAGCGAAGCAACGACGTAAAAACCATTAAAACCCTCTTCCTTAGGCCCAAATTCTCTTAAAGCCATACGGGAAATCTCTTCAACAACTTGCCAAGCCCGATTCTCATTCTTCTCTATTATACCGTTTCTAAAAGGATAGACTAGTCTAGAGGGAAGGTCTTCCCTCGCTTCCAGATATAAAGGTATATCCCTGCCTACGACAACCTCTTTACTCTCCCCCATTACCCTAGTCATTATCGCATCCTTATCCGGAAAGTACCCTCTATTCTCCACGATTTCAGGAGCTTCTCCAAGCGAGATAGGGCCGTATTTAAAGAAGCTTGTCCCATAATCCATGCCGAACACGTGGGAACGCTTGTACGCCTCGGACAATCCTCTACTGCACTCTCCTTATTAGTTGACCTCTAAGAACTATTTAAAAAAGATGATGGTTAAACGGAAGATTCAGTATTAAACCATTTTCATTGGGGTCTCTCGCTTCAACTAATTGGCAGCGGCCATCTTTTTAACCTCAATGCACGTTTCAATCCCTTGAAAAGCCCTCTCCCAGATGCTTTGGACAAGATCTTCTCCGCCAAGCGAAGACCCCTGTTTTGTTTAAAAAGCCTATAGGAAAACGTGTAAACGCCTTTATCACCGTATTTTAAAACCCTAATGTTGACTCCTTCAACATAAATGTTTTCACCAGTAATTTGGAGCGGTGTAGCATTACCTTTAACGGACACATATGCTTCAACTAATTCGGATATTTCAAGAACCTTATCGATAATATCGTCAACAACAGTGGGACTCCTGATTCTCGAAAAATGTATGGATGAGTGAAGGAAGTCTTCAAGCTCTTCCTCATGGAAGAGAGTCATGTTGAAATCTTCGTAGACCTCCGTATTGAAACCGGTCGAAACATGCGTTGAAAGCTCCTCCAAGGATTTGGAGAGAAGGAGCCAGTAATTCTTCAGGCCCTTAGGAAAATACGTTTCCAATCGTAAAAAATACTCTTTCTCCTCAAGAGCGCCAGCCATGCAGCTGATTATGGGGAAGACGTCTGAGAATTAAATGTTGTGGGAAAGTTTTATTTTTTATATTTATTAGATAGCCAATACTCGGCTTAGGCAATGAACAGATATCTTGATTACGTTAAGGAGACTCTAATTAAGTGTTTTAAGGAAGCTAAGAGGATAGACTATGCGACGATTCGCAGAACCGTATCACTAAACAGATTTGGAGACCAGACTTTCGAGATAGATATAGTTTTAGAAAAACTGATTTTTGAAGCTACTAAGAAACGTTTTAAAGACGCTACTTTAGTAAGCGAAGAGTCTGAAATAACTGAGGTTGGTAGGGGAGGCTCTCCGTTCATAATCGTTGACCCCGTAGACGGGAGCGCTAACGCTGCTAGGGGTTACCCGTGCTACAGCTCTTCAATAGCTGTAGCAGAGAGTGAAACTCTGGACGATATTGTTTGCTCTGGAGTAATCAATCTTTTAGACGGAAGTATTTATTTTGCCGAGAAGAACAAGGGGGCGTTCTTGAACGGTAGGAGGATAAGGGTTTCCAATGTCGAGAAGATAGAAGAGGCATTGATAGCTGTAGACCTTAATGTTAGAGGCAGGCTACCCGGGTACGTTAAGAAGATATCTAACATAGTGGAGAGAGCCAAGCATGTCAGGTTTTTGGGCACAGATGCGCTCGAAATATGCATGGTTGCTTCCGGCGCGGCTGACGCGTTCATCGATCTTAGAGGCTTTCTTAGAAGCCTTGATTTCGCGGCAGCTTCGTTAATAGTGAGAGAAGCAGGAGGATTAGTGCTCAATGAGAAAGGTGAAAGATTAAATGTGAAACTGATACCTGTCTCCAGAAGTTCCATTGTGGCAACATCTTCCAAGAAACTCGCTGAAGAAATATTCTCGAGCATAAGTAATCAGTAAACAACAGCATCGTCAGAATGGAGTTCTCATCACTGCTCAGAGATCACCTCCATTCTTCATCCATGATAGGATAAGAAAAGCAGGATAAAAGTGTTGCTAGAATATTTTCCACATGGTTTCTTCGAAAATCCTGTGGGTCTCATCGTCGTAAAGACAGAACATTATCTCCTTTAACTTCCCTCCCGAAAGGACATACTCCTTAACCGTTCTAAGCATGACTTGAGCGCACTTATCCTTTGGATAGCCGAATATTCCAGTGGATATTGCTGGGAAAACTATTGAGTTCAATCCAAGCTGCTCAGCCAGCTTCAGACTGTTCAAAGTAGCGTTTTTAAGCTTCTCTTCTTCATTACCCTCCCCCATTCTCGGGCCCACCGTATGAATAACATATTTAGCCTTAAGCAATCCCGCTGAAGTATAGACAGCCTCGCCAACCTTAATTGGACCCCTTTCCCTGATTATCCTATCGCTCTCCTCTTGGATTATCCTCCCACCTTCTCTAACTATTGCGCCGGCAACTCCCCCTCCATGTTTAAGCCAGCTATTCGCAGCATTAACAATAGCATCAGCCTCCACCCTAGTTATATCTCCCTTAATCAATCTTATGATGCAGCTACTTAGTTTCACAGAGGACATTTAGTGATTTGCTTGAAGCGTATAAAGATAAACCTTCCGAAACACATATCGGATTTAAAAATCCTTTCTCATGCCTTCGTTTAACTATCGTATTAAGCCCGTGAGAATTTCCTGCAATGACATTCATGGAAAAATCGTGGGAAACATATCCTTAAATTAGGTTTAACGACACTAAAGCACCATAGATGCTTAAAACAGTGGGTAACAGTGCATTAGATAAAAGATATAGAAGGAATTTCTTAGTGTTCATCATAGATTGGGCAGCGTACGGCACAGCTATGAATTTTGTATCTGTTACCACGGTTTTGCCCGCTTTCGTATCAAGCCTCACAGACTCTAAGATCGCAGTAGGATTGATTTCAACAATATCGGTGTTGGGCTGGAATTTCTTCCAACTGGTTTCAGCAGGAATAATAGAGGGTAGAGAATATAAGAAGCCTTTTATTTTGAGGGTGACGCCGGGTGAAAGAATACCTTGGCTAGTTATCAGCATATCCTCCCTTATATTCGCGACAGAAAATCCTCTTTTAGCATTACTAATATTTTATGCTTCTTATGCTGTAGTATCAATCTCATCCGGTCTTTGCACTACCGCTTGGCTAGATATTATTGCTAAATCGATCCCCGAGAATAAACGGGGAGTCTTCTTTTCTACAGCAAACATGATTGGAGCAATTCTAGGAGTAATAAGCGGTTCCATAGTAGCTTTTTACATGAGTTCTTTCAAGCATCCTCTTAATTACTTCATGTGTTTTCTAACAGCATTCATATTCATCTCAATATCGTGGATAGACATCAACTTTATAGAGGAACCTCCTTCCAATACAAGCGCGCCTCCAAATAGTTTCAAAGAGTATGTTAGAAAATTGCCTAGAATACTTAAGAGCGATAAAAACTATCTGCTTTACACGATCTCCGGGGTAGTGGGTGCTTTCGGAGGAATCGCATCATCGTTCTACACGGTTTACGCCATAGACCGATTTAAAGCAGGCGATTTCGACGTTGGATTATTCACCTTCATCTTCGTCGGAACACAGATAGTCACCAGTATTCTCTGGAGGCTTGTTCAAGAAAAACATGGGCATAAAACGGTGCTTGTTCTCGGGGGAATTGCTGGAGCCTCAGCGATAGTCGTATCGATCATAGCTAATTCCTTAAATTACTTTTTAATAGTATTCGCTCTTGCAGGAGCCTCCCTAAGCTCATTCATGGTTTCCAACTTCCCCCTGCTCATGGAGATGTCCCCAGAGGATGAGAGACCCACATACATAGGATTAGGCAGTGCTCTGAAATCTCCATTTCTCGCAATAGCGCCCTTAATCGGAGGATTCATGATTGAAAAATACGGTTATTTTACAACTTTCATAACTTCACTGTTTTTCGCAATAGTCAGCATCGTAATCTTAGCTGAAGTAAGAACACGGCCTACCCGTATAGAAATACCAACACAGGAAAGACTTATAAAACGTTTTTGAAAAAAACTTGCATGCCCAATCCTTCTTTGAGAACCATAGGAAGGGAAGTTTACTGGCTGAGTATACCAGATACTAAGAGTAAGCTTTTCGAAAACATTTGGCCCATACCAAATGGAGTTAATTACAACGCTTACCTTGTCACGGATGGAGACGAATATCTTTTGATAGATTCTTCAAAAAGGATTCTTGACATCAATGAGTTGATAGAACCAATTAAGGAGATTACGGATCCAAATAAAATAAGGAAGATTGCTGTTCTTCACACGGAGCCAGATCACAGCGGATTAATGGGAGAACTCTTAAAGAAAACCAGCAGCCCCATTGTATACTCTACTTCTAAAGCGTCGGTTTTCATGAAGAGCATGTTCAATATTGAAACAAAAATAGTTAAGGACGGGGACACTATATCTGTTGGCAACAGGACCCTCAGGGTAATCGAACTTCCATGGATCCATTGGCCAGACACTATGTTTCTCTACCTAGATGATGAGAAAATTTTGTTTAGTTCAGACGCCTTTGGAGCATTCGGAGCCTTGGAAAAGCCGGTCTTCGACGACGAGCTTGATTTCAAAACATATATGCATGAGGCTAAGGAATATTTTGCAACAGTGGTTGCAACCTACAGGCAAATGGTTTTGAGAGCTCTCGAGAAGATTAACGGTCTTGGGCTCAGCCCCAAGATAATCGCGCCTTCTCATGGGGTTGTGTTAAGGAGTAAAATAATCGAATTTACTAAGGAATTATCCTCATGGTGCAGGCTTGAGAAGAAGAGAAAAATAACAATAATTTATGGTACTATGTATGGTTTAACAGAGAAGCTTGCAAAATTCGCTAGGGAAGTGGTGGAGAATAGAGCTGAAGCAGCCGTGCACAATGCTGTAGACTGTGATTTAAATCATGTTTTAAGCGATATCGTTGATTCCGCAGGCGTAATTTTTATAACACCTATTTATGAAGGAAACGTTTTCCCACCTATAATAAATATTGTAGAACTCATGAAGATAAAGAGGCTTGGCGAAGGAAAGATTGCAGCAGTGACTGTGACGAAGCTATGGGGAGGGGTTGCTGCAAACCAGCTTTCCCAATTGCTGAGAGACTCCGGCTTTGAAGTTTCAACTCCAATACGCGAGTACGTGAATTATCCGAAGGAAAAGGATTTAGAAGAGTATGGAAGTTTCTTGCAAAGCTTTATCGATAGGGCTTTGGGGAATGTTTGAAAAATCTTTATAACTACAGAAGCCTAGTAAATCCAGGATGGAACCTGTTGTGGATGAGCTCGATATAAAAATATTGAGAGAATTTGTTGAGGATTCCAGAGTCACTTATAGGAGGATTGCTAAGAAGCTTGGTGTTGCTCCAGGAACAATATTGTCTAGGATAAGAAAGATGGAAGAAAAAGGAATCATTAAGAAGTATACTGTGAGCATTGATTACCAGAAGCTTGGATATACTGTGACTAGCGTTACCGAGATAACAGTGTCTAAAGGCAAGCTTGTCGAGGTTGAGCAGAAGCTGGCAGAGTTACCGGGAGTCTGCGCAGTATACGATGTCACGGGCGATGTGGATGCAATAGTGATAGGAAGGTTTAGGAGCCCCTCTGAACTAAGTAAATTTACTAAGAAAGTATTATCTATACCTAATGTTGAGAGAGCCAATACCCATTTCGTTTTAACGATCGTCAAAGAAGATTTTTTCAACATAGCTTTATAGAGAGCATTTTTAGAACATCTGAAAAACATGTATAACGCTTAGGTTTTACGGAAAAACAGTTTTATATAGGCTTAGAATGAACAAGGCATGTTTGAAACCATAGTGGCCGAGGGGATTTATGCGGGAGTACTATTCTTATGGGTATTATTCGTCGTGGGAATCCTAACCTATTTTTTCTACAAAGCCATGATTAAGAGGCTTCCTGATAACGTTGCAGTATACTACAACAGGAAGATAATTCACATTCTCGCAGGAGGAGTAATAGGTTGCCTCGTGCCGTTCCTATTCAGCACACCCCTATACCCACTTGCACTCTCAATGGTTTTAGGTGTTTTCACATTAATACCTCACTTGATCAATAAAACTATGTACTGGTTTCAAACTAACGATAATATTTACGAGGTTCATTTCTGTTTTAGCTGGGGAGTGATACTTACTGCAGGATGGCTTTTAACTAGTGGAGACTTTTGGTTCGGCGCGGTACCAATACTTTTCATGGCCTTGGGAGACGCTGCAACAGGCTTAGTCAGGAACACTATGTTTAGAAAACGTACTAAATCATGGTGGGGAAATCTTGCTATGGCCGTAGTTAATACTATAATAGGATTGAAGCTTGCATTACCAGGAGTGATTGCAGGCTTATTTAGTAGCGTCATAGAGCATTTCGAATTCGGCCCTATTGATGATAATATAACTGTCCCAGTGTCTTCCTTCTTAATCCTAATGATCTTCTATGCAATAGCGCCAGGAGCGTTCTCAACATTAAAAGTTTACTAGTTAATTCAAACTCTCATGAAAAACATAAAACCGTTTTTATATTAAAAGGATGGATGAAGATGTTCTTAATTTAATTATTCGTAATGACTCAGAACTCTAACAAATTGTTATTTTTCTTCAACAAAAGTCTTTCCCTTTATGCGAGCCATTTCTACTAACGATATGATTACCGAAATCAAAATCAGTGTTGCACCTATTGACTCAATTACCCCGAGCTTCTCTCCTAGCATCAAGAAGGAGAATAATGCTGCTGAAACTGGTTCAAGAGCGTAGATTAGAACGGCTTGAGAAGCAGAAGTATATTTTTGCCCCAGTACTTGCAGTACTCCCACAAATATGGAGCATACGGCCGCGAGATAAAGAAGCATGGGAAGAACCTCCATTAAACTTTCAGAACTGGACGGAGTAGAAGACAATACAAAACCAGTAATGGCCGTCACAGCGTATTGGAAGAAGACTAGGTCGAGCGAGAAGTATTTTTTGGAAAAAACGTCAACCGCTAAGACTTGAAAAGCCCAGAAGAAAGAGCCTGCCAAAACCATTAGATCACCGATTCTTGACTCATAAGATCCGCCTGATATTAAATACATTCCGATCACCGACAGGATTAATGCAAGCGTAAACTTATGGCTGTAGTTAAACTTCCGCCGTAAAACATCGATCGCGTAAACTATAGGAATGTAAAGGCTTGTGATGAAGCCTGAGTTAGACGCGGAAGTATATCCTGTTCCAAGCCCTTGGAGGAAAATCCCACCGGAATACAGTAGACCTAGGACTATCCCTGGTCTAATAGCCTCCTGCAGCCTTGCCTTATTTTTTAATAAGCTGTAAAAAACATAGGGTACTATGAGAATGACGGATAGTGAAAATCTGAAAGCAACGTATTCTCCTGCACTAATCTTTGAAACAACTATTTTGATGAGCGGAAAGGAAGTACCCCAGAGAATTGAAACAAGTATTAAGAGCAGGGGGCCCAATAGCTTTGTGCTAACATTTGGCATGCATGCATAAGAAAAACGGATACTTAATTAATTTTGAAACACGTAGGGGGAGTGGGATTTAATGGGTCCTGTTGGGAGAGCATTTCCATCGCTAGCTTGAGAGGAGGCCATTGAGCAAGCTGTCTGAGTTTAACAGCTCCCCACGTAGTGCACAAGTAGCCAAGCATACGCTTATCATCCTTGAACTTTTGAGAAAAAGCTATAAATGCTCTGGTTGCCTCAATATCTTTCCAACCGCTCGGTAACACGCGGAAACCTTTCCCTAAGAAAAATGGAATTGAAGGATAGTCTTCGCGTTTGCTATAATGCCAATCGCATATAATTATATCATTTGGAATCATGTCGATTGCAAAGTAAGTCTGGTTTTCAGACGCTTCCCACATCCCATAGCCAGTGGCCTTGCTGTCGAGCAAACGATCACCCCACATCAGCATCTCTACTCCCCTCCCTTTTAGGTAATCGTGAAATTCGTTAACGGCTTTTGCAAATAGCTGGCTTGGACTATGGTTTCTGCAACGCGGACAATACTCTGACGCGATGAGGAAAACCTCGTCCATCCCTACGTGTAACGCGTCTGAATCAAATATGTCTATAAGCTCGTCGAACATGCTGAAAACAATCTTGTTGATCTCAGGATGCTGGGGACACCAGCTTCTGCAATATATTCCTTCGTTATTCGGGAATTGCCCAGGGGTCTCGTCGAATTCAGGATATTTAGCCAAAAGCGAGAAAGTAGTGCTTCCCCACGATTGGTGTCCTAGACATTGAAATTCCGGGATTAAACTTATATCGTGTGCACGACACTCCTCAACTAATGCGTGCGCATAATCGGGAGTTATCGGGTCCGGGCCACGAAGCTCGGGATGCGAAGAGTAAGCATAATTATAATCCACCTCTATTATAATAACGTTTACACCTAAGCTTGCCAGTTCATGAAGCTCTTCCATCAGAGAAGAAACATCTTTATTGCTGTTCACTAATAAGTGAACCCCGCGCCAAGTCTTATGCTCATTGACCATTTGTTATACTACACTATTTTTCAGTTTAAAATGTTTTTTCGAGTCATAATTTCGACTACAAAGGGTTTTGAAATAGTTAAGGATAAATAAATCCTTTTTAAAAAAATGTTAAGCATGTCATCCAACCCTAAGATTATTGGCATTGGAGAAGTATTAATAGATTTTATAGGTGTTGAGCAAGCATCTCTCGACGAAGTCATGAATTTTAAAAAATGTTTTGGAGGAGCTCCGATGAATACGATAGTAGGAGTTGCGAGGCTTGGCGTCGAAACAGGAGCAATAGCAGCAGTCGGCGACGACCCCTTCGGAAAGTTCATAATCGAGGAGTTTAAAAAGAATGATGTTGATGTGTCTCAGGTAAAGATTAAGAAAGATGTTAGGACTACGCTTGCATTCATAGTAAACGATCCTGCTAGAGGCTGGGTTTGTATTTTCTACCGGAGCCCTTGGTTGAAACATACTTCCGACAGCCTATTATCTCCTCATGATATTGATTACGATTATATAGCGAAAGCAAGAATTTTACACGTATCTGGTTTTGCGCTCTCCCAGAACCCCGGGAGGCAAGCATTGTTTAAAGCAGTGAAATACGCTAAGAAAAAGGGAGTTAAAATTTCATTCGACCCCACTTTAAGACTCGACGTCTGGCGTTCGAGAAGCATTCTTAAGAAAACGTGCATGCAGATGCTTAAGTTAGCAGACATTGCAACTTTTTCGAGGGAGGAAGCATCATTCTTTTTCGGAACAAGCAATCCGAGAGGGGTTGCTGAAAGGGTTTTGAAATATGGGGTTGAAATAGTCGGTGTGAAACTGGGTTCTCAAGGCTCATTCATAAAAGTTAAAAATGGTCCTGAAGTCTCAGCCCCCGCTTTTAAAGTTAATGTCGTAGATGTTACGGGAGCCGGTGACGGTTGGAATGCTGGACTCCTAGTAGGCCTCTACAAGGACTGGAGCATAGAACAATGCATAACTGTAGCCAACGCCGTCGGAGCACTCGTAGTGACTAAACCAGGGGCCATAACTGCCCTGCCATATAGAGATGAGTTGAACAGGTTTCTCCGTGAGAATAATATTGAAATAAGTGTTTAAAAATTACTTGTAGCCACGTTTCTTAGCTTCTTCAAGTATGGCTTCCGTCGCTGTGGTTCCTATTCTAGTTGCTCCAAGGGCTTTAAACTTAAGCAGGTCATCCAATGTCCTGATACGGCCTGCTGCCTTTATTTGTATCTCGGGAACGCATTCTCTACGCATTAGAATCACGTCTTTTTCAACCGCGCCCTTATACATATAGGTGCCGTCTGGCTGCTTTACAAAACCATATCCTGTTGATGTTTTAACAAAGGCCACCCGGTGTTGGTTACATATGTGGCAAAGCTTTATCTTGAATTCATCCGTTAAATAATCGTTCTCGAATATCACTTTGACTATGGCGCCTCTTTCAACCGCAGCATCATTAACCATCTTTATTTCATTCGAAACGTAATCCCAGTCTTCACTCAACACTTTCCCAATATTGACGACGAAATCTATCTCAGTAGCACCCTCCTCACATGCTTTTTTGGTTTCTTCAACCTTTATCTCTGTAATATTGCTCCCGTGAGGGAAGCCTATCACAGTACAAACAGCCACACTCGTCCCCGAAAGTATTTCTTTAGCAAGCTTAACAGCATATGGCTTAATGCATACCGCTGCAACATTATACTTCTTCGCCAATAAGCATCCTGCTTTAAGATCCTTGTCTGTAAGAGTGGGGTGGAGAAGAGAGTGGTCAATCATCTTAGCAACAGAGTAAAGGGACTCCTCCATTTTCTATTGTTAACTTCTAAAAGACAATATTAATTTAACTAAGAATCATTTTTACAGAAGTAATGAGACCATGCAAAACAACATTAACATTGTTTGTGGACAAATGTCAAAATGAGAAAAATCGTCCAAAAAAGAAAGATTAATGAGCCTTATTTTTTAACAAGTTTATGTTAAAAAATAACTAGGGAATAAAGGGCCAGTTTTATGCCTATTTTTGGCAGTAAACATTTTCAAATTGTTTCTGAAATATTTTCAAAACAAACATTTATATATAGGAAATTTCGGGGTCCCTTCCCAGAATCTCCATGGAACCTATACTAATATTCGACGAGAAAAAGGCTAAAGAAGATGCGAAAGAATTAAAGGAAAAAATCCTAGCTTCTTTAAAAGCCCAATTAGAAGAAGTCAGAAGGAAGAGAGAGCGGGCTATAGGGCCTGATGCCTACAACTTCTACTGGCAAAAGGAAAAAGAGCTTGAAAAAGAAATTCAGAAAATATCAACATTTCCAGGAGTATGATATCGTTTTTAGCAAGAATATGTGTAATCAATTTCTTGTTAAAGCAATGTTAACAACTTTTTGATAATCTGCTCCCTGTGAACAGAGTTGTTGCCAAAGATTAAATTAGAGCTGTAGAAAAGGGGAAATGTGGAATGAGTACTAGAAGCTCGTCGGTTAAATGGTTTAGAGAAGCAAGGTTGGGGATATTCATTCACTGGGGGGTTTACTCCATACTCGGAAAAGGCGAGTGGGTTATGCATAATGATAAAATGAGCATTAGGGAGTATGAGAAACTTAAGGATCAGTTCAACCCGTTTTTATTTGATGCTGGGGAATGGGTTGATGTTTTTAAGGAGGCTGGAGCTAAATACATAACCTTCACTACCAAGCATCACGACGGCTTTTGCATGTATGACTCTAAGCTCACCGATTATAAGGTTACCAATACGCCTTTTAAAAGAGACGTTTTAAAAGAGCTTGCTGAAGCAGCTAGAGAAAGAGGTCTTAAGGTGTTTTTGTACTACTCACTGCTTGATTGGCATCATCCGGATTACTATCCGCTAGGCATTACTGGCCAGTATTCTGGTAGGGAGCCTGGTGGAAACTGGCAGAGATATCTTGATTATTACATCGGACAGGTTAGGGAGCTTTGCGAAAATTATGGTGAAATAGCTGGCTTCTGGTTCGACGGATGGTGGGACAAGCCCGATGCCGATTGGCGACTTGGAGAACTTTATGACATGATTCACTCGCTTCAACCGTCGGCCCTAATAGGTAACAATCATCATGTAGACCCGTTCCCCGGAGAGGATTTTCAAATATTTGAACAGGATGCTCCTGGAGAAAATACTGCGGGTTTCAATAAGGCAAGGGTTTCAAACCTTCCATTAGAAACCTGTATGGCTATTAATAATAGTTGGGGCTACAATAAGGATGATAAGAACTACAAGTCAAGCTTAGAACTGATAGGGATTTTGAAAAGAGTAAATGGGCTTGGCGCAAACCTTCTATTAAACGTTGGTCCACTACCTACTGGTGAGTTAGATCCTGAGCAGGTAAAGCGGCTTAAAGATATTGGAAACTGGATGAGAAGAGAAGGGCAATAGAAACCGTGTGCCTTTAGCATTATTTGAAGATAACTTATTTATGAATCCCATTCTTTATCCTCATCGTCTAACTATTTCTATCACTCTTATTGCTCACCATCCTACAAGCTGACTAAGAGTAGGAATGAAAAAGCTATGAGTCAGCGAGAAACGGTTAATTAAATATGCGAAATACTTATTAGCTTCTAAGACTTTCTTACTGCAGAATGAAGATAACCGTGGATGTTTTTAAAAAATTGGAAACAGAATACTCAGAATATCTCGAGGGGGATATGGTAAACAAGTTTTTCGAGGATTTCAATATTAAATTTGCAGCAGGACACTGGTCTGCTGGAGACTTTATGGACAGGTTCGCTACGAAAGGTTATAATAGTAATGATCCTAATTTCAGAAGCAACATAATTTCTCAACTGTGGAGGATTAAGCAAGCAGGTATTAAGGGAGTTGAGTTTCACGACGTGCTTTTTATAGATTCTAATTACAGGAAAGCGCAAAACATCATCGGCGAGGTTAAAGACGAGTTAAGGAAGCTAGGTTTAGTGCCGACAAACATGAACATAAACCTTTGGACAGATCCTAAGTGGAAAATGGGGGGAATAACAAACCCATCTACAAAAGTAAGAGAGGAAGCTATTCAGATTGCGCTCCAAGCAGTTGAAATCGCCAAGGAGCTTGGTTGCAATAGTGTTTCCCTTTGGCCAGGGTCTGACGGTTGGGACTATAACTTTGAAGTAAACTATGGTAAGCAGCTGGAACTCTTCATAGACGGCTGCGAGAAAATAAATAGAGAAGCCAAGAAAGCTGGACTTATATTCGGTATTGAAGCCAAACTTCACGAGCCTCGAGAAGGCAATATGATTATACCAACTACTCATCATGCAGCCTTAGTCGCAAAAACAGTCAACGAGCGGTGCGGGGGCACTAATATGGGTGTCTGCATAGATTACGGCCACGAGCAAATGTATGCTGTTGAACCAGCTGCCACAGTATATGCTTTGAAGACTTTTGGAGTACCCTTAGTTAACTTCCATATAAACACTGCTAAGCTTCACAGCAATGATGAAGACAGAATTGCTGGAACCGGGGACATATGGAGAATGGTTGATTTCATTTACTCGGCAATAGATACTGGTTATGAAGGTTGGTTTGGCGAGGATCAGTTTACCTATAGGACGGACCCCGTTAAAGCAATGTATTTGTCTAAAGAAATTTTCGCGAACTTAGCAAAGAAGGCCCTTATGATATATGCCAAGAGGGATAAGCTTGAGCAAGTAAGGGAAACAGGAGACCAGGCTGAAGTTATAAATTTCGTGAAGAAAATAATTCTCAGAGGATAGTAAGAGGTGTTTAATTTGGGCAATCTCCTACTCGGCACTGATATAGGTACTTCAGCAACTAAAACAGTTCTTGTCGATACGGAGGGCAGGGAGATTGCGAATGCAACTGCGGAGTATGGTGTATTAACCCCCAAAACAGGCTGGGCTGAGCAGTGGCCCGATGTATGGTTCAATGCTGTGTGTGAAACCATAAAAGAGGTTATAAAGAAAGCAGGCATTGATCCGCGTGATATAGCTGGTTATACTGTGAGTAGTCTTTACGGGGGATCAGGGATCCCGTGCGATAAGGAGATGAGACCCTTAAGGCCATGCCTAATATGGGCTGACAGAAGGGCTACCGAAGAATGCAAATGGATCAGGGAAAATATAGGAGAGGAGACGGTTTTCAAAGAGACTTGTAATACTATAGACCCCTACTATGGATATACTAAGATGCTATGGATAAAGAGGAATGAACCACATATCTGGAGTAAGATATACCAGTTTGTCACACCCAATGCATACTGTATATATAGGCTTACGGGAGAGATTTCAGTAGACTATTCTTCAATCGGCAATTACGGGGGAATATTCAATCCTAAAGAGAAAAAGTTTGCTGAAAGCTTAATGTCCGAGCTTGGAATACCGAGAAGCTTCTTCCCGGAAAAAGTGAGCATGTCAAAAGATGTGGTTGGCGAAGTAACTTCGCAGGGTGCTGAATTAAGCGGGTTAGCTAAAGGCACACCTGTTTGTGCAGGAGGCATTGATGCACCGATGTCAGCCCTGGGGGTTGGAGCATTTGAAGACGGGGAGCTTGCCATGATGCTGGGTACTTCAACGTGTAATGGTTTCATTCAGGATGAACCAAGGTTCTCCCGTAAACTGGTAAATTATTCTCATGTCGCCTATGACGATCGTAAATATTACTCTTTCGCAGGAATTATAACCGCAGGATATTGCGTAAGATGGTTCAGGGATAATTTTGGGAGCGTTGAAAACAGTTTAGGCAAGGAACTGGGCTTAAGCGCCTACAGTATTCTCGACCTAGAAGCCGAGAAAACTCCACCTGGTTCAAATGGGCTAATATTTTTGCCTCACATGATGGTTGGTGAAAGAGCACCATGGTGGAACGATTATGTTAGGGGAGTATTATTCGGCTTAACTCTGAGACATACTAAGGCCCATATCTTCAGAGCCATTTTGGAAGGGATAGCCTACGCCATAAGATATTGCATTGAAACCGCTAGAGAAGCAGGAATACCCCTTAAGAGAGCCATACTAGTTAACGGTGGAGCTAAATCGGAGCTTTGGAGGAAGATAATAACAGACATACTGAATCGTGAAGTAGAGTACTTAGCTGCAAGTATAGGAGCACCCTACGGTGACGCTCTGCTCTCCGGAGTAGGGACTAAAACTCTAAAAGGATACGAAGTAGTAAAAGAATGGTTGTCCAACAGCGAAATAATCAAGCCAGATCCTGAAGCTGCATCAAGATATGAGAAATTGTACAAGATTTACAAGAAGCTTTATCAGAGCCTTGAAGAAGAGCTCAGGGAGTTGAAAAACGTAGAAACGTAATGTATAGAATCACCAGCTCTTTGCAAGACTCCTCCTATACAGTTCTGTTTGAAGCCTCCGGATGGCATTAGCTTGTTCAGCTGACAGTGAGTCAGGCTTCCCGTTTGGTTTTCGTAGACTGGCTAAAATTGAAGAGAAGACGATTATCTTAGCGCTTTCCTCAATAATCTCTAATCTGTAATATGCTTCTCTAAGCGAGGAGCCTAGCGTTATCACACCGTGGTTTTTCAATAATATACAATTATGCTTTCTCGCAGCTTCTCCGACTGCTTCAGCCAACTCCTCTGAACCAGGAATGTAGAA
>CAZTSG010000024.1:2755-20501 GCA_964616835.1 uncultured Nitrososphaerota archaeon | reverse complement strand
AATCCACTTGTTGTTCGGAATATCGTAGAGTATGAAGTCGCTGTCGAACTGCCAGTATGCCCAGCTCCAGCCCATTTCCTCAGCCAATCTGGCAACGAAGCTGAGGTATCTTACACGCGAATCCATATCAGCCTTATCATAAACACCAAACTCGCCTAGGAAAACCGGCCTCCCATGCTTCTTCGACCATGCCTGGGCCCTCTTGAAGTCGTTTTCAATAGCCTGCTTCTCCTCCGCAGTACCTCTCCACTCAACCCCAACCTTGTCCTCCCGACCAGCCCATTTAGCACCCTGATGAGTAAAATCCATAGGACTGTAGTAGTGTATTGTAACTATTATATTCTCGTCTTCTTCTGGAAGCTTGAGCTCATCCAGGTGATCGATAGTGTTCCAATACGCTGGTCCTATTATAACAGTCCTATCCGGATTCGTTCTGCGCACGATGTTAAGCGCCTCCATATAGAGCTTGTTCCAAAGCTCGGGTGTGAGCTCCCCATTGGGCTCGTTTAAAAGCTCGAAGAACACTTCATTTGGATGATTGCTGTAACGTTTTCCAACTTGTTTCCAAAACGCTAGAAAATTATCTCTATTACCTAAGGGGTCTCTACCCATAGCTACGAACTCGTGGAAGTCCAGTATGGCTGCAAGTTTGTTTTTAAGAGATTGCTCCACAGCCCAATCTAAGATTTCCAGCCATTCATTAGAGATTTCGCCTCCAGCGCTCATAGCCCTGTCTCGAAACGGATGGAGCGCAATGCGTACACTGTTAAACCCAGCACTCTTTATCAGTCTGAAGTGCTCATCTCTCATCCTCGCCATGGATCTTTTTCTCCAAATTGGGTCGTAGCCTAATATGTTTACACCCCTACCCAGCAGTTTATTCTGCTTGAAAGCGTCCATGAGCAACTCACTTATTCTCTGCAGATTTAAACCTTTCAGAATTAATCATTCAACTCTGAAGGCTCTGTAAGAGGAGGGTTGTAGATATACTTGGAACACGGTTTCACGGTTTCTTTCAAAACCATTAAATACTTCTTCCGAGATGAGTTCACGCAACCTCAAACCCTTGCCCTTAATGGCAATATTGACTGCAGAAGTATGAGTTAGGAAGGAATGCAGTATGAACGTGTCATTATCGTATAAGAAAATGCAGATTCGGCTTGGTCCTTCAAGATTTATTTTCAGATTCTTCGAGAAGGCTCTCCTAACAGTGTTTAAGACTTGGGGTGGAAGATGGTATAGGTCATTAAAGTTATCGGGTATTGTAAGGATGTAAAGCACTCCCTTACCGTAGTTCGTACCCATTAATAAGGGGCACCCATTCCCCTTACTTAAGCACGTAACGATCTCCCAAGCGTCGTTAGTAGGATATTTGAGGTGTGGAACGAGTATTTCCACATCCGAGTGATAAACATCTCTTAAAGGGAAGAACTCGGAGAAATCTTTAACAAGTATTTTTCCACTAGTATACTCAACTTCCACGAGTTCTCTGCTCACTTCATTCTGCATCGCTTTTACGAAGCCGGATGTGATTACAACGTCCCCACCATTAATAAGATGTTTTTTAATCTTCTCGATTATCTCCCCGTCAAACTTAGCGCACTCCGTTAGAAACACGGTTTCGTTTTCCTCAGGGAACCTTGGTGTAAGCTCGATAGGAATGCCGAGCATACCTATGTAGTTGTGAAGAAAATCCTCTCCAGAGGAATTGAATGGCTTATAGCTTTTAACACCATAGGGCTGGCCAAGCTTTCCAATAAGCAGATCCATATCTTCGAAGACTTTCCCAACTGTGGGCGCGACACTGCTTGTAGGCATGCTTACTCCATTCTGTTTAATAGACTCGAGTAATGACCCGTAGCAGAAAAGCGTCACTTCCCTCGCCTTTGCAAAAATTGTTAGCCTAATCTGCTCTATATAACGGTCAAGAGTCCTCCTCATATAAGGGTCTATCCAGCCACCGCCGTTTCCACCAGGCTTAACATTCTCCAAATACCGCATTATGGAATAGCTCTGGTATTCTTGTAGATGTTGGTGAGTATACTCCGGATCTCTTGTCTCCGTCCCTGTGTAGATCATGTAGAAAAGCTTAGATTCGAAATCCAAGCTGTAGCCTAGATAATGATAGTGATCATACCAGTTCGGATACTTGATGATTAATTTTACGTTTGGATTTACTTCCCTAGCAGTTTTAACCACTATGTTTTCAGCAACATCCTCCATAAGTCTTAAACGGTACTCCGTCCAGCTCCTGCTACCTTTAGCTTTGATGCATTCTTCACACTTGCAGTTAATGAAGAAGAAATCATCAAAGATAATCTCGTTGAAAAGTTCAGCTGTGAGCTTAACTACTTCTCTAAGCTTCTCTCTGTCCCTAGGCTTTGAGTAGCATAATGATTGAAAACTGAAGCCACCGCTCACGTATGTAGCTATTCCCCCTGATGTTTCGACACCCTTATCCTGAAAGAAGTCCTTAACCCTGCGTATTAGATCCTTGCTGACTAAAACATTATCCCTGAACGTCTCGAGATAAACTTTGCTGAAAGCAATGCTTCTTTTTAAAACGTTGAAGCTTTCCTCTAACCATTTTGAATCGTTCATTCTAACGATGTCGTGCGCAGTACAGTAGACTGCAACCCTAAAATTCCGATATTTCTCTCCGGGAACCATAAGTTTTTGAGAAAAGCCACGTACTTATCCTTTTAAACCCCCTCGTAAAAATTTTTAGCACTAGTATTGTTCAGAACCGGCTTATGGTTTGCTAAAAAGAGTTTATTTCCATTTAATTCCCAAGAAATACTAAAAAATAGGCCTGTAAAGCATAAGCAGAATGCGGCGCTTCAAAATAGTGATTGTAATCCTCGTTTCACTATGCATCATCCCAGTCTGTTTTTCCAGTGTTCTTGGAGAAATACCTACAGTATTTACACCTATCAATCGATCCGGAGACGCTGCCAGTGGTTTAGGAATGCGCAGGGGAATCAATATTGGAAACGCTCTAGAAGCCCCTCAAGAGGGGGTCTGGGGAGTTTACATCGAAGACGATTATTTCCGCATAATAAAGGAGGCTGGCTTCGATACTGTCAGGATCCCCATAAGATGGTCAGCCCATGCGGAAAGCTACCCACCATACAGGATTTATGACGATTTCCTTCAGAGAGTAGACCATGTTGTTAGCAAGGCTTTAGAACAGAACCTAATTACCGTAATAAACGTTCACCATTATGAAGAGATAATGTATGATCCTGAGGCTCATAGAGAACGGTTCATAGCCATTTGGAGACAGATAGCTGAACATTACAAGGATTATCCTGAGACGCTTTACTTCGAGCTGCTTAACGAGCCTTCGTACAACCTAGTCGACAGGATTTGGAACGAGCTTGTTGAGGAAACCGTCAAAGTAATAAGAGAAAGCAATCCTACGAGGAAGATAATCATTGGGCCTACGCGTTGGAACAGCGTCTATAAGCTTGAGGCCCTTAAGCTACCTGATGATGAGAACATAATAGTAACGTTCCACTTCTACACCCCGTTCGAGTTTACTCATCAGGGAGCTGAATGGGTAAGCCCTTCTCCCCCAATCGGGAGGAAGTGGATTGGAACGGAAGGCGAGAAGAAGCAAATAAGAGACGAGCTGGATATTGCTGTTAAATGGGCTAGGAAACACGGCAATATCACTCTATTCATGGGAGAGTTCGGAGCCTACAGTAAGGCGGACATGGATTCCAGAATAAGGTGGACATCATTCGTAGTCAAAGAAGCTGAGAAGAGAGGCATAGCATGGTGCTACTGGGAGTTCTGCTCAGGCTTCGGCGCTTACGATCCTGTCACTGGAAGGTGGAGAGAAGGGCTTTTGAACGCGCTAGTCTCAAGCAAGCATTATGTTTCTGTCGAAACCGATGCTGGAAGCATCCTTGGAGCAGGATGGTATGAAGAAGGGTCTTACGCCACCATAAGGGTCGTTGAGACCAGCATAGGTTTTCCGGTTACGAGCGTTTTCGACCATTTTGAAGGACTGAGGCCTGAAGACCGGCTTATCGACACGGGAGTTGTTGAGCTCTATGTAGATGGGCCTAGAGTGATAAAAGCCGTCTGGAGGAAAGATTATACTCTATTGCTGGGCACGGTTGCTGCAGTATGCGTTATCGCGGTTGTTGCAGTATTCCTCTACAGGAGCCGTGTCAAGACAAAGTAGGCCTTAAAATGGCTTAAAAATATTAGAAACGTTGGAGAACAGGAAAGGATAGTTTATTGTTGAGTATTCGAATTGATCTTCTGAATTATTTCTTCAAGCATGTCTTCATTAAAGGCCCCCCTGCTGAAAACTATTAGAGCTCGCAACGGCACGTACTTAACCCTATCTATGAGTGTTTTGAACTCTTCCTCAGGGACCTTAAGAAATTCCTGAATAACTGATTTCAATACTTCCGATGCCTTAGCATCTTCCATAACGTCGCCGATAGTAGAATTCCTGTGAAACCTCCTCCGCACTAGGGTTGTTGATTTTACGTAAACCCTGTCCCTTAACACTATGTCTCTTGAAGACTTCCCCACAAGTATTTCAAACTCCCCGCTTTCCACACGCCAATCCTTTATTTCTTCATCATAGTAGGCAAATGCTCTCTTATCCAGTAGGAATACAATCTCCTTCTCCTCCCCCGGCTTCAACTCTACTTTCTCAAACCCCTTGAGCTCTTTATCCGGCCTTATTCTACTGCTCTCCAAATCCCGGACGTAAAGTTGAACAACCTCCTTCCCAAGTATTTCTCCAGTATTCTTTACCCTCACACTGACTCTTAGAACATCCTGATCAGTCATTTCCTTCTTATCCAGTGAGAGACCGGAGTATTCGAATGTAGTGTAGCTTAAACCGTGTCCGAATGGGAAGAGAACATCCATCTCCTTCTTATCGTAGTATCTGTAGCCAACAAAAATTCCCTCCCGGTACTCTACCCTATCATCCTCTCCGGGAAAGTTCAAGTATGAAGGGTTATCGCTAAGCTTCTTCGGAAAGGTTTCAGGCAGTCTACCGGAGGGGTTGACTACGCCGAATAACACGTCGGCAACAGCTCCTCCCCAAGCCTGCCCTCCTAGATACGTTTCCAAGACTGCTTTAACACTATCGATCCAAGGCATCTCCACCGGTGCACCGTTAGACAGTACTACCACAATGTTTCTCTGAACCTTAGAAACCTCCTCCAGTAGCCTATTATGGTTCTCAGGCAATTTCATATGGGGCCTGTCGTAACCTTCTGATTCGTATGCCTCAGGGAGGCCGATGAAAACTATTGCAACATCTGCTTCTTCAGCGGTCTTCCTAGCCTCCTCCAAAAGAACGCCGTCAACCTCGTCGCTGTCAAGCCTATACCCTTCAGCATAAAGAAGCCTCGCCCGGTTTCCGACAATCCTCAATATCTCGTCATAAGCATTATCCAGTATCGTTGGATTAACACGGGAGCTTCCCATACCTTGGTACCTTGGCTTCTTAGCGAAGGCTCCGATAATCGCAATAGTACCCTCCGCCTTCAGGGGTAGAATACTGTCCTCGTTCTTGAGGAGGACAAAACACTCTCTTGCAATTTCCCTCGCCAACTTATGGTGAGCAGCCTTATCAAACTTAAAGCCCTCTTTCCTGTTCCTCACAGCCTTAAATACGGTTCTCAAAATTCTCTCCACAGTCCTGTCTAAAACTTCTTCCGGAACCTCCCCCTTCTTAACGGCTTCAACAATCCTCCTATCTCCGAAACCACCGTCGTAGGGCATTTGGAGGTCAAGGCCCGCGGTCAAGCTCTTCACCCTATCGTTTACTGCACCCCAATCCGAGATTACAATACCCTCGAAACCCCATTCACTTCTCAGCACATCGCTTAGAATATACTTGTTTTCAGAACAGTACTCTCCATTCACCTTGTTGTACGCAGCCATAACTGCCCACGGCTTACCCTCTTTCACAGCCTTCTCGAAGCTAGCCAAGTATATTTCCCTCAGCGTCCTCTCGTCTATCACAGCGTTGACAGTTAGCCTTCTATGCTCTTGGTTGTTGGCGCAAAAATGCTTTATGCAGGCTCCCACACCCTGACTCTGAACACCCTTTATGAAATGCAGAGCCATCTCCGACGATAAGAATGGGTCTTCAGAGTAGTATTCGAAATTCCTGCCACAGAGGGGAGACCTCTTTATATTAACTCCAGGTGCGAGCAGGATCGAAACACCTTCCGCCTGACATTCTTCACCGATTGCTTTACCAACATTCTCCACAAGCTTCCTATCCCAAGACGCTGCAAGCGTTACTTCAGCAGGGAAACATGTGGCAGGTGCGCTTTCCCAAGAGCCTTCATTGACATTCCTAAGACCGTGAGGACCATCGTTCATTTTTATCGACGGGATTCCCAATCTATCCACCGGCTTAGTATGCCAGAAGCCTGAGCCTGAGCACAGTGAAGCCTTCTCCTCAAGCGTCATCTGAGAGATCAGCTTCCTGACATCAACCTCCATTTTTAATCGAGTAGAGCTTTCACCTGAAACTTATTTATGTTTTATAATGGGAAATAATGGGGCGATTATTGAGAAAACAGGCTTTACACAATCTCGGTGAACCAAGGTTCTTAATTAAATTAAAGATTTAATTTAATTTCGGAAATACAGCAGTTTCAAATGATTCATGATACCGGAAGAGACGTATAGGACATCAGAAAAAGTTATTTTACTGTCCGCAACCTGCTTCCGATGGAACCAGCTTCTCCCTCAAGCTCCTCTTCCTTCTGAAGCTTCAGTAGTCTCATAGCGTACGCTAAGCTTACTTTCCTAATATCCAGCTTAAACTTAGCTAGTGTTTTTGACAATAATATAGTCCTGTCTCTAAGTCTTAACCTAAGGACTATCATTGTTTCCTAAGTATTTCGATTCGAAAAATTTTCATCAAGCCTAGGTAATAATGTTTAGCAACATGCCTTTCTCGACCGAGGGTCGAAGAAAATAACTAGTAGAAAAGTATTTTAAACAGTTAAAACACCTGCAGCTCTAAGTAACAGGGTGAGGACTATGGATAACAAAGAAGAGGCGGAAGGTGTTTCGGATGAGACTAACCAACATTCTCGGAAACAGATGCGCAGCCACAGCCTTATTTGCAGCAAGCTCTCCACCGCGTCGCCCATCGATAAACACGCCTCGTAAGAAAACAGGTTTCAGAGATTTTATCGTTAATCTGAAGCAGTCTTTAATGGCATATGCCTTCAATATTTTCGGAATCGTTGCGGGCACGGTTGTTGCTTACTTCCTAGGGATTTTCCAAATGTTTCCATGGGCTTTCATCGCCTACCCTCCGATCTTGAGTGCAAGGGGCGTTATAGGAGGATTGTTCTGCGGCCGCCTAAGCACCGGGTTGCATCTCGGAACCATACGGCCAAGCTTTTTAAAAAACACTAGGAGCTTTTACCTATTGTTTAATGCAATCGTTGTCTTGACTTTTGAAGCAAGCGTTTTAATGGGGTTGGTCGCTGCAACTCTATTCGCTTGGTCCCGCGGCTGTTTGAATACCGATTTCCTTAACATTCTTATCGTAGTGGTGTCGACAATGACTATGTCGATAGTCGTCATATCTCCACTCGCAATGACAACTGCCTTCCTCTCTTTCAAACATGGTCTGGACCCAGATATTGTATTGTATCCCGTAGAATCCACGATAGCGGATCTACTAATAACCTTCCTTTACGTTATGACGCTGAATGTTTTCGCCTTCAGCGATTCTACTGGGAAATGCTTGCTAATCCTCGTAAGCTTAACACTACTATTTTACACAACGTATTCCATTATTAGGAATTTTAGAGAGGAGGAATTCGTGGAAACCTTAAAGGAGGCTTTTCTCACAATAGTCCTAGTCTCTTTCATCATAAACGTAGCCGGGTCGACTTTTGGAGAAATAGCTGAAAAAGTCAAAGAGAGGAGAGAAATATACACTGTCTACCCAGCCCTTATAGATACTATCGGCGATGTCGGATCAATCGTTGGTTCAACTCTTACTACGAAGCTTGCATTAGGTGTCTTAAAACCCTCTTTCTCATCGATAAGGAATCATCATTTAGAGATTCTTGGAGCGTGGATGGCTTCTATAATCATGTACTGCATTTACTCAGCGTTATCTTTAACAATCCAAGGGGCATTTGCTCTCAATAGCTTCCTTAGATTCACAGCCCTACTTCTCCTAACCAACCTGATAGCTGCATCACTCATAGTAGTGGTATCTTACGAGGTTGCAATACTTACTTATAAAAAGGGTTTTGACCCAGATAACTTTGAAATACCTATTGAAAGCTCTCTCGCCGACAGCATTACGTCTATAGCCCTACTTATAGCTCTTCTCCTACTTGGCTGATTCTCGGGAATAAGATTTAAAACTCGCCCTGACATACTTATTCAGAAAGTTTAAAACGAAATGTCTGAATTCGAGAAAGTAGAGTATAAGCCAAAGCCTGTTCGGGAAATACTCTTAGAAATGAAAAACCTCTCAGGGTTGATGATAGACTTAGCCTACTCTGCAGCCCTCTTCAACGATAAGGATCTCGCGGAAGAAGTGTTGGAGCTTGAGAAGAAGGTCGATACTCTCGCATACTTATTGGATATGACGATCATGATAGCTGCAAGAGACGCGGAAGACGCGGAGGCTTTAGCTGGCGTCGCAAAAGTTGCGGGAGCAACAGACAAAATATCGGATGCGGCAGCAGATATTGCTGTGATAGTTAAGCAGAACATAGGCATACACCCTATTGTTACTGAGATTTTTGAAAAGGTTGAGGAGCATATAGCAAGAGCAATAGTCGGCGAAAAATCTGTAATGACCGGTAAGAAGATTGGGAAACTTAATCTTACCGGAAGAATAGGAGTTGACATAATAGCCATTCGTCGAGGCGGCGACTGGATAGTAAACCCAAGTAATGATGAGAAAATCCTATCCGGAGACATTCTAATTGCGCGAGGAACCCGTTTGGGAATAAGCAAGTTCAGAGAGATTGCGGAAGGGAAAATAAGAAGAATAGTGGGAGTGAAAGAGGATGCAGCAGGATAGTCAAGAAAGGTTTAAAGAAATCGTTGAAAAATTCGTTGAGCTCAAAGATACTTCCGAACTTATGATCGACCTGGCTTACTCCGCATTATTGCTGAACAGTAGAGAGCTGGCTGAAAGCGTACATAGGTTGGAGGAGTATGTTGACAAGCTGCATACCGAATATGAGATGGCAGTTTTACTGAGCAGATTCAAAGAGGAAGAGGCAAAAGGTATTCTAGGCCTCATAAGGCTGGGCGTTGTGACGGAGGAAATAGCTGACGCTGCCGCCGAAATAGCTGAGACGGTTTTGAGAGGAATAGAGCCCCATCCCGTAATGAAGCTCGTAATAGAGGAGGCTGACGAAACTGTGACATACGTTAATGTTTCTGAGAATTCGCCGTTGGTCAGGAAGAAGCTTCAAGAAGCAAGGATTCCGGAAGAGACAGGCATGCGGGTCCTAGCCATAAAGAGAGGAGACAAATACATACGGCCCAGGCCAGACTTAGAGATAAACGCGGGAGACACCATAATAGCCTTCGGATATGCTGAGGGAGAGGAGAACCTTAAAAAACTAGCTTCCCCGAACGAGTTTGGAAAATCGGATCAAGCAGGGGACCCTATATCATAGACGCAGGAATACCCTCAGGCGTGTAAGCTATCCTAGGACTTAGCTTCCTCTTTTTCAAGAGCTCGACCACATGCGGATAGAGTATTACGTACTCCTCGTCTATTTCTTTAGATAGCGCTGGATGCATCTCCGTCAACCTGTCTTTAAGAATCCTGTAAGTCTCTCTATTGCTGAAGCTCAGCATAACAGCAGGGTAAACACGTCTACCCGGTTCCAGTCCAGCATCTACAAGGTTTTTTAAAGCTTTCAACTGGTATTCGAAGAAAACAGGCTCCGCTAACGTAAGCGTATGAAACTCTTCTTCGCTCGCTCCCTTGATAGAAACTCTAACAATCAAGTTATCGTAATCTTCAAGCTCCTTAGCGTAAGTACTGTCTGCACCTATTAGGATACCGTTTGTCTCGAGTATGAAAGTGTAGCGAGTATTCCTAAACAGTTCCAATAGCGTTAGAACATGTTTTCTAGATATTGTAGGTTCCCCGCCGCTCAGCCTGACTGCCCCATAGCCACGCGACTCAGCTATGTTCACAAGCCTCTTGAAAACCTCCTCCGGCTTACAGAAAAACCCCTCAGCCATCCTGTGGCTAGCCTCCCTCCAGCTCCAGCAGAAGCCGCATCTCAAGTTACACCCCACAACATCCGCAGTAGCTATGCCGCCATACCATCTTCCACCTCTAAACCTGTAGTAGCGACGCTCCTCAACGCCTTCCAGACTCACCTTGGTAGCGAATTTTCTCACAACGTCTGTAAGCTTAATCGGATCATAGCCCGGCGTTATAATGCTCATTTTTTAAGCAGATTAATCGGGTCAAACCCTCTACTTAAGTATAGGGCGCCGTATAAGTAGGTTGCTGTCTGAAGCCAACCGGCCATGGCTCCAAAACCCTTCGTCAAAATGGCTGTCAAGCATTTCTCAAAAATCGGGCATCCACTATGATCCGTGGAGCAATCGTATTTCAGGCAGAGTTTCTTTTTAGGCGTCTCAGCGTCATCGTCTATAACCCCGATTGACTTAGCGATTGAAACTAAGTGCCTGTCCGCTGGCGCAAGATAGGTTAGACCCAAGCAGAATAGGCCGAATGCGTGAACAGTCTTAGAGCCTACGTAGGGTAATGGGAGGAGCCCTGCCTTCACTCTTGCAAAAGCTTTTTCTGAACCGAGCGATTTGAGCCCAGAGCGTACTTCGCTTAACGCCTCGTCTAGCCTATGTTTAATCTCAGCCAGTTGATAAAGCTGGTAGCTCCCTCCAAAAGCCCTCGGGTCTAAGGAGGCAAGTCCATCCTCGTCGCCGGCCTCAGCAACCATGTCGCGAAGCCACTTTACAGTGTTAACGTGGTAACGCGTATTCTTAGACAGGAAGATTGAGTAAAGCATTGCTCTCAAGTCCCAAGGATTGACTGCTATGCTTAAACCCTGGAAGGCCTCCCAGAACCTGTAGATGTATGAGGCTCTCCTCCTACTCAGCTTCTTCGCGTTTTCCAGAGGGTTAAACCAAGCCCCGCTTAAAACCAGTGCTTCTCTAAGACTGCACCCACGGTAGTAAGTGGACTTACCGTCTGTTTTGAAAACCATTCCAGAGCCATGGCCATATATTTTGACGAAAGTATTGGGGTTCAGGTTCTTGAAGAGGGGGAGCGAAAAACTAGCCTTAAGAGATAAAGCCAGATTGAAATCGTCCCAAGACTCCAGTCTCTTGTAGCTCGTATTCATAACAGCGTATTGGAATAGTGTACTTTCCTCAGTATTAAAATATTGCAGGAGAAAGCCGTTGGTAGACCTAGCTGAATCCCGATTGATTCTGAAGAATCTTTAAAAACATCTTTCACTTTTCCACCAGTAGCTTATGATAGCCATAGCTATAGAGGCCGTTGAGCCAATTCTAAATCTTGTATTAGCAATAGTCTTCGGAGCGATTGTGGGTTTAGAAAGAGAGAAAGCCCATAAGCCAGCAGGGTTGAGAACGCATATGCTCGTCTGCTTCGGATCATGCTTGTTCACCATCGTCTCACGAGAGTTCAGCACTGACCCCGCTAGGATAGCCTCCGGAATAGTTGCAGGAATCGGCTTCATCGGTGCCGGCGCAATAATCGCTGAGCAGGACAAGGTGGTTGGAATAACAACCGCTGCAAGCCTGTGGGCTACTGCTGCAATCGGCTTAGCAGTAGGAATTGGAAACCACTTGCTGGCTACAACAGCAACCCTGCTCGTGTTCCTAGTATTGTCTTCAAGATCAATTATTAAAAGGGTTCAAAGACAGAAATAAAAAGCTTAGCTTTAATATATTTGTGAAGAATTTTAAAAAATCATCAGGGTTATTTCTGCAATCCACAGTGGAATCGCTACTACAGCCCATACTGTAATGCTCCAAGACATGATCTTCCTACCGTCTAAACCACCCAATGGAATCATGTTGAAAGCTGCGAGCCAAAGGTTTACTTGAAAACCCACGGTGCCGATCAGACTGGGCAAGCCGCTTAGCCTGCTTAATAAGAAGAACACAACTGCCCATATAACATTAGACAATGGACCAGCTAAAGATATCACCCCCGTTCTCTTTCTCTCAGAAACCTCAGGCCATTCGTATGCATTGTAGCGTGGCACTACGTATGTCGCACCCGGAGCAGCGAAGATGAATGAGCCGAGCGTGAATACGGAAGAGAGCAACGCCATTGCTAGGCCCCAAGGCCAGAGTCTGAATTCAGACCAATAACCGTATTTCTGAGCAGTAAATTTGTGAGCAAGCTCATGTGATACGAATCCTGTCCCGACTACAAGCAGGTATGTGAAGAACAACAGTATTGAACCGTATCTGAAAGCATTGATCGAGAAGCACAGGGTTAATGCAAGCCATGCTACCAACAAGTGCGTAATCTCAGCCTTACTCGTCTTTAAGATACGGTTTTTTCTCCTAGGTTGAAGAGGGACTACGGCACTATACACTGTTTTTTGCATTTTCAACAAGTGCAGCATCTTACAGTTATGTGCTTCCGGGAGCCTGTGGTAGGAGCAGAAAGTGCCACCGCAGTAAGAACACTTGAAGGGCATGCTTAATTCTGAACCGCATACTTCACATTTCACCATTTTTAAGCACCATGGCTATAAACCAGTATTAAACCTTTGCACCTCCCATGCGAAGCATGAACATACAGACGGGGACCGCGTACACAATTCTCTTAACCAAGTCTTAAAGATGCTGCAAGTTGGATTGTGGAAACGCAAATAGGCATGAAATCCTCTACTGAGTTGAAAGGAGAATCGATTTTAGCAATAACCAGATGTTGAAGAACCCGTGTAAACCATAAATGTGTAAATCGCATGCTTGCAGCCAAATACTTATTAGTTTCCTAACCAAATTTTTCTCTATGAATAGTGAGAGGACTCTCGCATGGTCGCTTAGAATCATTACAGCCGTCATAGTTTTAGTACCATTAGCCTATTACTACCTTGCCTCGGGATCATTATTTAATTTCATAATGCCGAGTTTAACTATTCCCCCCAGCATAAGGTCTTTCAACCCGGGCTCGCTTCGCATAACCTCCGTTGACTATAGTATAGCTGGGAACACATACTTGCTGAGCATAGGAGTATATAATGCAGGAAGTATGGGAATCGGGTTGAAGGAAGCCACTGGGACAATATCCGCGCCATCGTTGAACGTAAGGGGAAGGTTCTCTCTCCAATCGCCCTTCTTATTAGAGCCAAACGAGGAGGAGAGGGTAACTATTACATTCTTGCTTGAAAGCGGTACTGAGAGAGACCTTGCCACACTTGTTTCTCAGAGGCTTCCTGTAGAAATCTCTGGAGGAGCGACTCTAGTCCTAGACTCGGCTGAACTGCCTCTCAACGTATCCATCAGCTCATGGTCCCCGTGGTGACGAGTATTGGAGAAGTTTAGGATAATCTACTTAATCGGCGGGATGCTCTTTCTAATAGTATCCCTGATCAGCGGAGCCTGGTGGGAGCTTATTGGAGGCGAGGCTTCCAAGCCAGTTTTATACGTGGGCCTCTCACCCTTCGACTTCAAGGCTGAGCTTCTCGGTTCACAGATCATTGAGGCCTCGCCTCTTATGACTGCTCTATTCATATCCGAGAGGCTACTCGCCATCCTCGGGTCGGCGACGATAATCGCCGGCTCGTTGCTACGGGGAAAAACATGGTCGCGGAGGCTCCTCAACCTTAGACCCCTTACAACGCCAATAGGATTCGGAGTACTAATCCTGATTGGAGCTATAGCGGTAGTACCCTCGTTGATGCATTTAATTCCTTACATGGATCAGGTTCTTCCGGATTTGAGAGAAGCACTGATGCCTTACGCAAGTCAATACTTAACTGTAAACCTTTATCCGATTGCGCATATAAATGGCTCCATAAAAGTAAGAGTAGTATCACAGTTCACCATAAACTTCTGGCTTGCACTCCTGTCAGGAGCATTATGTCTAGCAGGTGCAATCATTCGCAGAAGAGAAACAAAGGCTGAGCTGTTTCCACCCCCTCCGCCACCACCAGCCTGAGGGTAGAACATCACCCTACTCTGTTTACCCGTTTAACTTCAAGGAGTTTATTGAGGCTGTAGGCTTCCAAGTCTTCTTCAGAATTATTCTGAATACTAAAAAGCGATGAAACAGCTGATTAAAGTATGCTACAGCATCGAGGACTTTAACACTGGGGATGGTGAGGCAGGTGCTCTTAAGCCTCTAGAGAACTGGGTTGCAACAACTTTGTTTTTAATGATTCGTGATCATGAGGTTGTTGAAAAGCTGGTTCAGCCGCCTAATATTTTTAAGCCTCAATTCGTAACCTAATCAGGTGTTTCAAGTGGCGGTGACTAGAAAGCTGCTATGCTTGCCACAGGGGTGGAATGGATGAGGGAGGTTTTAATTCTCTGCACGGGGTGGTCTGAGAACTACTGGGAGACTAATAGTATGGTGCGCTATCCTGGGAGGGGGTTGAAGACCATTCAATACTTGAAGGAAGGATTACCCCTCGCAGGAATAGGTGTTTACATTAAGCATAGGGACAAGGATCTAAGCTCTAATCCCCCGTGTTTCCTCATAGTTAATGAGATTAATGAGAACGATAGGGGTGAGCTGCAGTTCAGCATCCAGTTCGTCTCGAAGATCGAGAATTTGCCAAGCCACAGGCTTCTAAGCAGAATAGGCTTCCAAGACTTGTTTTTCAGTATGCCTGGAGAAAAGCTCTTAGAGGTTTTGGACAGGCTCGGGGTTAGAATACCTTCTCAATGGAGGATGCTCGTAGAAGAGTCTTTGCGTTGGCGCGACTGGATTGGTAAACATTTTCAAGAAGTTCTAAAGCCTGCTTCAAACGAGGATTATGAGGACAGGGTTGCAGAAATCTTCAGAGCCATTGGCTTTGAAGTAGACCAGTTCGGCTATAGGAAGGAGGGCGAGTACCCCGACGGCATAATTTACGCGAAGGATTTTGCTGTCGTTTATGACTGCAAGAACAGGTTTAACTATTCTCTGGACGCTAGGGATAAGAGGGCAATGATAAGCTATGTTCAACAGGCTAGGAGGAGGATTGAAGAGCAGTATGGTATTAGAAAAGTGTATTTCGCGTTCATCGCACCATCCTACGGGAACGTGGACTACCTTAGCGATATTGAGAAAGACTCTTCTACTAAAGGAGCCTTGTTCACATCCGAAGCCTTGTTATACCTTCTCTTCAAAAAACTGTCAATGGGCAAGTCATTCCTCTTAGCGGATTTTGAAAAACTGGTTTCAAGCCAGATTGTTACAAGAGATGCTGTAAAGAAGGTCTACGGGGAATAGGATAATCCGGTTGTAGATAGAATTATTTATTTCCGCCATCTGGTTACTAATTCCCTTTTTCGCCAAATACTTAGTATCTTTTTCATGGCAATGGATGACTTGATGTAAGTGAAGGTTGAGAAAGATTTTATGTGTTTTAAATGATATTCTTTTTAACCTCTTCGAATTTTTCATAGCGTATTCGACTATTTTAATTGCTTCTTTCGTTTTCTTCCACTCTGAACTTAACCCACTTATGGGGTTCGAGACGATTGTAAGTTTCGAAAAACTCCTGCATCTCCCTAAGCTTATGAGGGTGAAAGTCGTTAACATCTCTGTACCCATTGAATCTTGCATCCCACTTCAAGAGGCTCATAGCTTAGCGTCATTATGTCCAGCGGGTCTCCGTTGTCAAACCACGTTTGGAGGACAAAAGCCGTATTCAACCGGGAAAACTACAGACGAGGGTATTACGCGGTTTAGAACAAACGTTTTCCATTTAATGTCATACTCCTAGGAATCGGGACAATTCTCTTATCGTAAACTCCTCCGAGGCAGGTGCCTCTTAACTCGTTTCATCTAAAGCCTTATTAGGAGGTAGCTGGAATACTGTTTATAGAAGCGTTAAGATGGGTTTTGTGAGAGTTAGGTGCATTCTGGGCAATCCGGAGAAGAGCAGAATTAGGGAGGTTGATATGCTGGCTGACAGCGGCGCATTCTACCCGCTTATACCCCCAGCCCTCGCGTCTGAGCTTGGCATAGAAGCTAGGTATGAAGTCGGTTTAACGCTTGCCGATAAGAGGGTTGTTAAGGCTAGAGTTGGACCGGCCTACATCAAGCTCTTGGATAGAGACGGGATTTTTATGGTGGCTGTGCTGGATGTTCCCGAGCCCCTTCTCGGCGTGACGGTTCTCGAGGGGCTAGGGCTGAGGATAGACCCTTCCACGGGGAAAGTGGAATACGCAAGGCCGTATGGGCTTTCAGCATTAGAAATCTATTGAGACAGATTGGATAGTTATCTTCAAGGATGATCCTAGCGAGAGCGTTAGAATAACCCTACCTAAAACTGAAGAAGAGTTAAAGGAGTATTGCGTTTGATGGATAAATGTAGGATTGAAGCAGTTAAGATAGTTGGTGTAGGTGTTTTTCAATAACGAGGTTGGAGACCTTAAGATTGTTCTCGAAGAATGATTACTCGAAATCGGATTTCTTGGATCGGCATGAATCCTATCTTCACGTAAACTTCCTCTGTGCTTCTCCTAGCGCGTGCTTAGGTTTAGATCTTCAACCAGTATCCTTTTTCAAGCGCCTCTAGGAGTAAAGGATTTTTATTTTAAAACATTTTTTGAAACTCGCTTTCGGTATAGCATAGGGGTTCTATTGGCAAGTCTGTTTCACGCAACACTTCCAGTATTCTCTCGTGCATTTTCCCCCTAAAATCACCTATCATGATAATATCTATATCGCTTCCCTCATGCAGTTCCCTTTTAGCGAATGAACCGTAAACTAGGACTCTCCTAATTCCGAACCGTGCCCTTATCCTTTTCAGAAACTCGATCAGCCTATTCTCTAGGTCTCTATATGTTTTTTTCGCCTTCTTCAATATTAATTCTGACAACCTTAAGCATTTTTCAGCATCACCCTTATCAAAATACTCTGACGGCACAATCTCCTCCGAGAAAGAATTAGGGTATCTTGAAGCAATGTAGACGCTATCTAGAAACTTGATGTCCTCCCTCTTAAGCTCTTCGTCTCCGATTCTATTGACTAGCTCGAAGACCGAGTGCGTCAAAACCGCCCTAAACCCTCTGAGAAAGAGAACCACTTTCAACGCTTTCTCAGCCGCCTGTTGAGCCTGGAAGCAAGCCCATTCGTAGTTTTCGCTTTCAAATCTCGTTCTGCTTGTCTCAGTCATCTACGGGCCAATGAAATATTGCTCATCCATCAATACTAAAGCGGGAGACACTATTAAAGTCTTTGTAATAGAATATCGTCAACCTCACCATATGGGGCTTAACAGTCTTGAAAGACAAAATACTTGTGCTACTAAAATGAAGCCTGCTATTTCCATTTTTAGATAGGGAATTCTCTGTTCGAGACTCTAGCTTCATCCAGTAATTTCTTTACGCTTACTCCTCCTCATTTCTAAGAATAGTTCTACGACTACTCTGATGGCTGCTCCTGTAAGCATCGCGAGGAAAATTCCTAGTAGGCCTAGGAAGTGGAATGGCCGGTCAGGGACCGTCTTAGTGTCATTGACGGTCAGGGTTAAGGGTGCTCAAGGCCAGGCTCTTGAAGGTGCTATCGTAA
>CAZTSG010000024.1:0-2655 GCA_964616835.1 uncultured Nitrososphaerota archaeon | reverse complement strand
TTGACGGTCAGGGTTAAGGGTGCTCAAGGCCAGGCTCTTGAAGGTGCTATCGTAAAGGTTGAGAAGGAGGGTGTAGAGGTTGCGACAAAGGTGACGGATAAGGATGGTGTGGTCAACATAGAGCTCCCGGCTGGAAGCTACAGTATTAACGCCAAGTACGACGAGTGGTACGTTTCCAAGATGGTTAACCTGAACGATGACGGGGTTGAGGAGCTTAGTGTCGACGTGTTCATAGAGCTCTTCGGCGTTGGCATGAGCATGGCTCAATTTCTATTACTGGCAATGATAGCTATAGCATTAATTATAGCTGTTATAGCAATTTTGTTGCTGATAATTATTAAAAAGAAGCCTTCACTGCCTCCTCCACCGCCACCGTAATTCATTCTCCTTCTGTCTGAAGAACGGACTCATTACAGCTTCTCACCCCTCTCGTTTGGACATCCTCTTCGGCTTCCCGAATTGAATCCGTCAAAAATCCCTATCTTCCAAAGCGTCAAGCATTTCCAAGATAGTTACGAAACATCATCCTCTACCATTAGATACTAAAGTTTCCATATGGAAAAGTTAAGAACTCTCTGAACAAGCTAAAAACACGAGACATCTAAAAGACAGCCCCATTTTAAAACCGAGGAATAATTTTGAGTGTGCTGTCCGCTTCCCAGATATTAAAAAGCTTGATGAGGAAAAAGATTATAACTATGAAGAATTATTTAGTTCCTTACGATTAGAACTGACGAATCTCTATTAGATTTTGAAGCGAATGCTTTGTAAATGATAAGAACAGTAGTTCACATGATCTTCGCATGCTACTTATTCTGTACGCATAATCAACCACTTCCATAGTGGAATGAATTTAATTTTCTCATTTTCAATTTCTGATTCATCGTCGTAATTCCAAGTTATTACAAGCAGATCTCTGCATCCGAGTTCTTCACTAGCCTTAAGCAACGCCCTTATCTCGCGTCTCTCTATTTCGTCTCTGCCATTGGCGTAAGTAACCTGAATTAGTTGCTTAATTCTTAATCCTTCCTTCAAGACAAAATCTACTTCATTTTGTTGGCGATCCTTCCAGTAGAATATTTCAAGCAAAGGATTATCATTTGTTTTCCTCATCTCTTCTATGAATACAGCGTTCTCCATCAGCCTTCCAAAATCCTCTGAAAATCGAACCACCTTAGAAATTCCCGTATCGCATATGTAGACCTTCCTTGGCCAAGATTCTCTCAGAGAGATTTTCTCCGAGTATTTTCTCACAAAGAAAACAGCCAGCGTGTCTTGCAATTTTTCAACGTAATCATAAACGGTATTTTTCCCCATCCTCACACCATTAGACTTTAGCAGATTTACAAGCCTGTTTACACTAAACTCGTGTGAAAAACTTTGGAGTGCTTGAGAGAAAACGAACTTTGCTACTTCGATGCTTTTAAGCTCATGTCTTTCCACGAAGTCCTTAAAGAAAATCGTGTCCTGATACTCCTTCAGAATTTTCTCCTTATCCTCTCTCAACACGACCTCTGGAAAGCTGCCGAATTCAAGGTACTCTCTCAACAAATTCTTTATTTTTGCTTTTTCAAGCCCGCTTAAGACCTCTTCCAACTCAACCCCTTTGGCCCTTAGAAACTCTCTGAACGAAAAGCCGAATAGAAAATAAGTTAAAGACCTCCCCCTCAGTTGAGTAGCCACTTCCCTGCTTAAGAGCTTGGAAGAGGAACCGGTGACAAAAATTCTATAACTCTCTCTGTTCAAGAGGGTTCTTACCATGGTTTCCCATTTCTCCACCCTTTGAACCTCGTCTAGAAAGATATCCGTTGGAACCCTACCGGTTATCTCGGTGAAGAGGTTTATCACATCCAGGACTTCATCAAACTTCACATCTATCAAGGCGGAATCTTCAAAATCCAAGTAGAGGCAGTTTTCCTTATTCCCCCTTATCAGCTGGTAGAAATAGAAGGTTTTCCCCGCCCTCCGAGGCCCAACTATCGAAATAGCCTTATCTTTTACCGGCTTTACGGAGAGCTCTCTTTCCACTAAAGGCGGAAGATTCCTGGTATACCAATCTTCGATGTAGCTTCTCACCCTTGCTTCCTTCATAATATAATAGTTGTTGAGATAATTGTTTATAAAATTTTCTCAGTCATAGAGAAAATATGATTGTTAGTGTCGGGACGCATAGTTTGAACAATATTACCTCAAAAATTTTGGTAATAAAGGCTCGCAATATGGTTAAACTACTCTTTTTAGAAAGTCGGATTTGGAAGAAAAGACAGGCAGAACCAGCGTTGTAGATGGGAATTTTAGCGCATGCTAACCGACTAAAGATGCGTTGAACGGTCAATTTAGCTAAGCCTCTATCCATTAAACCTCTTATGATGGAAGGGAAAGCCTCGTCAGCAGCGTAAACAAGAACGTTAGTGTCTAAAAGAGCAGTGATGTTAAAGGTAGTCGTAGATTTCTTCTCTCGTAAGCCTACCCTTGACCTTTAAAGGCCAGCTTTTGAACACTACTTTCTCACTCCTCCTCAGCTTCTCAACCCTCCTAGCCCTAATTGAATTGATAAACTCTTTTACGATCCTAATCTCTTCCTCCGTCAAGTCTCCGACTTCAAGCCTCTCCATTCTACTCAAAATCCCTTTTCACCAAACTAATATTTATCCC
>CAZTSG010000023.1:0-20900 GCA_964616835.1 uncultured Nitrososphaerota archaeon | reverse complement strand
TATCCTCACATGTTCAAACAGCATCAGACTCTTTTCGAGTCCTCAACATCATGTAACCACACCGGGAGTCCCCTCTTCATACCCGGTGCGTACCGAGATCTAGGGGCACGCCGTTTTTGGTGTGGTCTAAACATAGAGGGGGGCAACGCTTATTTAAGCGTTTCTAAGTCGGATTATGACGTCAATGGGGGTTTAAAAAGTGTTTTCGTAGCACCCGGAGACTAAAGCGATCATCGACTCTTGTCGGAACCGTTAAAAATCATGTTAGGCTACTCGCCACTCCTGAAAAAACAATACTTATTAAAATCGCGAGTAAGAGTTGAGAAGGCTGTTGGTAATGGCGGTAAGCCCTCTGGGAGCGTTTTTCATATTTCTCAGTATCTCCCTTGGCGCAGCCCTTTCGAAAATTCTCAGAACAATTCTCACTTTGGAGGAGAGAATATGCTTTTCAATACTCGTTGGACACGCAGCATCAGCAACGATCCTGTACCTAATCTCTTACTTGCACGGCGGACTTGATTTTCTAACCATTGGAATTGGAATCGCGGTAATCATGGTTGCAATAGTTCTCATGCTGATGAGGGAGAGGCAATCGATAAAAGGGGTCGTAACGTTTGAAGCAGAGAGGCTTTTCATTATCTTATTCGGATTGATAGCGTTCACTTCTCTAAATCTTCAATGCGTTTTGAGGGAGAAGTCTGGTTCTTTGTATGGTTCCTCCTACGTGACTGGGGATTATTGCTTCCATATTTCAGTGATCAACTCCTTCGTGTACAGGAATAATTTTCCTCCTCAGTATCCGGTGATGCTCAATGCATCGATGTCTTACCCTCCCTTGGTAGATTTTCTGTCTTCAATACTGATGGAGACTGGTTTCGACCTTAGAAGTAGCATAATAATCCCCAACGTGCTTTTCCAAGTCTCGCTTTTATGCTGGATAGCCTCCTTAGCCATTAGAATTACAGGAAGGAAAAATGTTGGATTACTTTCAGCATTATTATTTTTCTTCTCTAGCAACTTGGGCATTCTCTACGCGTTTACCGATATCACGAAATATGGCTTTATGAATTGGATGCTAAATTTGCCGACGGATTATTCCGGCTCGGGTATTTCGCCGCTGCCAGGCATACGTTTTGGAAATCCCGTTATAGTAATGCTGATGCCTCAGAGAGCGAGCTCACTAGGCATGGGGATTTCTATAATAGTATACACGTTAATTTTCCACGCTATTAGAAGTGGAGAGAGCGTTAGAGAGATCTTCCTCTCAGGTTTTTTAACGGGTTTGCTACCGAGCATACATCCCCATTCATTCTTAACAGTGTCCATCATATTCTTCCTCGAATCCGTCTTGTTTAAAAAGAACTTGAAATTCTTCGCTTGCTTCCTCATCCCGATGGCTATTCTAGCGTTCCCGCAGCTTCTCTTCATCAGGATGCAGGTGGGAGCTGGCTTCGTCGGGTCAAGCATCGGTTGGCTTGAGGAAAACACTGTCAAAATAATGTCTTTAAACTGGAATACTCCTCTAGGAATTCTGATTTCAGCATTGAGAAGCATCTCATTTCTAGCCCTCTTCTGGTTTATGAACATGGGGATTGTTTTAATACCGTTTGTATTCGGATTTTTCAAGACCAGTAGATTCGTTAGAAACTTTTCCCTACCATATTTATTGGTATTCTTATTGGGGAACTTCATAAGGTTCCAGCCTTGGGATTGGGATAACTATAAGGTTTTCCTGCATTGCCATATACTTATATTGATAGTAGCATCTTTCGGCATTCTCGAGTTCTCAAGAATTCTTCGAGAAGACTTGAGAAAGGCTTCTAACACCCATATGCAACGCTTAAAAGTAATGCTCGGATATGCGTTTTTAGCAATCGTATTATTCTTCAGCACCGCCTCAGGCTTTCTTAGCCACGCTAAGGTTTTTCAAGAAGACCTATTAATGTGGCCTAAAGCAGATGTTGAGTTTGCCGAGTGGGTGCGGGATAACACGCCTCCTGAATCAATATTCTTAACAGGCACGCACTTCCTCAATCCAATACCCACGCTGGCAGGTAGACAAATAGTCTTGGGGTATGAAGGATGGCTTTGGAGCCACGGAATAAGGTGGGACAGAATTCAAAAGGTTAAAACAGACTTAATAGAAATGTTTAGGGGAAACTATACGCTTATCAAACAATACGACATACATTTCATAGTGATAACAGACTATGAAAAACTCTTTGCCGAAGACAATGGCTTCACCATTAACATTAGGTTCTTCAACGAATCGGGAAAATTCGAGAAGATTTACGATAAGACTTTAGGAGGTAGAAGATACTTGGTTTTTAAAGTTCTTTAAAAACTGTCTTAGCATCAATGCTTTCCCACGTGGAATCGCCTCATCCGCAGCTCCAGCCAAAGCCTCAATGCTTGAAGAAACATCGTAGCCGAATCTCTGAAAAGCCTTACTTTAGTTACTCCACCCTCCTTCCATTCGACAGGCATCTCCCTTATCCTGCAACCCTCTTTCAACGCCCTAACCAATAGCTCAGTATCCCAGAATAAATGATTAGCTTCCACTTCGTCAACGACCTTCATAAGAGCCTCCCTCCTGAAAGACTTAAACCCGCATTGATGGTCTCTAATCCCTGTTTTAAAAAGCATTCTCACCATGAAGTTATAGACTCTAGACGTGAATTCTCTCAAAGAGGTTCTCTCAACCCTACTCTCAGGAAGCAGTCTAGAACCTATGGCGAAATCGTAACCGTCAATTATAGACTGCACGAGCTCTCTCAGATGCTTAATATTTGTTGCAAGATCCACATCCATGTGAACTATGATCTTCCCCCTAGATTTTTTTGAAGCCTCCTTTAATGCCCTACCCTTCCCAAGCCTCTTGTCATTATGGATATGCTTGATGAAATCGTATTTCTTTGAAAGCTGTGAAGCAACCTTATCAGTTCCATCCGTGCTCCCGTCTTCGGCAATTATTATCTCATACGAGTTGGCAAAACCCCTTAGGAAGCTAATCGTTTCCTCCACGGCCGAGGGAAGTCTCCTAGCCTCGTTGTACGCTGGGAAGATTATCGAAACATCGACAAGCTCCTCCGAGCCCATCTGCACCACCTAAAAGATCCAGTTGTCGAATAGTCTTAAAGAGTCCTTCCAAGCGATTTGACACGGCATACCCGATATCACGGGATAATACAAGTAGAACACTGCTACAACAATAATCAGATACGCTGCGATGATGAAAAATCCATACTTTTTGCTTCTTCTCCAAACATCGTTAAGCAATGCAGTTGCAGCAAATACTAGAAAGGGAACATTAGGGTAGAAATGGTAGAGGAATACGCATCTCGATATTAATGCGTAAAACAGCCATTGGGAAAAGAATATTGAAACAATATATATGGAGGCCACGTCTCTTTTTAAAACCGACTTGGCAATGACGAAGGCTAGGCAGGCTGTGCCAAACCACCAGATCACAGGATTACCCATGCAAGTTATTGTTGAAACCATTCCATTCCACAAATACGAAACATAAAACCAGATTGGCGTACGTATCAGGGGCCAGCTCCACCATGGTGACGCAAACGGGTGAGTAGCCTCCAAGGTTGCATGATACCTGTACATTCCGAATTGAGCGCCGAAGACATCTAAAAGGGAATGGCCGACCATCATGTATGGAATAAACGTTGAGAAATACACTATTATTCCGATGACCAGGAAACAGAATAACGGTGAAATAGGGTAGCGTATAAGCTCGTCGATTCTGGAAGACCATTTAACCTGGTTCTTCATAAGCCCCTTAAGCCTGAATCCGGTGAGGAGAAGAACATTGCCGATGAATCCGAAAAGAACTGTCCATTTCGTCGAGAACCCAAGGGAGAAAAAGATGGTAGCAAAAAACAGTAGTCGGTTATCGACTTTATTCTTCGAAGAATTCTTCAAATAAGTGAAGAAGAAAAGATGCGAAAGCAGGGAGAAGAAGACGACATAAGTGTCTACAGTACTGATCCTCCCCATCGTGAAATGCATAAACTCGAAAACCCATAAGAAGGAAGCTACGAATGCAGCTATTCGTGTTTCAAAAAGCCTAAGACCCAGAAAGTACATCACCGGTATCATGAGTGTGGCGAACATTACTCCCATAATCCGCCATCCGAAAGGATTGTAACCGAAAACCGCAATACCTGTAGCGATAATAAGTTTCCCTAGGGGAGGATGGACGCATTCATACGGTTCTTCAAGCTTTAAGTATTCTTCCGCAGTCCTCACAAAGTATATCTCGTCAAAATATGTTTCAGACATGTATGTTGGAGGATACTCAACCTTATCCTGCTCATCTACCAGATTTTTCAAAACATCGTTGTCAATACCTATCCCCTTAATCGAGCTGATTGGGATAATCCTGTTTCCCATACCCACCACTATTATCTCAGCAATTTCCCCTGAAGAGGGGCCTAGGATGAAGCCGATGCAACTGCTTTCAGCATTTATGTGAATACTCCTCCAACAATAGTAACCATCTAAGGAGAATTCTCTGAGCTCCCAGAAAGTAACCATCGCGCCTATGGGCTGTTTGTTTCGCATAACAGTAAATCTCGTAGCACCCGGGGGGATTTGGACAAAACCTTTTTCATCAGGAGTTTTCTCGCCATCGACGTCAAACCTTACGGTGACCCCTGTGAGATTCTTAATGTACGTCCCAGTCTTGCCAAGATTGTTCAGCACCACTCCCAGATCCATACCGTTTATCGACCTATCGGGATTGATGTCTGCCATATAGTTCCAGCCTCTCCACCCTTCAACGCTATTCAAACAATCATTTATGAACGCGAGGTCTTTTGCGTCAACCCTACCGTCCGGGTAGGCGGTCATCGCTGGGAACGGCTGGGCGCCGCCAGTCTGGTCTCCAACGAGGTCTTCATCGTCGAATAATAGTTCTATTTTAAGGATGATGTTTTTTCCAATCCTAGGCAGGTAGAAGCAACCATCTAAACCAGTTTTCATCACGCATACAAATTCCTCCGGAGATTCCGTGTATGCTGAAAACCGAATACAATCAGCCGTTTTCTTAAGCAGAACGTTGACTGAGACAATTCTCTCAGAACTATTGAGAAGGACGTAAAATCCTTCGCCCCCGGGGGTTTGGAATTTAACTGTAGTCAGAGGAATATCCATCTGACCTAGGTTCCAAACGGAGATGGAGAAAAAGACGGAAGAAAGTATTACTATTACTGTCATGTCCTGCTTCAAAGTATCCAATCTTAAGACTAAGAGCATCATTTTAATCTTTAATCTCCTTATGAAAGATCCGCATGAATCAGGTTCATGTTTAATGTCATTTTTAAAAAATGGACCGGAGGGGACTCGAACCCCTGGCATCTGGCTCGCGAAGCCAGCGTTCTACCTCTGAACTACCGGCCCTAAATCCCTTAGGACTAATCTTCTTTTTATACTTTAATTCTTCTTTAGTGACTCGGAAACGCTTATCAGAAAGCCCGCTTCTCCTAGCATGATACTGAAAAATAAGGAAAGAGACTGGGATTGAGCAATAAGATATTCTTGCTGAACTATGGATGCGCCGTGAACAGGGCGGAGGGCGAGGCTATGGCTGGTGTACTCGCCAGCCGCGGCTTCAGCCTAGTGAATGATGAGAGGGAGGCGGATATCGTTATAGTCAACACCTGCGGGGTTAAAACCCCCACAGAAAGTAAGATTCTCTATAAGCTCAGCACTATAGGAAGGGACAAGAAGGTCATTGTGACGGGTTGTCTCCCCAAGATAATTGGAGTAGACAGGATTATGGAGGTAAGAAGCGTCGAAGGAGTCTTAGGGCCTGCCGTAGGCGAGGAGATCTTTAAGGCTGTGCAAAAAGTCTCTGAAGGGGGAAGATATGTTAACCTGAACAGTGGAAGCTTCAGCAATCTGCTTCCCTGTATGGGGGAAAACCCCTTTATAGGTAAAATAGTTATTTCTCAAGGCTGTTTAGGAGCCTGTAGTTATTGTGCAACCAGGTTTGCCAGGGGAAGGCTAAGAAGCTACGATATTGATGAAATTGTTTCTGCTGTTAAGACTCGCGTCGAAAAAGGCATCAGGGAAATCTGGCTTTCATCACAAGATAATGCAATATACGGTTTAGATAAGGGGAGCAACATAATAAAGCTTCTTGAAAATATTGAAAGGGTTAGCGGGGTATTCCTAGTTAGAATAGGTATGATGAACCCATGGGGGACCCTGAAGAACCTTAGAAGAATAATAGAAGCGTTGAAGAAAAGCAGGTTCTTCAAATTCATACATATTCCGCTTCAAAGCGGAAGCAATAAGGTTCTTAGAGAGATGAATAGAGATTATTCTGTAGAGGATTTTATCAAGATTGTTTCAGAACTGAGAGCAGAAATTCCTAAAATATCTCTTGAAACAGACATTATAGTTGGGTACCCTACTGAGAGTGATGCCGATTTTGAAGAAACCCTTAAAGTGATAAGGGAGGTTAAACCCGATTTTCTAAACGTCTCTAAATTCTATCCTAGACCGGGGACTCCTGCATCCGAATTGCCAAAGCTTCCTACCGAAGTGGTTTCAGCAAGGAGCAGGATCCTTTCTAAAATTAGCTTGGAAAATAAAGAGGAGAAGAACAGGGCCTGGGTAGGCTGGGAGGGGGTGGCACTCGTCGATGAAAGAGGCACTATTCCAGGAAGCTTCATAGCTAGAAACATTTACTATAAGCCGATAGTTTTAAAACAGCCCGCTAGGCTTGGAAGCTTTGTATACGTACGTGTAGTATCTCATAGACCCAACTTTCTGCTCGGAGAAGTTTTAAAGAGAGATTTGAACGATGAAGAAGCAATAGGTCTGCTCGAAGAAGCCTAGATACTCCATGAGGACAAGTATCTCCTCTGCTCCTCAGACAACTCGTCTATCTTAACGCCCATCGTCTCAAGCTTCATGGATGCAACCATCATGTCTATTTCCTCCGGCACATTGTAAATCCCGGTCTTAAGATCCTTATGTTTCACAATGTATTCTGATACCAAGGCCTGGTTTGAAAAGCTCATATCCATCACGTCTGGGGGATGGCCCTCAGCTAACACTAGGTTTACAACCCTGCCCTTCGCGAGCAAGTATATTTTCTTGCCATTGGGAAGCAAGACCTCTTCCACGAACGGCTTGATCTCAACAATGCTCTTCGCCTCCTTGTAAAGTGTCGCAACATCTATCTCAACATCGAAATGCCCAACATTCGCAAGAATAGCACCGTCCTTCATTAACAATATTGCTTCATAGGGAATAGCTTTAATATTGCCAGTTGCAGTTATGAATACATCTCCTATTTTAGCAGCTTCAAGTATTGGCATCACTGTGAAACCATCCATAACCGCCTCAAGAGCCCTTATGGGCGATGTCTCAGTGACTATTACAGACGCGCCCAGACCGCGGGCTCTGCTCGCAACTCCTCTTCCAACTAGCCCATAGCCACATACTACAACCCTTTTACCAGCAAACAGTATGGAGGTTGCTCTTATTACTCCATCGATCCCAGACTGGCCTGTCCCATACCGGTTGTCAAACAGTTTCTTAGACTGCGCTTCGTTTATGAAGAACACGGGTATTTTCAGTTTACCCTCCTTCTCCAACGCTCTGATTCTTATAACCCCAGTAGTTGTCTCTTCCAAGGCACCGTAGACCTTGAAATTTGAAAAAATATTCTTCTCATGAGCTCTTACGATAGAGTCTGCACCATCGTCAATAATTATTGATGGAGAATGGGAATGGGCCCAGTCTATTGCTCCAAAATACTCTTCATGGTCCATGCCCCTCCAAGCCCTAACATTAATCCCCCTATGCTTGAGGGCTTCAGCAACATCATTATCGGTTGAAAGAGGGTTTGCAGGAGTTAAGTATATCTCAGCACCACCATCCCTCAGGGTCTCTACTAGATTAGCAGTCTCCTTAGTAACGTGGAGAGTCACTGAGAAAACAGTATCCTCGAAGGGACGTTCTTTGGCAAATCTTTCCCTAACCCTGCTTAAAACAGGCATGTGCCTACGGGCCCACTCTATCTTTTTCACCCCTAGCTCAGCGCTTCCAGCCAACTCCCGTATCCCCGTCACTAGTGTTTTTAAAAACTTTTTACCTCCTAGAAAGGAGTTCCCCCGAAAACCTTCATGTACATGCTTCTCAATTCTTCTAAGCTTAACATGCCCTCTTGAACGCCTTCAACCTTCCATATTGAATACGCTTCTAACAGACCTATTTTACAGGCTTCTTCAAGCTTCAATCCTTTCTGGAGGCCCGTTAAAATGCCTGCAGCAATACCATCGCAACACCCTATTGCATTCCCAGTTTTTTCGAATTCTACAGGCCCTATCCTTGAAAACCCGCCATCCCTGTAATGTATTTCTATCAATCCATTCAGCTTATCCTCTAACACAATGGCATAAGGATACTCTGACCCGATTGTGAAAAGCTCACTAACATTCTTAAGCTTCAAAAAGTCAATTACTTGCTTAATCTCATTATTGTTCCCAAGTATTATTTTTGAATTCGGAACCATTACACGGACATAGTCTTCAGTAACTCCGTAGGAAGCTACGTCAACAACCACCTCTATATTTCTCTTCCTAGCTGCGAGTATTGAGCTCTTCATAAAAGGTGTTTCAGACGAGGTTACGAAGAGCAGGCCAGCAGATTCAAACTCGGCTTCTGGCACAGGACGGGTTTTCTCAACTCCACTTGCACCATCTACATCATCTATTATGAAGAACTCGTTATTCTCCTGATCCTTTATGCAGCTAATGGTGGATGTCGTCTTATTCATGACGGCCCAAACCCCAGAGTTCAAGGTTTCAGAGCTAAGATTGCTTGCATTGTCACCATCCTCAACGATAGCAAGATTCATCCCAACGTTATTACGTGCTAAGTGACTATAATAGCCCCCGTCGAAAAAGCCAGGGTATGGCAAATCATAATCATTGCCGAAAGTCGTAATCAGTCTAACACTGCCCCCAAGCCTCGCGACACCATACGCAACATGAGGAGCCCTACCACCATAGCTATAGTGGACAGGTGAAACACTATGATGCTTTAAAACAGAGTATACTTTTTCCTTATCCCACTCAGAGCCGAAAAGCCGACTGATCTGAGAAACGGGAATCGTCTTTTTAAGGAAGGGGTGAAACGGCTCAGGCAGTCTGTAAAAAGAGTCTATCTTGAAATGCTCGTCTTTCCCAACGCTTCCCACTATCAATATATGCTTCATGAGGTCATTTACTGTTGAGAGAAAGCGTTATTAAAGAGTTTCTGTTCACACTTAATTAAAGTGATAAAGGAAAAAAATAGTGAAAAAGACTATTTAGAATGGTTAGACAGAGGACTCAGTAAGGTACCTAAGACTGAAAGTAGGGAGAGGCTGAATGTGCCAAGCGTTGAATGCATAAACGAGAAGAATAAGACGATAATTCAGAACTTGAACCAAATAGCAGACATATTAAACAGGGATCCTAAACATATTCTGAAGTACATGACTCTTAGACTAGCCACTTCTTATTCTGAAATTGGAGAAGGACGTTATGTTTTGAAGGGCAGGATACTCGATAAGCAGCTCGATTCAGTAATCTCTGATTATATAAAGGCCTACGTGGAATGCCCTGTATGCAAGAGACCAGACACCAAACTGAGTAAAGAGAAGCGCGGCATAGTACAACTGGTTTGCTTAAGCTGCGGAGCAGTCTCACCTGTTAAGAGCCTCTGAAAATGGAGAAAAAATTCTATGCGAAGGAACATGTCGTCGGTACCACTCGGATAGTGGGAGCATGCGACATGGAGCTTCTCGGCAAGACTATTCGTGACGAAACTGGTTTAGAAATAAACGTGGCTGAGAAGTTTTACGGTGGCATCCTTATGGATGAAAAAGAGCTTCTAAGCCTTATCGAAAAAGCAAACTCTATCAACCTTGTTGGAAACAAAGTTGTAAAGGTTGTTTTGGAAAGAGGCTTGGGTAAGGCGAGTAATGTTAGGGAAATCGGTGGAGTAATGCTGATGATGATAATACGTCTTTAAACACGCGTCCATTAAAAAGGCTTAGCATATAGTTTATTAGGGAGAGCAAACATGTGATGCAAGGAGACATATGGGAAAGAGAAAAGTATATAGTGAAAGGGATATTTCCGAGACCCTAGTAATGCCCTCTGAGGGGCAGTTATTCGGAAAAGTAGAGGGGCTTCTAGGTTCGAATTGGGCTGTGGTACTATGCTCCGACGGCAAGGTTAGGCAGTGCAGGCTAAGGGGGAAGCTCAGGAGAAAAATATGGATTAAGCTAAATGATATCGTTCTGGTTGAGCCATGGTCCTTTCAGCCTGACCGTGGCGAGATTCTTCACAGGTATACGGTTGGTCAGATAGACTACCTTGTCAAAAATGGTTTCCTCACGAAGGAGCTTGCCGGCGAAGTTGAAGAGCAGGCTGGCGGATAATACTTTTTTGCTTAAAAACGGTAGAAACAGTATCATTAGGATAGTGGCATTATGACTCGCGGGAAAGTGTTTGACAAGCTTGAGCTTAGAGAGAAACTAATAGAAAAACTTCAAAGAATGAAAGTTAAGAGGAGCGAGGACTTCGAGGTTTTCAGCGAAGTTTTCAACGCCGAAGTATTGATGCAGCTTTATGATTTGTTGAGGAAAGGAGTTTTGAAAGAGTTTAACGGGGAGGTTTCCTCAGGTAAAGAGTCTAAGGTCTACCATGCTGTTGCAAAAGGCAACATTGAGGTTGCTGTTAAGATATACCTTACGGTCAACACGGAGATAAGACGCATGATGCTGAAATACATAGTTGGTGATAGGCGCTTTGAAAGAGTAAAGAGCGACAGCAGGTCACTCGTATATACGTGGGCAAGGAAGGAGTACGCTAATTTGAGTACGATGCATGCGGTAGGGCTTCCCGTTCCCCAGCCTATTCTGGTTCAGAAGAATATTTTGATAATGAAGTTCCTCGGCGAGAATGGACGGAGAGCACCGCTCTTAAAAGAAGTGCCATCGCTCGATAATCCGTATGAAGTTTATGAGAAAATAATTGACTTCGTGGCTAAAAGCTACAAGAAGGCAAAGCTGGTTCATGCCGACCTTAGCGAGTATAACGTAATGATCTGGAACGGCGAACCCTTTATTATAGATGTCTCGCAAGCAGTTCCAGTGACACACCCCTTGGCGGAAGAATTTTTAAGGAGGGATATTGAAAACATAAATAGGTTCTTTTTAAGGAAGAGTTGGGTCGCCGAAGTGGTGCCAGTGGAGGAGGTTGTTAAGAAAATTGGTTAATGTCCTCTTCCTAGATATTCCGCAGGAAAGAGTAGGCGTCTTAATAGGGAGAAACGGTGAAATTAAGAAGGAGCTTGAGGAAAAAATGGGTGTAAAAATCCATGTGGAATCTGATGGACTGGTTAAGGTAGAATATAGTGCTGAAAACCCTGAAGTATATTTTAAGCTTAAAAAAGTATCTGATGCAATATCTTGCGGATTCTCAGGAGAGGATGCTCTAAAACTTCTTGATGATGCTGTTGCATTAAAGAAGATTGACCTTAGAGATTTTGCAAGCGAATCCTCGCAGAGAATGAAGACTCTTAAAGGAAGAATAATAGGAAGAGACGGAAAGGTTTGGAGGAGGATTGAAAAGCTTGCAGATGTTAAAATAGCAATATACAAGTATAACGTTGGAATAATTGGCAACGAAGAAAATTGTGAAATAGCCTTCAGGACGATCCTTAAAATACTTGAGGGCGCTCAATTCAGCACCGTCTTCCGGTATTTGGAAAACAAGAGGAAAGAGTTGGAAAAGGGAATCTGGGTTGAGAGGAGTGAGTTAACAGAAGATGAGTCAGGAGGAGAAGTTTAAGGAGATAAGCCCAGCTGATTTCTTCTACAGGAACAGGGATATAGCTGGATTCTCTAATCCAGTTAGGGCACTTTACACAGCTGTGAGAGAGCTCGTTGAAAACTCTTTAGACGCATGTGAAGCTAGGGGGATACTGCCTGATATAATCCTCTTTTTAAATATTGAAGGACAGGCGGATAGTGAAAGAAATATTGTTAGGATAAAGATTGCAGACAATGGGGGAGGCATTCCTCCGGAGCACATTCCCAACGCATTCGGCAAAATACTTTTCGGATCCAAGTACACACTAATACAGTCGAGGGGCACCTTTGGACTAGGAGGGAAGATGGCGTATCTCTACGGTCAGATAACTACAAATAACCCTCTTGAAGTAACTGTCGGATATAGGAAAAAAATATTTTTCTTCAAGATAATGATAGATATCAAGAAGAATGAGCCGATGATTTTAGAAAGAAAGGAGAAGCCTAATTCCACCGGATGGAACGGGACCATTGTGAGCTTTACTCTTGAAGGCGACTATTTTAGAGCCTTCCCGAAAATACTTGAATATATTAAGCTCAGCGCTCTAGTAACGCCCTATGGCAACATTACGCTAGTAGATACTTACGGTAGGCTGATCAGGTTTTCTCGAAGCACTCTTAAAATGCCTAATCCCCCTAGGGAAACATTGCCTCATCCCCACGGTGTTGACGTCGAGATGGTGAAGAGGCTTGTTGAAGAAAATAAGAAGAAGACTCTTCTTTCATTTTTGACTAAAAGTTTCCACAGAGTAGGAAAGGAAACAGCCAGGAAGATACTGGAGCAGCTTAAACTTCCGCCTGATGAAAGCGTTGGAAGCCTTGGATTGGATGACATCGTGAGGCTTACTCAAGCCCTTAAGAGTTACGATGATTTTCTCCCACCTGATGCGGGCGTTCTTTCACCGATAGGAGAGGAGCTTCTGAAAGAAGGAATTAAGAAAGAGCTTGAACCCGAAGTATTGGCTGTTGAAAGCAGGAGGCCGCAAGCATACTCGGGACACCCGTTCATAGTGGAGGTAGGAATAGCATACGGGGGCAAGATAACACCGCCCCCAGACGGGTCTCCAATAATATACAGGTATGCTAACAGGATCCCTCTCCTCTACGACGAGGCTAACGATGTAGCGTACAAGGTTGTTAACAAGCTGATGAATTGGAAGCGTTATAAGATTGACCCAAGGGTAGATCCTGTTAGAATAATCGTACATATATGTTCTACAAAAATACCTTACAAGACAGTTGGGAAAGAATATGTTGCGGACAGACCTGAGATAGAGAGAGAGATTCTAAACGGGTTGAGAAATACGAGTAGAGAGATTTCCACATACCTTTCTAGAAAAAGAAGTGTGGAGAGGGAAAAGAAAAGGTTGGATGTTTACCGTAAATATTTGCCTCTGATAATAAAATTTGCAGAAGAAGCGGCAGGAGGCAAGATAAGGGTTAAAGAGACAGATATCAAATCTTTATTAAGTAAGATGGATAGGTATGGGGCGGTTCAGGAGTAGAATTACCACAAATATTATTTTTTTAAATTGTGAATTTTACATTATTAGAGAAAAGAAAAATCAGCGGGTTATTAATGAACCACTGGATTAAGCTAATACTCCCACAGGAGTTTTAGAAGGCTCGGGTTCCATTTCCAATGGTGGTCTCTTATCAGTCATTAATCCAAAATACGGCATCCTTCTCAACGAATAATTATAAAGCCTTGCATTCAGCGTTGCGCTTTTAGTTATGAGCTTCAATTGCCAATTGAAAGCCGGCTTCCAACGTTTTCCAGTAATTAGAATTGCAAAGAAGTTAATAATGTTTAGAATTGATGCAACAATACTATAAACCGCTAGGATGATTCCAAAGACTAAAGAATATACTAAACCTACTAGCGTTGTTAGAAATGACCATAGAATTCTAACCAGTAATTCGAGACGGGACGCTTTCTCTTCGAAGACTATCGTTGAAGTTTGAATCTGATACGAGAGAGGAATCTCCACAACATATTGCATAGAAGGTGGAGGCGGAGGAGGTGGAGGCGGGATTTCTACATTACTCAATTTAGAGCACCGGTGTGATTTAAATTACACATATATTTAAACCTTGTCAAATAATTTTACCAAATTATTTATCAGAGATTTTTAAGAATCGCGAAAACAGTTGAAAAAGACCCTAATATCTCCTAGAGAAAGAAAACTTTTAATTTCATTGGCACTTAAATAGGTATAAGAAATCAGAATAGTAGAAGAAGAATGATGATGCTCAGGATTGCGATGAAATATTTCACACCCATTATCAGGGAGAGCGAGCGAATGAGCCCCGACTGGCTAACAGAATTGCTTGAAAACATCGTTAACTCCGTTGAAAAAAGCGTTTCATTATTCTCAAACATGGTATTACAGGCGTCACTGCGAATATTATCAATGATCTACGCTCCCATGGCTGTGGTAGGAGTAGTACTGTACGTAACAAAAATAAACAAGTATCTAGGTAGGGACTTGATATACGGAGCATTAATAATCGCTTTCTTTGCAGAATTCATACTACCGACACTATTATGAGCAAACCTTAAATCACGCTCCGGAAAGCCTCCTCCGGAAAAAATGGAGGACAGCGTGTTCAGGATAAAAAGAGTTCGGGGAAGGGAGATTATAGATTCTAGGGGCAATCCGACCGTTGAGGCAATCGTTGAGCTTGAGGGAGGAAGTATGGGTAGAGCGGGTGTGCCCTCAGGCGCTTCCACCGGCAAATACGAGGCTGTTGAGCTTAGAGATAGGGATGAGAAAAGGTTTCACGGCTTAGGTGTTTCTAAGGCTGTTAGAAACATTAATGAGGTAATAAGTCCAGCGTTAACCGGTTTAGATTCCCGAAGACAACACGAGATAGATAGTAAAATGCTAGAGTTGGACGGGACTCCTAACAAATCTAGACTAGGAGCAAACGCTATTCTCGCGGTATCTCTAAGCAATGCTCTGGCAGCCTCCAATGCAAGCCGGATGGAGCTTTACCAATATCTTGGAGAGAACAAGGGCAATGTTCTTCCAGTCCCGTTGATGAACGTGATAAACGGAGGCAAGCATGCTGGAAACGACCTATCCATACAAGAGTTTATGATAATACCTGCAGGTTTCAGGGAATTTCCCAACGCGCTGAGAGCAGGGGTAGAAGTCTACCAGACCCTTAGAAGCGTGATAGTTAAGAAGTACGGTAAGTCGTCCATAAACGTCGGCGACGAAGGGGGTTTTGCACCGCCTCTCAGCCTTAGCGAACAGGCTCTCGAGCTACTTTCCACAGCGATTGAGGAGACGGGATACTCTTTTTCAGAGGTATTCCTCGGCATAGATGCTGCCTCATCATCTTTCTACGACCCTTCTTCCGGCAAGTATAGGATAGACGGGAAGAATCTTACTGAAGGCGAACTTCTCGAGTACTACGTTGAATTAGTTTCTAAATTCAAGCTGAAATCAATAGAAGACCCGTTTGAAGAAAACGATTTCAAATCATTCTCAGAAATCACTAGGAAAATGGGTTCAAGAGTACAAATAGTTGGCGATGATCTCTTCGTAACCAATAAAGAGAGGCTTATCAAAGGCATAAGGAATGGGGCTGCAAATGCTCTACTGTTTAAGCTAAACCAGTGTGGTTCTCTCACCGAATCGCTTGACACGTTTAGAACAGCTGTCGAAAACAATTACAAGGTTATCGTAAGCCACAGGTCGGGGGAAACGGAGGACGCCTATATTTCCGATATTGCTGTCGCCCTTAACGCTGGCCAGATAAAGACTGGAGCACCTTGCAGAGGAGAGAGGACCGCGAAATACAACAGGTTGCTTCGGATAAACGATGAATTGGGAGAGCTAGCTAAGTACAGTGGGTGGGAGACCTTTAGCTTCTAGACACAGCCTCCAATAATACTTTTCGAGTACCTCCGGTTTTAAACACGTTTTCCCTATCCGTAATAAGTATCATCGGGATGTTGTTGGTTATGTTTCCGAATGCTAAACATTTTCCAACGGGTAGCGTTGGAACTAGGCTCATTAAAGACTCCGCATCTATCTTCGACATTCTTGAAATATAGCTTAGGTCGTTTTCATTCATCAGGCTGAATATGAAGCAATTGTCAGCCTGCCTGTATACGAATTTCATCAAGCTATCAGGCTCATTAGTTATGAAGACTACTGATAATCCGATGTGCCTCATCCGGGTTATATAATCCTCCCAGGCTTTCTCATCCAGATAGGATTGAGCCTCCTCTGCAAATAAGAAGAGCGGTTTTATCTCACCGTCCTCCAGCATCCTCACAATCTTGTTGAGCACTGTCTCTACTATGAGTTGCCTAAAGGCCCTCGGCAGACCTCTCAGGTTTATCACTATAGCTTTATCAGAAGCTTCCTTAAGCAACCCGTCAAGATCCGTTGCCTCAGAATCGCTGAACAAACCGCTCTCTCGTAAAACAGTCAGCCTCCTGATAAGTGCCTCCTTAACAAGGTCGTTAAACCTTCCGAAGAATATTTCGTTGCAAAGGTTTTTCAAGCTCAGTAAACCCTTGCTCTCTAAAGAGTCGAGTATCCTTCTCAATTCCCAGACTGAGGAAGATGGCAGGCCCATGATGGTCTCCATTAAGGTGATGAAAAGCTCTTTGCCGAGACCGGATATGCTTAGAAACATGTTTTCACCAGGCTTCAACACTATGAACCTACCTCTCATGGTTGCAGGCTCGTATTCACCATTTATGTCAAACACGAGGCAGCGCCCACCGTGTTCTAAAAGCCTCGCCACCAGTGTTTTCGACAGATTAGACTTTCCGGAACCCTTCTTACCAACTATTAGAGTCAACCCTCCGTCTAAAGCACTTAAATCGATCTCAGCGTTGTTACTAATCTTAACCGGAATAGCGTATTTGCTGACAACCAGCTCCCTAAGCTCCTCATTGCTCGGCTCATAAATCCTAGATTTCAGCCTGGAGGGAGCCCATTGAAAATCTATATTCTCGTCGCTAAGAGAGAACGCTGCACGAACTTTGCACACCAGCACTCTAGAGTCTAAGAGTTCATCCAGTATTTTTCTAAGACCCTCATCCTCCTCCAAGACGAGGTACGATTCCTCCCTCTTGCTTATCCTTATTATCTCCTCCACTTCCCCCGGGATGCTCAAGTAGTTTACATCTATGATTTGAAGCAGAAGCTTTCTCTTAGCGTCCGTATCGATTAATATCAAGTAGCTTCCCACAATTCTATCTCTCCCGGGGGTTTCGAGAAGCTCGTATGTTACTCCGTTTTTCCTAAGAATTGTTATCAGCTCCAAAACCCTCCCAAAAGTATCTTTCGGTTGTCTATTTCTCTTAAAATCTCTATTCCAAACTTCCTTTGCATAACGCACCTGAGTGTTAAAACTTCCACCGGCAGGAGTTTAGAATATATGTGTGCAATCCTCAGGGCCTCGGGATAACCATACTCAACACCATCTATGCTTATGAGCGATGCTAATGCTCTACTAAGCTCTTCTAATTCCATCTCTGGATATGCCTCAATCTTCAGTAGGGGGGCCCCAAGTCTGAGCTTAGCCAGGTACGCTCTATTGCTCTTCCCATTCATTATTCTCCCCACAAATGGGGAATCGTTAATTTCCTCAGGCAGCCTTATGGAGGGGAATATGAGACCCTTTGAGATCGAAATAATGATGTTTGAAGTATTTTTAAGCGATTCGAATAAACTCAGAGACTTGCTTACTCCCATCATTTCTTTTAAATCGCCATCTAGCAATATTATTGAGTTCCTTGCCGAGTTAATATTCTTCAGCTGTTCTTCTAATTCGAAAGAGACTTGAGCATCAGATATTTCTCCAAGAACTATCATCGGCCTAGTCCTGTTTATCGTGAGCGAATTATTTTTCTTAATTACAGTTGCACCTCTAACCGCGTGAACTTCCCCAAAGTGGCTTATTCCTATCTTTACTGTTGAAACATCAACAGCAATAATATTGTTGAAGCATAGAGCATCGTCTAAAAATATGGGTGAGAAATCTTCTATTTTAAATGTGCCAACGTTGTTTATCTTAAGCCGTATTTCTCTCTCGTCGAGAACCCGTAGCCCGTGCTGTTGATTAATCCTATTGAGTGAAACCAGGCTTTGTCGCTGGTTCCCCACTCTCAGCACCTCCGGAAAGCGTCATTATCCCCTTAATCGATATTTCGAACATGCCCCTAGCCTGCCTGAGGACGAGGCCTTTTTTAACGAGCTCCACCAAAGTATTTTGTATCGTCTTCTTAGACGTGTTAGAAATCATCCTAACCATTTCTTCAACACTCACGCTGCTTTTATCGCGAAGCCCAAGCTTGAAGGCAGCGTGGCAGCCTGCGAGCAGGTATAGAATCTTGTTCTCCGTAGTCTTGACTTCTTCGCCAAGTATTATTATCTCGCCATCGCTTATCTTCACGTGTTGAGAGATCGATGAAAGCAAGCTTTCTAGATCGGGTGTGTAGACTATTCTCTCAACAATGCTGAGATGAGGGTAGATGCTCGTAAGGAATTTCAGGAGGCTTGCCACCACCTCGTCCCTGCTACCGGTGAACTCCACCCTAATGTTCCTATCTGGTATTTCAAGCCTCAGCGTTAGGGGGGCGCTCACCTCAAAGCCACCTCCTCAAGCCTGTTAACAATCTCGTCAGCAATTATCTTCCCCTTCTCAGTAAGCACGTAGTTCCCCAGCTCGTTCCTAGTGACAATACCTTCTCTAAGCATTTCGGAAAGCCTAGAGGGGTAGCCTACTGAAACTATGCCGCTCTTGCTCAACTGTTCCCCTATCTCGCTGGATTTCAGACCGTTCTCGGCAAACTTCAGAATCAGTATTATCGCCTCCCTGCTCGTGAGAAACTCCTCCCTGACGGATAGTACCGGCTTACCCTCTTCATCATACTTTACGAAGCCTGGTAGAACGCTCAGCGTAGACTTTAACTCGTTCAGCCTCTCCTCAGTTTTCTCAAGCTCTAAGTAGATTTCTGGAATATATTTGATCATCTCCTTAACCTCGTTAACATTCTCGCCAGTTATCTCGACCTCGCTGGAACCCTTCCTGTAAACCACTCTAATCCCCTTCAACGTTTACAGCTACGTAAACGTAAACGTAATTTATAAACTTTTCTGACCCCGGAGAAAGGTGGAAAACATCCCTTAAAACGAATAAAAACACTGCCTCCTGCCCAATATTAATTCTTGAAATTACGTTAAAACGGCTGAGTTAAAACCTGCCTGAAAAAGATAGAAGAAAGGCAATTTTCCGCACTCCCTGCCCCTTTATCCTAGAAACAGGTCTAGTCTACTTTTTAAAAAAAAAGCAAAAGCAACTCACAAGACTATGCTAACCAGCTTTAAAACATAGAAACAACCATCTCGCAGGCGATGCATCCAACCCTTGACAAAAACTTTATATATTCGCCGCCCAAAACCTCCTCTCGAAGAACTAAAAACTAAATAAATATAGAAAAAACATAGCGGGGTGGGCTAGCCAGGTCTATGCCGCAGGGCTCATAACCCTGAGATCGGTCGTTCAAATCGACCCCCCGCTACTCTCTAGCAAGATCAACCACTCTATTCTGTGACTCATGTTCGTAGAGATTTTCACCCAAGCCGTACTACAACATCTATAACGCATCCCCTTATTGGTCTCATTTCACTCTTGCTAACGTACTTCTTGGATTCCTCTCGGCATCTTCGAATTCATCTCCCCATTTCCAAATAGTAGCAATCTCTGTAACCATCAAATCTGCACCAGCCTTTCCCAGGCAATAAGCTATTCCTTAAATGCTTTAGCGCGCACTATAGTATATTATTTGTAGTTGATTAGAGTTGAATAGGGTCTCTGAGGAACCGCCTATGGCTATGAAAACCTTATATTAAAGGGGAAATTACGTTATTCGAGGTTCGGATGGGGTACTGCATTAAATGTAGTTATAAAAACTCTGATGAGGCTAAGGTTTGTGCGCGGTTGGGGCACCGTTATACTCGACCCCACCTCCACCCGAGGAGATGATGGGGTACTGACGCCAAAAAGCATAATCGTTGTTATCATAATAGGCATTGCCACTGTTGCCGCAGCCTCATTTGTCCTCTTGCTCAATCCTGTCCAGAAAAGGGCACAATTAATTTTAAACAACTTCTCGTTCTGGTATGGTGGGGGCACCTATTGGGAAGAAAGCTATCTTTGGGCCTCTGTTTCGGTGAAGGACTCGATGGGTAATTGGGTAACTGGGCTATCTTTGAATGATTTCAGCCTTTCTGAGGAGCTCATCAACTCTACGGGACATGTTATTCAAGAGCGCTCAATCACCTTTGACAAACCCGGCTATTACTGTCAGTTTGAAGGGGATGGTTTCTGGGAACGATCCGTTACGAGTGAGAAGCTAGATATCGTTTTTCTGATCGACATGACCGGGTCGATGGAAGAGGAAATGCCCGGAGTACATTCTGAGCTTCATGAGTTTGTCGATAGACTTCAGTCCGAGCATGTTGACTTCCGTATGGCCGTTGTGAAATATGATGAAAGTACTAAGGGGAATTATCCTGCTGAATCATATGACAGTTGGGCGTTCACAATGCCATTTAGTGGTGTGATGGAAATCAAAGAGATACATCAATGGCTGGATAACGTACAGCTAAGTGGGGGCGAGTGGTTGGTTCCTGTCACAAGTTATGATCAGATGATGCTTGTGGCTAGCGAGTTCGATTTTCGAGAGGAAGCACGAAAGGTTATTGTAGTCATTACAGATTCTCCAGCACAAAGCGTATATGGGACCTTCTGGTATGCTCCAGATTGTAGTGCCGCAACCCCTTCCGCTGTTGAACAACTCCTCAAAGAAAAAGGCATCGAGGTACTCTACAGTCAACCAGATAAACTACATCATCTGGAAGGATACTATGACCCTAATATAAACCCAAAGGCGATGGCTGGCTTCGAAACGCTTGGAAAGCGTATCTCGTGGCCATTTCAGCAGGAGGACATCGAGATAAAAAGTGGC
>CAZTSG010000022.1:0-21263 GCA_964616835.1 uncultured Nitrososphaerota archaeon | reverse complement strand
TGAATCCCTTAGTAATCAACATGTTTTTAAGATGCTTATTGAAGTCGTGTATCAACGGTATTCTTCTCAGACCGCTCGTAGAAAATATGAACGCTGCCTTACTGTTTTGACGAGGAAGCCTATCAATAAGTTTGAATATACTGGCATGATGCTTCCCAAAGTATATTCCTGAACCGAATCCAACTAAATCGTATCTAGAGATTACGCTCTCATCCACTTCGGCTGGTCTAACTAGGTCCGCTTTAAGAACATCGCCAATAGCCCTAGCGATTTTCTCAGTATTCCCATGATGCACCGAGACGTATACTATTAGCGTTTTCATTCTATAACCTTTTTCATCACGCATTAAGGAAGGAATCTTTCTAAGAATTTCCTAGCAACTATAAGTCCCTCTTTATAGTCAAAGAATGGATCCTCATGCTCTATGCTTAACGCGTAATCATAATTGTGTTTTCTAAGAACAGTTATGAAACTGGGCCAATCGAGTTCTCCGAAGCCCGGTAGTCTATGGGGACACCAGCCTTCGCTCCTTATTCCGTTTTCAGCAACCCTACCCCAGAGTATTTTAGCGTCTTTAACATGAGTATGGTATATTCTCTCTCCGAACTCGTCAGCGGCCTTAATCACGTCGATCATCTGACATATTAAGTGGCTTGGGTCGAACTCTAAGCCTAAGTTTCTTGAGGAAAGTGTTTCGAAAATCCTCCTCCATATGTCTGGCCTGTAAGCAAGATTCCCGGGACAGTTTTCAATAGCTATTTTAATCCCCCTATCCTCAGCCAAGTTGATTATCTCCGGCCATACTTTATTCATCTCCCTAATATTGTCTTCAACACCGCCAGGATAGAGGCCAATCCACCCGGTTACGACTGGGACCTCTATCTTGTAAGCTGCCTCAATCATCTTCTTGAAGAATTCCTTAGCAACCTTCCTCTTCTCCTCAATAGGGTCTAGAGGATTACCGTAGAATCCTATTGCAGATATTATTGTTTTCGAAGAGCCGAGCATATTTTTAACCACGCGAGGATCGGAAATAGTCTCCTCCACGTTGAAAAACGTGTTCCCAGGGCCTGTAGCTATAGAAATAGATTTGAAGCTGTTTACCTCAGCCCATTCAAGCGTTTTCTCCAAGTCGCCGAGCTGCCCACTGGTTAAGAAGCCTATGAACATTGTTCATCTAAAGATATTTGAGAAAACATATAAGCCTTTGCTTACAGTATCGTAAAATCAGAAAACCTTTTTCTCAAAGCACCTCATGCTTTCCACATGAATAAGACCAAGCAGGAATTGAGGGAAGAAGTGTGGAGGAGAATGGAAGAGCTTAAGATAGCGCGTTTCCCAGGAGCATTCGGAAGAATCCCGAATTTTATAGGTGCCGAGAAAGCTGCTTCGATGATTACGCACCTCCGGGAATGGAAAAACGCTCAGGTTGTTAAGGTTAATCCCGATTCGCCACAAGCATCTGTTAGAAGACTAGCACTATTAAGCAATATGGTTCTCATAATGCCTACACCGAGGCTTAGAAGCGGTTTCCTAATCTTAGAGCCTGCTAGGATCGATAAGAAGGATTATGGTTTTGCTTCAACGATTAAGGGAGCCTTCATCCACGGGAGGGAAATCAAGCCTTCGGACCTCCCTAGGATAGACCTAGTTGTTGCGGGAAGCGTTGTAGTGAATGAGCAGGGTGAGAGAATAGGGAAAGGCGGCGGATACTCCGAGTTGGAGTGGGCAATAGCAAGAGAATACCGAAAAGTCGATGAGGATACTCCCATAGTTACTACGATACATGATGTCCAATTGGTTAAAGATGTTTTCGAAATCGCCCCGTATGATCTGCCTATGGATTACGTAATAACACCATCTAGGGTTTTAAGCATAAGTAGAAAGAGAGAGAAGCCCAGAGGAATCTATCGGGATTTTATTACTCCTGAAAAAATTAATGAAATTCCTATTTTGAAGGAAATACTCGATCGGAAAGGAGTGAGTAAACGTTAATCCCATACTTCTCTCTTTTGCAGAAGAACTGTGTGATTGAAATAGAATCTAACATTACTAACGCTATTATCTTAAACGAAAAATCTCAGGTTTAGAGTGTGAAAACTTAATAAATACATTAGTGTAGGAAGAACCATGTCCTACGGTTATTTTGACGATGAGGCTCGCGAGTATGTCATAACGAGGCCAGATACTCCAACACCCTGGATAAACTATCTTGGTCAGGAAGAATACTTCGCGATGATATCCAACACTGCAGGAGGATACAGTTTTTACAGAGACGCGCGCTACAGACGTATTACTCGCTATCGCTATAATTCCGTCCCGGCAGATCAGCCTGGAAGATATGTCTATATTAGGAATGTGGAAACGGGAGAGTACTGGTCTCCAACATGGCAGCCGGTTAAGCGCGCTCTAGACCGCTATGAGTGCCGCCACGGCCTCGGTTATACTCGCATAAGCGCCTCATACCGTGGGGTTGAAACCCAAGTAACTTACTTCGTACCCTTAGGGCAGACGCTAGAGGTCTGGCGCTTGAAGATAAAGAATAACAATAACAAGCCAGTAGAGCTCCAGCTCTTCTCCTACGTAGAGTTCTGCCTCTGGGACGCTTTAGATGATATGACGAATTTCCAGAGGAATTTTAGCATCGGCGAGGTGGAGGTCGAGGGCAGCGTTATATACCATAAGACTGGCTACAGGGAGCGGCGGAACCATTTTGCATTCTTCGCCTGCTCGGAGCCTTTAACTGGCTTCGATACTTCAAGAGAAGCATTCGTCGGGCCATACAGGGGACTTGAAAACCCTGTGGCAGTAGAAGAGGGAAAGTCAAGAAACTCCATTGCACACGGCTGGGCAGTTATAGGTTCCCATCAAGTTAGGATTAGGCTCCCCCCTGGAGAATCACGTGAGATAATATTCCTACTAGGTTATTCAGAAAATCCCGAAGAGGAGAAATTCATCGCGCCCAACGTAATAAACAAGACGCGTGTAAAGAAAGTGATCGAACAATATCTAAACCCCGTTAAGCTGGACGAGTCCTTCCAAGAATTACGCAGGCACTGGGAAAGACTGCTTTCAAAATACCGTGCGGAGACACCGGACAAAGATGTTAACAGAATGGTCAACATATGGAACCAGTATCAGTGCATGGTGACCTTCAACCTTTCAAGAAGCGCTTCTCTATACGAATCCGGAATAGGGAGGGGGATGGGTTTCAGAGACTCTAATCAGGATATTCTAGGATTCGTACACATGATTCCGGATAAGGCTCGCGAGCGCATACTCGACTTGGCTGCGACGCAATTGCTTGACGGAGGAGCATACCACCAGTACCAGCCTCTTACGAAGAGGGGGAACAAGGAGATAGGCAGCGGATTTAACGATGATCCACTATGGCTTGTCCTCTCAGTCGCAGCTTACATAAAGGAGACAGGCGATTTCACAATCCTAGACGAGAAAGTAGTTTACGAGAATACTCCCGGCACAGAGCAGCCTCTCTACGAGCACTTAACGAGAGCATTGCAATACACTATGGATAGGCTTGGGCCACACGGCCTGCCGCTAATAGGCCACGCTGATTGGAATGATTGCCTAAACCTCAACTGCATGTCTACAATACCTGAGGAATCGTTCCAGACGGCTCCGGACAGGACGGATGGTAAAACGGCTGAATCAGTTTTCATCGGAGGACTGTTCACGCTGGCCGCCAAGGAGATGGCTAGCATAGCTGAACGTATTGGGCGTAAGGAGGATGCTGAGAAATACCGGAGGCTCGCGGACGAGATGGCTAAGAGGGTTTTGGAGCATGGTTGGGATGGAGATTGGTTCCTAAGAGCATACGATGCCTTCGGAGCAAAGGTTGGTTCCAAGGAGTGTGAGGAGGGACGCATTTACATAGAGCCTCAGGGGATGTGCGTAATGGCGGGGATAGGACTGGAGGATGGCAGGGCTGTTAAGGCCCTAGACTCGGTGAGGAAGCATCTTGCCACTCCCCACGGCATAGTTCTACACCAGCCAGCATACACCCGGTACTACGTGAATCTCGGAGAGATATCGAGCTATCCCCCCGGTTACAAGGAGAATGCTAGCGTATTCTGCCACACTAATCCGTGGATAATGATTGCTGAAACGATTGTTGGACGCGGCGACTACGCTTTCGATTATTACAAGAGGATATGTCCTTCCGCGAGAGAGGCTATAAGCCACATCCACCGCTGCGAGCCCTACGTCTATGCGCAAATGATCGCAGGCCCGGATTCGCCTACACCCGGAGAGGCGAAGAACTCTTGGCTGACTGGCACAGCGGCTTGGAACCTCGTAGCCATTACTCAATGGATCCTCGGTATCAGGCCGGGCTACGACGGTTTAATAATTGACCCGTGTATTCCCAAGGAGTGGTCAGGGTTTAAGGTTACGCGTGTTTACAGGGGGGCAACGTACGTTGTAGAAGTTAAGAACGAGGAGCACGTGTGCCGAGGGGTTAAGCAGATAACCGTCGACGGGAAGCCTGTTGAAGGAAATGTTCTACCGGTATTCAACGATGGTGCGATTCATCACGTCACGGTGACGATGGGGAGTAGAAAATAAGCTCTTAGTTTAAGAAATCTAAGCATAATATTTTTCCGCTCAGTTTTTATAAAAACTACAGTATTCTCATAGCCCAAGATATCCCGCCTGCAAGATGCTTCCTAAACCACTCTTCAACCCAAACCTCCGAGAAGTGGCCGAAAGCAGTGTAGAATACTCTTCCCCTCCCATAATCATGGCACCAGCTTAAAGCGTAATCATAATCATCCCTAGTTCCTTTGCTGAGGTCTACTGAAGAATTGTCTAAGCTTATTAAGACATGCGTCCTACTTCTGCTCCAGTCTTTAAAAGTGTATACTTCCTCCTTGACGCGGAACCTCTCGGGAAGGTGTTTAGTTGCCGGATGAGTATTATCCTCAACCTTCACTACAACCTCCTGAGTCCAAGGATGAGCCTTAAAATATCCTCCGAGCATCTCACCGTATTCTGGAAACTGATAGAACGTGTCAGCAGCGTTGTGAACGCCTATGAAGCCTCCTCCGGTCTTAACGAAATCTATTAACGCTTTCTTCTGCCCGTCGTTCATGGGAAGCTCCCCACTCGTTATGAAGAGAATTGCGGAAAAATCTTTCAACTTATTTTCGTTTACTGGAGAGCAATCTTCGGTTGCGAAGACTTCGAATCTGTTTTCTACTCCAAGCCTGCTTAAAGTTTCTACAGCAACCGGTAGGTAATCATGCTTAAAACCTGCTGCATGCGTCAATACCAGTAATTTCCTCATGCCCAATGAAGTAGCTCAAGAAATACTTATCTTTTTTGAGGAGGATAAGCTAATATACCACTAGAATGGGAGTAAGCCTATGGGACTCGAAAATTGGACTTGGCTTATTTTAGCTTTCCTCTCAGCATTTTTTGCAGCACTTGTAACAATATTCGGTAAGATCGGATTGAAGACTGTTGACTCTACTGTTGCTGCAGGCGTTAGAGCAGTGATAATGGCTCTAACCATGATTGGAATAATCATGCTACTGGGAAAGTCTTCTCAGATAACAGAGTTGAGTAGGAGGGACATGCTTTTCATAGTATTGAGTGGCATTAGCGGTGCTCTTTCATGGGTATTCTACTTTGCAGCTTTAAAGCTTACGGAAGCCTCTAGGGTTGCAACCATAGACAGAACAAGCATATTATTCATAATAGTTCTCTCCTACCTAGTTTTGGGAGAAGAAGTTTCGTTAAAAACTGTAATTGCAGGAGCCCTAGTTTTCTTGGGAACACTAATACTACTCTTATGAAGGCCAGCTAAGTCCAACCGTACATGCGCATTATTAGGGGAGTAATAAAGGCTTCAATTATTCCAGCTATTAGAAACAGTGGGATTAGACTGATAATCATATAGAGCGTTTCCTTTAAGCATTTATGGAAGGACTCGTTTGAAACAACGTTTCTGTTTTTCAAAGCCTTGAGGAATTTGAAGCCCAGGTTCAAGCCGATTGAGCCAGATATTATGAAGGCCGGAAGCTCTATTATACCGTGAGGAAGCACGGCTACTAGGAACATCGTAGTATTTTGAACAATATCTTCTGCAACTCCTAGAATAAAACCATTGAAGAATAGTGTTGTTAAAGCAGGAATTGTGAAAACAATTCCGGAAGCAGCTGTTGCAAGAGAAACTTGCCAATTGTGAAAAGAAATGTCTAGAGCAAGAAAAGGCAGGCCTAGGAAGTTTCTAAATATAGGATTTGACTCGCCCGGTACATAGCCTAATGCATAAATCGCTTGCCTGATTCCAGAGGACGAGATCTGCTTTCCTAAAAGGACTCCAAGAAACAGAGACATTGCAGATAAAATATGGAAAACTATGTTTCGAGGTTCAGCTAAGAAGTGGACGAATTCTCTGAAGCCTTTTCTTATCCTCCTGAGACACGTATTCAAAACGTATGGAAACACGTCTTCTAGAACAGGCGGTCCAATTGGAAGGGGGATTATTGTATTCTCAGGCCTTGCCTTAAGAAAAAGAGCGGTCTTAAGTATGTGGAAAACGGGGACAATAAGAAAACTTAAAATAATGGTTAATATTGAAGAAAATTGAATGCTTAGCAAGCCGGCTGCAAACAAGATACCGATTATTAATGCATTCGATAAAACTCTTAAAACACAGTAGAGGAAAGTGCTTGCGGGTATTTTAAAACAGGTGTTAACGCTTTTCTTTATTGCAGTTAAACCATAGAAACCGTCTACTGCAGCAGGATAAGCATAGAGAGTCAATACGGAAAAGACGATGAAGAGAATTTCTGCAAATATTATAAGCAGTACCCATCTAATAATAAACCTTGAGAATGTTAACATTGCTGTCGCATGAGATGCTAAATATACTATATCGGAAAAGATTATAAGCGCTACAATAATTAGGGGTGCTGTTTTAATAGTTTCAACAATGAAGACTGTCCAAGACATTTTAAACCATTTAACCCTCATCTCTTCAAAGATATCTCTAAAAGAAATCGTTCCCTGTTTTAACAGTCTTAGGTATGAACCGTATTCAGCAGAATTTAGAAAGCCGCCAGCAATAATTGAAGTTACATAATATATTGATATCGTCGCAAGCAGCACGGGAATAAGCATGCGAATAATTGGAGGAATCATGAGAAAAATTCTCAGAAAATCGAATTTACTAAGACTCTCAGCAAGTTCTACAAGGACTCCTGATGCAGCTAATTGAGACAAGCTGAACATTATGGCAATAACTATTATGGATTGTTTCAATACTTCAATAGCACTACCCAATATTACTGGGAACATTGATAAAGGATTGAGGCGCCAAAGCCAATAGGAAACGTTAAGCAAATCCTCTATTGAAGCATGTTTTACGGATAAAGGATACGGCGGAGAGGAAAATTCAAAATACGAATCTGTAGGCTGAGGGACATACATATTGTAAAAATATTTCTAACGAGTATTTAAGTCTTTGATAAAACGTGAATCTAATTCTCTTCTTCGCCGAACATTTTCTCCATCTCCCTCTTCGCCTCTTCCTGAAGCCTCTTTATTTCTTCAATCTTCTCCCTAACCTTATTCAACCAGTCTCTACTAGCTTCTATCCCTTTATGGGCAAAGAATGCAATGCCCTCGTTCCTACTCTTGAATATCCCCGCTTCGACAAGAGCATCTATAAGCTCCAGATCAGCCTTGGGAAGCCTTACTGAAGAGACGACCATCGAAGGCATACCACTCCAAGCCTTAGAAAGAGAGCTTTCTATAAGCCTCCCGATATCGGGTATTCTTATCTCGCCGCCGGGAACCTTGAAAGCCATTACTGAAACGCTCTCGCCCTTCAACTCTTTTATTCTGCTCCTTATCTTATCCTCAGTCTCCTCAGCCTTGTCCGTGAACTCTCTCAATCTATCCCCAGCTTCGTCTAAACACTTATCCAAGAACTCCGAAAGTTCCGACAATTTATTCTCCACATGCTCCAAGTCTTCCGACTTATCAAAAGATACTGCATGGATCTTCTTCCTGAAGTCTTTGAATTCTTGAATAAGGGTTTCTCTTATTTTCTTAACCTCCTCCCTTGCTCGATGCTTTGAATTCTTAACCTCTTTAAGCAATTCCCATAGTCTGAGAGAGTTCTTTTCAGACCATATTCTACCCTCTATCTCGTAGACTTGTGAAAAACTAGTTTTCAAACCTTCTAAAACCTTGTCAACAATGTTTTTGATGTGGTCTTTTAACTTATCAAACTCCTCATCAACCGAATTCATTAATGTATCAATACATTACATTTTCTTCCTATTTAAACTTTTTGGAAAGCATTGTTTAAAAGTAAAACTCAAGAAATACTTGTTTTGGATCTTCCTTTTCTAGCATTTTTCTCAGCTCGGGGTGCTTATTCATATAGTGTTGAGAATAGCTACAGACCGGCACTATCTTCAGATTATTCTTGGTTGCAAACTTGATAGCCTCATCCATCAGTCTTGAAGCTATGCCCATGCCTCTGTATTCCACCGGCGTATATGTTGAAAGAATATACATTTTCCCTTCTTTCAAAAGATATTTCAAAAAAGCTTTTTCAGAGCCAAGAGGAATATAGAAAGAGTCTTCATTCTGCAATACTTCGCTCACATTATGCGAATTAGGTTTTTCATCTAAGTTTTCCGCCAATCCTTTTAAGAAGATTCTCTGTCTTCATATAAATGTTCTTCGAATTCTCATCCTTAGGGTAATGTATTCGTAGCGTTATGCTTCTGAATCCGGCGGGTATTTGCTCTCCCACGTATGTTTCTAAAATCTCTATTTTGAAAGCCTCTGTAAGGAATTTCTCAACTATTTCCCTACATGTTTCTGTGTCAAAATCTAGGGGCAGCATTACGGAGAAATCTAGGCTCGACTCGCCGAACATGCTTCTCCTCACTTCCATCGTAGCCTTCTCGTCTAGGAGCGTTACGTTGAACAGGCTGAGGCTTACAACCTTCTTCTTGCTCTCTTCTATCTCTATTGTATTAGCTGAGACTTTTTTCAACACCCCGATATGGATCTTACCTGTTTGAACGTTTTCTAAACAGATTTTCCTGCCGATAAGGCTTTCAAGAATATTTCTTTCCCTCTGAAGAATAGAAACCATTCTATCCGACATAGATAATAGTGTTGTCGACGATTCTGTTGTCATAAAGTGTTTGCATGAAGACACTATTTGCTTAACTATTTCTTTAGCATTCTTGTTTCGAGTCTCCTCGTTAAGCTTAACCGCCTGAGAAATGAACTTCTCCTGAACTTCTAAAACATGAGGATTACGCACTTGGAGCTGCGCGTAAAGCTCAGGATTCTGACATACGACTCTATAAACTATTGGTAAGAAAGCATTGTAAATCGGTGTTGAAAACCTTCTCGACTGCTTCAAGTCTATGTTCATCTCCCTTATTACGCCGGCGAAAACAATGCTGGTGAAATGAGTTAGCCCCTGAACTATGCTCATAATCTTATCGTGTTCCTCGCAAGTTGTTACAACGACATCTGCACCCTCTTTCTCCAAGAAGGTCTTTACCTTCTCAAACCATTTTCCAGGCCTTACTGGAATTATCGCGATAACCTGCCCCTTGACATCCTTGACCCTCGGTCCGAACATCGGGTGTATGCTTAACAACTCAACATTCGAAGGAGCATTCTTCAGCATCGATGAGACGGCCTCAGTCTTTATGGAAGCAATATCGATAAGTAATGAATCCCCCTTCATGCAGGGCGCGACTTCAGCTATGACATCGGGAGTAATCTCCACAGGAACTGAGACAATTACAATATCCGAATCCTTCACAGCCTTCCTGTTATCGCTTTCATATTTTACTCTAAACATCTTAACTAATCTAGCTCCTTCTATCTCATCTGGATCAGCAATAGTAATATCAAAATCCCCTTTGTCCTTAAGATAATTGATCATCCATCTACCCATTGCTCCACAGCCACCTATAATCGATATCTTCACGGACATCACTGTTCATTTAATGACTCATCCTCCCATATTTTTAGTTTTAATCCTTAATGCAACCATACATGCTAAACGTACAATCTAAAGCTCTCTTACAGAACATATAGGTATATGTTGTGAACATGCTGTTTACCTGAAGGGATAGTAATAGATTTTAATGGATTTAATCCCTCAAGTGGGTAGTCATGGACTAGAATCCTCGTCCCATGGCGACACTCGCTCGCAAGTTTGATTGAAAGCCTTCTTATGATAGAGGGAAACGGATACACATATATAAGGCTGAACCTGGAAACATCTATTTGGAAGAGGTCTGCCTTTACGAGGCTAATTAGGTGGCTTAAACCACTTTCCCTAATTCTCTTCTTAGCTATCCTTAGTAGTCTCTCATCAAGCTCGAAGCCCACGCTAAATAATCCGAATCTTTCAACTGCTCTTAATAGTACCGTACCGTCTCCGCATCCCAAGTCTGCCAACACGTCTCTACGGCTTAAATCAACAAGTTCCAGTGCAGCATCAACTACTTGAGTAGGACTGGGCAGATACGGGAATTCGGTAAGCATTCTCGAAACTATAGCGTCTCGCTCCTCCATCTTTTTATTTTTCCAAATAAATACTCTCAAAGAGTTTTTAAAACTAGTCTAATAAAGCCTGGAAGAGGAAAAGGTTTAAAGATAGTGTTTCGGGTAGCACCTCCCGAAGATGAGAATAGTAGTGTTCGAAGATGATGCAACTTATAATTTTGAGCCATTAACGTTAACAAGAGGCGTTTTCGACCTTAGAATTGGATTGTTCTCTTTTGCCGACCGTGTTAAACACTATATGCAGGTTGAGCAAATGGATTTCCTAACGAGGGAGTACATTGCCGAATATATAAGAGGAAAGAAAAAAGTTAAGGCAAACGAGCCTGAAGCCATAGACGATGAAACAATTTTCGTAAATGGGCTGCTAGTATTCGACAGGAACGTGCACAAAATGGTTCGGAGAATCAAGCCTGAGACTGTTGTCCTCAAGGGGAATAGGATTGTTATGGCTAGGTTTAGTGAAGCTAATGCCAGAGAACTTGCGCCATTCTTCATGAATGCGCCCAGCCCGGAGAGCTTGAAGCCGGCGGTAGAGAAAGCCAGAGAAAAAATAGAGTATGAAGGAGATTCTCTAATAACCTATTTTTGGGAGCTTATAGACCGAAATGGCCGCCAGATAGCTGAAGATTATGAATCAATGCCAAGGTTAAGGTCTAGAGTACCCCCTGAGGCTCATATAGTAGGTAAGAGGAAAAACGTATACATCGGGAGGGATACTGAGATTGCACCCTACGTCGTGCTGAACGTTGAAAAGGGGCCAATATATATTGGGGAAGGCTGCAAAATAAATTCCTGGAGCTTCATAGAGGGCCCTGCTTACATCGGTCCCGGAACAATAGTCCATCCTAATTCAATAATCAGGGAGGGCTCTAATATTGGAGCCGTGTGCAGAGTCGGTGGGGAGATTGAGGAAACGATTATACAAGGCTACTCCAACAAGCAGCATACTGGTTTTCTGGGGCACGCCTACGTCGGGGAATGGGTTAACCTCGGAGCATTATTCACGAATTCGGATTTGAAAAACACCTATGGAAGCATTAGAGTTACGATCAGGGGTAGAAGAATAGACTCGGGGAGGATAAAACTAGGTGGAATTATTGCCGACCACGTCAAGGCTTCAATAGGCACGTTGCTTTATACAGGAAAGAAGGTTGGAGTCGCCTCTAGAATAGAGGGTCTCGTCGCAGAGGATGTTCCCTCTTTCATACTTTACGCGAGAACCCATGGGCTGCCTTTCTGGGAGATAGAAGTAGAAGAAGCAATAAAAGTTGCGAGAAGAATGATGTCAAGGCGTAAAGTGGAGCTCACCGCAGAGGACGAGAAGCTGTTTAAAAAAGTATTCGAATTGACTCGGGAAGAACGTGAATCCATTAGGCCTCGCAAAGGGTTTTTCGAATTCGCCAATCTATTCCTTAGCTAAAGTCTCACTCAAACTCTTCTCAAGCTTCTCCATTTCCTCACTATTCATATTCCAACCGACTGTACCCATGTTCTCAACAATTCTCTCAACCTTTGAAGCCCGCGGTATCGGGAATACAACCCCGCTTTTGTTAATAAGCCAGTTTAAAACTATTTGAGCAGGCGTTTTGCCTCCATGCTTCCTACTTATCTCATCCATAACCATCCTGATTCCCTCCGGACTCCTCGCCAGCTTACCGTGTGCTAGAGGACGATATGCCAGTATTGCAATCCTATTCTTCTCGCAATAGGGGAGAAGATCTTTTTCAATTCTTCTCTCCATTAAATTATATTCAACCTGGTTTGAAACGATCTCGTATTTTGGCGATGCCTCCTGAGCTTTCTTCAATTGTTCGAGGGAGAAATTGCTTACACCTATGTATCTGATCTTTCCCTCGTCTACAAGCCTGTTAATGGCTCGCATCGTCTCCTCCAATGGGACAAGCGGGTTTGGGAAATGAATCTGGTAAAGATCTATGTATGAACATCCTAGTCTTTTCAGGCTTCTCTCAGCAGCTTTCAAAACGCTATGGTAGCGGAGATGCGTAGGCCAGACTTTAGTCGCTATGAAAAGCTCATCTCTCTTAAAGCCCCGTATCGCCTCTGAGACAATACCCTCTGTCTCATATATTTCAGCAGTGTCGATTAGGTTAATGCCGAGCTCAATCCCTTTTCTTAAAGCAGAAACCTTAAGACTCTTATTCGGGTGAAGGCGGAATATCCTCGCCAAGATTATGTAAGAAGGGTCGTAGTACGTACCCATGCCTATGACTGAAGCCTTGAAGCCTGTTTTACCAAACTCACGATACTCCATTTGCTCAAAAATGCTTGATAAAGTCAACAAATAAGCTTTGGCTAAGACTTTTACACTATTGTTTGTTGAGCTAAAAAAGTAGATCAGAATGAAAATTTCAATTACTGAGAAGAGCGCTTTAATAATAGTGGATGTTCAAAACGATTTTCTTTCTAGAGGAGTACTACTTGATTCCAAAATGAGGCTTGGTTATAAAAAACATTCTATTAATATTGATTTTTTCAATAAAGAGAATCTACTTGTTTTCGCAGCTAGAGACAAGTATCATAAAAAATCACATTAGCCTTAAGAACAGAAGAAAACCAAGTCTTGTACCAGCATACTATAAGTATCGAAATCTTCAAGTATCTGATCCCCTGAAGACAATTTTCCCGGATAGCTTAACAATAAAACTCTAAATAACACTCCTCAATATGCTTCGGATAAGTCCTAATATATGGAGTTTTAGAGAAGAGGTTCCTATTCCCTACGGGTATCTCTTTTTAGTTGGCAACGCGCATTAAGCGTGTAATAGATAGAAACTAGAATGAAAAGAAAACCGAGTGTCAGAAATGTCAATATAGGAGCAATATTGGGCGGTTGCAATCTACAACTTTTTTGAGTTAGAGTAACGCAGATTCCAAATGAATTCGGATTATGCAGGACTATCGCAAATACATCGCTCGGAATATCGATTGATATTTTTTTACTATCGTGGAAAGTATAGGATTGACCATATTCTTCTAATTCCGCTATACCTATCTCGCCAGCAGTACTCAAAAATTCGATAGCCGTCTGGTTAAGGAGAAGGACTTTAAACGAAATATTGGTGGTCTCTACATTTATTAATTCTTCTAAGTTTATTTCTATTTCTAAATCGATCGACATGGCTTTTGAATAGTATAAATAGCACAAGGAAGAGCCGCTTGACATATTATACGATGATAGAACTCGCATAGTAGGGCTAGCAGACGACGAAAACATGTTCCAGACTACCAAGAATATTACTACTGAAATTATGAGAATGAAACCAATTCTTAACAAAACATTACTCTGCATTTTATTTCACATCCATATTTTTAATACGCCAAACCAGCAAGATGGTACATCCGATAAGCACTAGGAATCCAGTGCCAATAGACAGCAAAACATCTTTAATGTCTGGCATATTTATAAATAGTCCACTCAAAGAAGCAGGATAGAAATAACCAATTAGAACTTCTGAAGGATTAAAGATATACATGAGGTGCATGGTGCCGAGGTTAGTTGAAAGCAGTTCAATGAAAAATGAAATAAATAAAGTTGTTAGTATTGCTGGCAACGACCTCCTGAATGTAATTGCCATTAAACTGGTTAATATGACAAACATCACGAGGCTCCAGCACCATCCTAATAGACCAATAATTAGAACTCCCCTGATGGGAAATACGGAAAGCATTACTAGCACAATAGGCATGATAAGACATACCATTAACACTATAAGGATCGTTAATATTTTGTTTAAAATAAACTCTATTCTAGAGATTGGATAAGAAAGCATAGTAACTGCCCTGCCTTTTTCAAATGCCTCACCAATGGTCAATGCCGTCAAAACAACAGCTAGTAGTACAGGAAAGGAGTTTATATTGCATAAACCCAATGAATGAAGGAAACGATTAATATTAGTATCGATTACTTTCGACGAAGCATAAATAGAGAATAGACGACCTCCCGTCATATGTTCAAGATTAAGGCTATTATGACTCAAGAGGGAGAAAGTATTTAGTGAAAAGATTGTTATTATTAGTATAGAGATAATCTCTGGTATAGGAAAATGAAAATATTGCGTAATCTCTTTGTCAATAAATTTTATTATCCTGCTAAGTTTCATCCTCTTGAAATAACCTCCTTGAAAACGGCTTCAACGGGAGGAGAAACTTCTCTTATTTCAATAATCTCATCTTTAATCTCCTCAATAGAATTCTTTACTTCTAGTTTAGCTTTTCTATCAAAAGTAATAACCAAGGAGTTCCTGCTAAGTACTATAACGTCCTTGATCTGCGAAATACGAGAGATTTTTCTCTTAACCCCTTCCAATTCTTTACAAACGACTTCATATCCTGCTAAACCATATTCTTCAGATATTTCGCTGGGAACCCCTTGCGCGAGCACCCGTCCTTGATGCATAATTATAAACCTATCGCATATTTGTTCTAATTCATGAAGCACATGAGAACATATTAAAAAAGCTGTATTATCATCATTGTGTAGAGTCTCGATTTTATTGAGGAAATCCCGTCTCCCTATAGGGTCAAGGTTTGACGTTGGCTCATCAAGTAGAACCAATTGGGGACGACCAATAATTGCTTGTGCTAAGCCTAAACGCTGGAGTTCACCAGCCGAAAGAGTTCCAATTTTCCTATCGCGTACATTCGAGATCCCAAGTTCGCATAAAATGCGGAATACTTCAAGTTCATTAATTTCCATATCATATAGGGAAGCGATGAACTTAAGGTATCTTTCAACAGTTAGTTGATCGAAAAAGTAAATCTTTTCGTGCAACACCCCTACTCTTTGTCGAATATAAAGGGAATCCTCCCAACAATCTCTACCGAATATCGTTGCCCTTCCTTCATCAGCTTTGATCAAGCCCAATAGGATTTTTAGAATAGTTGTTTTTCCAGCACCATTTGGTCCTATCAGACCAATAACCTCATTTCCAATAGAAAAGGTTACTTCCTTAACCGCTAGGGTGCGGCCGTAGCGCTTCACCAGCTTATCTACCTCTACAAGCATTTTTGAAGAAACATTAAAAAAAGGATATTTAAGTTTTAAGATATTACAGCCTATGTAACTCATATTAATTATAATATTCCATTCATGGTAAGGAATATAATTAAAATGAGGTAGTCTACATAAAAGTTTAAATAGGGGGATTTTTATATTTTACTCGATAAAAAATGGAAAGGAGAATCTTGAACATAACCCTCACAAACATGATCGTTGCTACCGTTGTTGTTTCTATGCTAACAATAACTGTTATTTCGTACACTCAATCATCAACTGACTATTGGAATCTCTACAAAGGCGTATGATTAAAATAAGATTTGGTGGCGGCTGGGAGTGTCTGGGGGACGTAGCATGGCAAAAGAGCGAGGTTTGGGCACATCTTGAAAGAAACACTAACACTATTACAGACCACAAATTTAACGTTTCAGGAGAGGCTAAGAGCGGGGTATGGGCATATGTATTTCCGTGGCGTTGTTATCAAGCTCTTACACATGCAAGTGATGGTCACAATTCGAGACGAGCTTGGTCTACTGACATAGGCTATTACGAACTTTGGATTTACATCTTTCTAGAATCAGGGTTTACAGGTATTTGTTTAGGCAGCGGTTACAGGACTTCGACGGCAGAGGTATTCGCTCCTTGAGAAAAATCTGTAAGACTTTTTTTCTCCTTTTTTTAACCTTACTCTGCTTAACGGTAGCAAGGATTAATCTTATTTATTCTCAACCCGTTTGGCTAAAGAATGGGTCCTATGCTATTTACCGTGGGAAGTTGCATAGTGTCATATTTTATGATAAAGAATATTGGGCAACTGATCATCATATTGAATATTTTAACGCATATCTAGAATGGAACGTCACTGAAGTTGGCACAGACCATTTAACAGTTTTAATACGACTAGAGATTCTTCTAAACAACTCAAATAAACTTTTTAGCGGAGCAAGAAGTCTTAAAATCGACATTCACGAGCAAACTATCGTAGACGAAAATTTGCAAGGAGAACCTCTACTACTCTGGACTCTAGCGAAACAGACGGGCGATATGATTAACTTACCTAACCACACTCAGGGCACCATTAGTAAAGAATTAAAATCATTCATAATAACTGCTGGAGCCTTTGACACCCTATTGGCTGAAGCATCCTATGATATTCATATCGAAGAGGAGGAAATACATTTAGAATTTGTATACGGATTTGAAAAAGATTCTGGTTTGTTGATCCATTTAGCCGGTGGTATAACTGACCCCATCTTTAGGGCTCTTGGTATAAAGTATCTTGTGGGAGCATTTGAATTGGAAGAAACGAATATTCCATTGAAGAAAGCGAAGCCTCCAGCTCTTTCTGACATTATCTTTATCCTAGTAGGCAGAATAGTAATTATCATCATAGTTGTGACGATTGGAGCAACAATCATAATTAATGTATTGAAGAAATATAAGAAGCAAAAGGTGAGTCAGCGTAGTATTACTGAAAGCGATCTAAAAACATAAGTTTTGAAAGCTTGAAAAAGACTAGAATGTTCTTACATAGGCTTTTACCAAATTTATTTTCCAAGTCCTCGAGTTCTTCAGAAAAGACGATATGCACAATAATTCGTAAGTTAGAACGTTATGGTTATGAAAAGCTTATCCTTCTTAAAGCCTCGAATAACCTCCAAGACGATAACTTACGTTGGCATACTTCAGCTGTATCTATTAGGGCAATTTCCCAATTCAATACCTTCCCCTAAAAGCAGATACTTTAAGCCTCCTGATCTGATAATAGTGAGAAAGTTCGCATGAAACGATGTATAGAGGGCCACAACCGGTTACAATACCCATAACTAAACCTGTTCTACGAATCCATTATATCCTATTACCATAAACCGGCTATATTAGCTAAATAAGCCTACTAAATCAGCAAAATAGTTTTCAACAAAAATTTTATATCAACTCACGTAATGGTGAAAAACGATAATGAGGATTTCGCCAATCGAGAAGAGCGCTTTAATAATAGTTGATGTTCAAAACGATTTTCTTCCTGGAGGGGCCCTGCCCGTTCCCAACGGAGACCTAATTATAGGACCACTAAACAACTATATTGATCTTTTCATCAAAAAGAACCTGCCAATTTTCGCAACCAGAGACTGGCATCCCAAAGACCATATCAGCTTCAGGGAGAGGGGAGGACCATGGCCACCCCATTGCGTCCAGAACACTCTAGGTGCCGAAATCTCTGGAAAACTGGTTTTACCCCCCAACGCAAGGATTGTTAACAAGGCTTTCTCCCCGGATAAGGATGCTTACTCAGGGTTTCAAGAGACGACATTATGCTTAGAGCTTCGCGAACTAGGAGTGAGGAGGTTGTTCATAGGAGGGTTAGCAACCGATTATTGCGTTAAAGCAACCGTATTAGATTCAATTAAGCTCGGGTTTGAGACAGTCCTCCTGCTCGACGCGATTAAAGGAGTAAGTCCTGAAGATAGTGGAAAAGCCGTCAGAGAGATGATTTTGAACGGGGCAATCGGCATTGTATCAGAAGACTTGATTACTGATTGAAAAAAGTTTCAAATAGTACTAAGCTTGTGTCGAACCTATTTCTAGCCCTCAAGATTCTTAAACTAGTTTTTAACCGGGCTTAAATATGCTTTCAAGCAACCGCATCCATATTTATCGTTTCAGCTTTAGGCCATTTCTACACGTTTTATACGTGCACGTGTTTTCGATATCTCATAATCTTGAATTTCTGATACTGATTGTGATATTAACTTACTATGTAACTCGCTACTTTTTATAATTACGGGTTTGCCCTCCGCCAATATTTTCAGCCTCAGCTCAGGGTTTAAATCCTGCAATTGCACTAGATCTGCCTGAAAACCCAACTCCAATTCTATTTTTGCTCCTAAATCTAGAAGTTCATTGAACGTTAATGAAGGTGTTGAGTAAACCGCTATATCTATGTCTCTGAAAGCACTTCTTCTTATGAAACTTCCAAAAACATATGCTAGCTTAATTTTATCTTCCGCTTGGAAGACTGTCTCAAGTTTCTGTAATACTTCCGTTTTGCCTTCTTCACTCAACTTATAATACTTGACTTTATCGTAACTCATATTTGCTCTCCACAGCCTTCAGAAAATCCTTAATCTTTTGAAAATCGTTCTTAGCAGACTCGTAAATTCTACGATCATCCACCACCCAATATCTATGAACAAGCAGGTTTCTTAATCCTATGATTCTAATAATATTCTCAGTCTGTACCGTAATTCCAGAATTCTCTAAATACCTGATGCAATCCCTATAGGACCCCGGTTCGTAATCGAAGTCTTCCATAGCAATATGCAAACAGGCACTACCGACAGCCTCGACTAGAACTATTATCTGGTACCTTAAAGAATATTTCTCATCATTCGTTAAATCTACATAGGGTTTTGAAACTATTCTTTCAATTTCTTTAATACATTCTCGTGCTTCATCGATTCTACTTCTCAAATAGGCTTTATCGACGACCAAGATTCTATCTATTAAGCGCACGCTAGCTCGTATATAACTCTTATTAAGCATGCGCCATACGCTTTTCAACCCGTCTCTAAAAAACTGTTTTAAATCTCTAAATTGCCTTATTCCTATATTCAAAGTTTATGGTCCTATGTTAGAAGATTCTTTCTCATCCTCTCTGTGAGCTTAAGTAATTCTATGCTTATTTCAACAGGATATGTTGCTGGGTTTCTAACCCTCTTGTACTCTTCTGGAAGCTTTTCCAAAGCGGTCTGGGCTCTTTCCCTTACCTCATCGAGAGAAGGAAGCTTGTAGATTAGCTTACCGTTCTTAAAGATCTGAATAAGCTTTTTCTCCCCTTCTAAATCCTCATGGGATAGACCCAGCATATCTTTAACGTATCTCCCGTTTTTCTCGATTCGAAAAACCTGTTTCGCACCTGGTAGTGTAATCTTCTCGTTCTCTGCGATCTTCATGCGGGGAACAAGTTTACCGTTTTCTTCGCTTTCAACAAGTTTATACACAATATCTATCTTAGGAGCATCATCAGAGGTAACAAGCGAAGAACCTACTCCGAAAAGATCCATTTCAGCACCCTTGCTCAGATAATCATCTATAACGTATTCATCTAAGCCGCCGCTAACAAATATCTTAGTGGATGAAAAGCCAGCAGCATTCAGGATTTTCCTGACCTCCTTGCTTAGCGTAACCATTTCCCCAGAATCCAGTCTGACACCTTTAAGCCACTTCTTGCCAGTTACTTCTTCAACAGCTTCTATCGCATTCCTAGCGCCACGCAACGTATTATAGGTGTCGATGAGTAAAACAGTATCCGCTCCCCAAGATTTAATCCAAGCTTTAAATGCTTCTTTCTCGCTGGGGAAGGCTTCAATATAAGAATGCGCCATCGTTCCGAATACTGGTATTCCGTAGAGCTTGCCAGCAAGAACATTAGATGTTCCTATGCATCCACCTATGTAGCTTGCCCTAGCTGCTTTAAGCCCAGCATCGACTCCGTGTGCCCTCCTAGAGCCGAAGTCGATGACAGGCCTCCCCCTGGCGGAATTAACGACTCTAGAAGCTTTCGTAGCTATTAGCGTTTGAAAGTTAACCGTGTTTATCATGAATGTTTCAAAGATCTGTGCTTCTATTATGGGTGCTGTAACTCTTATTATTGGCTCATTCGGGAAGACTAGCTCGCCTTCTGGAACTGCCCAAACATCCCCGGTGAACCTGATTTTCTTCAGAAAATCTAGAAACTCCTCTTTAAACCCCTTCTTCCTTAAAAACTCCAAGTCGTCTTCTTCAAACCTGAAATTTAGAAGATAATTGCAAACATCTTCTAAGCCTGCTGCGATCAAATACCCTCTATTGGGTGGTAGCTTTCTAACGAAGAGCTCGAAAGTGGCTTTAACGTTCCAAGACTCGAAGTACGACTGGCCCATCGTCAGCTCGTAGAGGTCTGTGAACAGCGCCATGCCCCTCTTGTACATCGCTTGAAGCATCAAGCAACCTTAAATAAATATTAATTCCGAATTCGCAGTCTTTCTTTGTCAACGATTAAGAAGGTTAAAAACACGCATATAGCTCTGGAGAGCATCCAGCTTATCCTTAGCTCCACGGATAATTCCAACACCCGATTTCAACAAGTGCATCTCAACCTTATCGTCGAGAAGAAACACTGTACTCAGTCTATACTTCGCCTTCACCTTAGCATATTCGATGGGCAATTCTTGGTTCAAGTCCAGTTCAAAAACAGTAGTTGGGGAAACTATGTAGTAGGATAATCCTCTAGTAGAACATGCTTCTTCAACATTGAACTCCTCATCTTCCTTTTTCTCTGAAGAAACTTTGAATTGGCCGCATGTCACGCAAGAGTCTGAACGCCTTATTTCAACCGTTTCCAGAAATATGTTTCTAAGATCGAAGAAAAGCAGCTTGTTCTTGAGAGAAGGCTTCCTGCCTGTGATTATTTTTATTGCTTCCGAAACCTCCATGCTTGCAATTATCGAGACCAGTGATGGATGTACACCTACTGTTGCACAGGTTACTGAAGGCTCTCGGCGCGGGAGGAAACAGTCCAAGCATGGTGTTTCACCGGGTATTATCGTTGAAACGTTGCCGAACATCTCCATGGCTGAACCGAAGACATAAGGCACACCAAGTTTCACGCAAGCCCTGTTAACGA
>CAZTSG010000021.1:1269-21396 GCA_964616835.1 uncultured Nitrososphaerota archaeon | reverse complement strand
CCATCTTTCCCTTCCACCAGTATAGGCTGGACACTGGCCCAATTATCTGAATACACCCTGCCAGCCTTTTTTCCAACAATATTTTTGCAATTCTTACAGCGTCTTCTTTCTTCTCCGTCGTCGTGAAAACTTGAATATAATCAGCCATGTTTTACGTTGATGTTTAAACTCTTTTTAAAGATTGTTGTTTAACCACCTTAAGTGTTATTTTAAATCGTTTGGAACAGTTTTCTTAAAGATGGCTGGAAACAACCTTTTTATAACTTCCTCCAGCTCGATAAACAGGGTTATGAATATTAATAAGCTTCACATTCCCCAACCGATTTCAGCTGGAGTAATACTTTCCTACAAGTGTAGTAGCGAGTGTAAACACTGTATGTATGCTTGCTCCCCCAGGTGGAGATCCAACTGGCTTACCAGGGGAGACGTTGAGCTTATCCTGAGACAATTAGCTACTAGAATTAAGCCAAGTCCCTACGGCTCTGAAAGCGTCGGTGTAAATTATGGGTTACACTTCACCGGTGGAGAACCATTCCTTAACTATGACCTTCTATTGGATGCTGTTAAAATCGCTGATGAGCTTAAAATCCCATCAACCTTCGTTGAAACCAATTGCTTCTGGTGTATCGACGACGAGCAGGTTGATGAAAAGCTTACGGCTTTGAAACAGGCAGGGCTGAAAGGAATACTGATCAGCGTGAATCCTTTCATACTCGAGCAAGTCCCCTTTGAGAGGATTGAGAGGGCTGTTAGGATAAGTGAAAAGATCTTCGGCGATAATACGATGATATATCAAGATATCTATTACAACCAGTTTAGGAGAATGGGTTTGAAGAACACTCTTGATTTCGATCAATACTTGAAGGAGAATGCGTGGACACTACACTATTCTGAGCTTCTCCCAATGGGGAGAGCATGCTATAAGCTGAACCGTTTATTCGCAAAACACCCTGCTAAGGCTTTTTTCAACGAATCATGTCTGTCGGAGCTGTCTAGGAATTGGCATGTCCACATAGACAATTACTTCAACTATATGACGGGGTATTGCGGCGGAATATCTCTCGGAGACGCTAGAGACCTGGGTTCTTTAATGAAGGGGATAGACCTACAGGATAAGCCGATACTACGCGCACTCGTATCAAGCATCAAAAATCTCTACGAGTTTGCGGTGAAAGAATTCAACTACAAGGAGAGGGAGGAAGGATATATTTCCAAATGCCATCTCTGTATAGACATAAGGAGGCACATAGTTCAACAAACGGATGAGTTTAAAGAGCTCCAACCGAGAGAACTATACTTCCATCTGGAATAGTGCACACCAAAACGCTATGATTGTTACCTCAGGTAGTATTGCTTTATCCTTTAGCTATTTAGAAAACTTTATCTTCAAGTTTAAAAACGTTAACGTCTAGTCGGAAATAAATTTTAAAAATAGCTGGGAAGAACTTTTTTAAAAAAAATGAGCAATAGGATAGTTCCCTTAGCTAAGAGGAGAAGGGGAATCGTCTCCTTCTGGAGGCCGGCTAGAGGTTTCTCTTTAGGCGAGTTGAAGGAGGCTGGCCTCACTATTGCCGAGGCTCGAAGACTTGGAATACCCGTGGACACTCGGAGAAAATCTAAACACGAAGAGAACGTTAAAAGACTTAAGGAGCTCAAGTCTTAACGGAGAGGAATTTAGAATCTTTAACGTAGAACCTTAACGGTATGTTTAGATCCTTCCTAACGCCTATTCGAAAACTTTTTGCAATATTCTTCTCCCCCCGGCCCTCTCTTATCGTGATTTCAGAATCATCTAGGTAAACAGGCTTCTTATGGAGGCTTTTGTCTATGCCCAGGGCTTCGGCAAGCCTCCCGGGGCCGTTGGTCAATTGAAGTAAATCACTCGTCCCCCTGAGCTTTTTCATCGTTTCTATGCCTCTGATTGGCTCGAGTGCTCTAATCAAAACGCCGCCTCCCCCGTCTGGCTCATGAGCCACAACGTTGAAGAGCCATTTGCCGTGAACACCGTATATTAAAGCTTTGCCCACATCACCATACAGCGTCGTAGCAACGTCGCCACTGCTCTTATGTGCTCTTGAAGCCGGGTCCTCCCTTCCATAGTATGCTTCCGTCTCAACAATAACTCCTGCTAGAACTGTTCTCTTCAAGACTCTGCATAAAACCTTGCCTAAGAGGCTCATTGCTACCTGTGCAGGATCCCTTGCGTAGAAATCTTGCGGCAGTACATTACCTATCTTCATAGCTTACTACAGCAGACTATTCGATCTTTTTCTCCAAGGGTTTACGTTTATTGAAAGTAGTTATGTGCCCGTAGCCCGCTGTCTTTATGTATTCCATCAAAGCGTCGTAGGAATAGTCTATTTCGCTAACAGAATGTGCGTCAGTGCCTAGCGTAACGGGTACTCCTAGTTCGTAAGCCTTCTTCAATATTCTGGGGGAGGGGTATATGGAGTTTATCGGTTGCCTTAATCCTCTTGAAGAAACCTCTAGGCAAAGCTTCTTCTCTCCTATGAGCTTCAATACCTTCAGCTCGTCGTCGAAGCCATCAGTAGGGTTAAACCCCCATATTTTAACAAGATCCATGTGACCGATGATGTCAAAGAAACCAGTCTCTACAGCTTCCCCAACGAGATTCAAGTACTTAGAGTAAAGGCTGTCGAAACCATTCTCCCTAACCATGTTCTCTATCAAAGCCTTTTGCTTCGAGGAATCTATGCAGATATTGTCGACGAAATGAACACTACCTATTATAATGTCAAACTCGTATTTTCCCAGTATTTTCTCCAATATCTTCTCGTTTCCAGGTATGTAGTCAACCTCCAAGCCGAGCCTCACGGTCAGTCTGCCACCGTATTCTCCGGAAGCAGCCTCTATTTCTCTCACATAGTTCTCAAGCTTAAACGTGTTTAGAGAATGGTGCTCCGTCGAACCGTCGGGGAAGACCGTCAAGTGGTCGGTGAAAGCAATTTCTTCAAAGCCCTTCTGAATGGCAGCTTCACAATAATCCCTTACGCTGGATTTTCCATCGCTAAACACTGTGTGAATATGATAGTTTATTTTCACGAACAGAGTTTCTAAGAACTCTTTTTAAAAGTTTCTAGTCTACTCACCGATGCAAGTCAAAACTATCCTCCTGTCCCGCGGCCTCACATCCAGCTCTACGAATACTAGTTGCTGCCATGTGCCTAGTCTAAGCCTTCCGTTTCTCACAGGGATGGTTATGCTTGGTCCGATTATCGACGCCCTAACATGCGAATGCCCGTTTCCATCATGCCACATTTTCTCATGCTCGTAGTAAGCATTCCTAGGAGCTATTCTCTCCAACGCATTGGGTAAGTCTTTCAGCAAGCCCGGCTCATACTCAGTAGTTGTTACAGCTCCAGTCGATCCCGGGACAAAGACGTTAACAATGCCGTTTTTAATCCCTGTCTTAGAAACAGCCTTCTCAACGCTATCCGTTATGTCGATGATATCCAGCTCTCCCTTAGTCTTAACACTAATCTCTGTTTCAACAACATTCAATCCTAATCACCTTCTTTTCGGAAGACATGCTCCTTTAATATTTTTTACCGCTTATGTGAGTCACAGATTCCGTAGAAGATGATTAACAAGCCGTAAACCTCCCATCCCTGTGTAACTTTTTATCCATTGTTTTTAACATTACTTTCTGCTGCAATAGGGATTACGTGCCCATTTTTTCAAGTTTTTACCAAAAACCATTAATCACTCGAGCTGAGATTTGCATTGTTTATTATCTTAGGAAACGAGTTCCATACCATTAAAGAAATAGATAGGTTTTTCGATGGATTTCTGTAAGTACAGCCTATTACAAACATTTCATCATTTTCACTTAACGAACCGTTTGTAAACTAAATTATGAAACAAATTTCTTTAATGATAAAAGTTCTCCTTTTCTCGGGGGAGGGGTGGGGGGAATGAGGCCCTCAGAGATTAGAGAGTTAAAGGAAGCCTTTCTGAGGGCCCTGGCTTTTTCGATGATATTGGCTATTTTAACCAATGTTCTTTCCCTTTTCTGGGTAATAGGTGGCGAAGCATGGTTTGAAGATTCTTATCTCTACTCCCCCCCAAACCTCCTTACGGCTCCGATTATGAGACGCGTCGGAACCAGATCGATACCTCTACCTCTAAAATGGAAACCTCGTTCTACACTTCTACTCAACAAGTAGGTGAGGAATTAGAAGAGCCTGCGGGCTCCACACATGTTGAAAACGTTTTTCAATATATTTCTCAGGGCATAAAAGAATTGTTTCAATTTATCGCCAACATCTTTTCTTAACCTTTATAGCATTTATAGTAGACATTATAAGGTTATCAAAGTATTCTTGCGACGATTTTGATGTATCGCATCAGTTGAGCAGTTTCGTATTCTAGTCGAATTCATCGAAGCTGGAGTAGAAATCCCGGAGAAAAACGGAGAAAGATGCCCGTTTAAAAACCACATACTCATTTAAACAGGCCTTTAAAGAGGGTTTAAATTGCCAAGAGAAGCCGCTATTTAAGAAGTGGAAAAAATAATTTTTAAAATGCCTTGTTTTCAATTATGATTACGGATGGGGGTAAAGCGAAGTCGGGGGTTCATTAGACTTGCAGCATCAGTATTTCCACTGATATTCATCATGATGCTTTCGTTGAATACTGTTGTGCTGAAAAGTGCCTCCAGTTCTTCGAAGACTGATTGGCAATATCCGGGAAAAGCGGGTGGTTGCATCGTTGACGGATGCGCTGAGAATATTATTGCAGCTTTAGCTACTGATGAGAATGATGGAGTATTATTGGCAGGTTTAGATAATGCATCTGATTACTCTAGGATTGAGCCTTGCGAAGAGGATTTTAAAGGACCCGCTGGCTATGTGCTTGTTTTCAACAGCCTTACAGATGAGATCCAGTACCGCTACACATACCTTGGAATAGTTCCTGAAGGTTCTAATGCAGATTGCAGCCCTTCGCAATCTAAAAAGTTTAAGGTTGGCATAGGCGACATGATCTTGTTTTTCACAGATTCTGAAGGCAGACCGCTTGAAAATGTTCACATGGTTCTCGATGAATGGGGTATAGAAGGATATACTGATAAGTCGGGAAGCCTGAGGCTGGAAAAGATGCCGGGGATAAGCTACAGGATTACTGCGGAATGGGTAAGTAAGTATGGTAGTAGAGCTTTTACAAAGGCGTTCGTGAAAGGCGACTCCGTTATAACTATGCCAGTCTATGATGTTACTCTACAATTGCTAACTCCAAAAACTAGTCCAGTAACCAATGCTAATATTTGGTTGGAGAACATATACTTGGGTGTAACTAATGGAGAGGGTAAGATATTAGTAACCCAAGTTCCAGCAGGCAGCTATAGGGTCTCAGCAAAATGGCTCGGCTCGAGTCTTATTCTTCAAAAGATTAATGTTACAACCAGTGGTGAGATAGTCCTGACACCCTCCAATGTACATAGCCTAACCATAATGGTGAGGGGAGCTATGGGGCAGGCTCTTGAAGGAGCTGGCGTCACTGTCTGGAGGGATGGTGCTGAACTGCTTAGAAGGATTACGGATAAGAGTGGCAACGTAGAGATTGAGCTTCCAGACGGGGAGTATGTTATAGAGGTTTCTTTCGACCAGTTCCAGAAGAAAACTACAGTAACGCTTACTGCCGACAGCTTCATAAGAGTAGATCTGGATGTATTTACGAAGATGCTCGGCGTCTCCATGACCCTTTCACAAACCCTTCTCCTAATAGTGGCAACAATAATCATGATTATTCTTTTAGCCATAGTTATTCACGAATACCATATTTATAGGAGGAAGAAACTGCCTCAGCTCTTTATAGTTAGAAAGACAGAATAGGCATCGGTCTTCAACTAAGTGGCTTCACACTTCAATAATGCGCATCTAATATGTATTAATAATACGTCACTTTTATATACAGTTATGAGAAGTCAGTTATCAATGAGCTCTAACTCCGACTCGGAAGTTAAGGAACGTCTGAATTCCACTGTTCGCGAACTCATTCTAATATCGGAAAAATGGTGTAGATACTTGGAGCAACAGAGAAAAACCAATATGCAATTAAACGCTCTCCTATTTGGCATTTCAATCCTCCTATTATTGATATCTATAGGCATATTGCTTCAAAACGTTCCACTAATCCTTTCAGCAATTTTTGCCAGCGCCTTAAGCAATATCTGCTTCTACTTGTTGGAGAAAACGCAGAAGCCCAGCTACTTAGAATTATTTGAAGCTTTACGCAACGTAAGCACAGGGAAGTCTCAAAACTTGTCTGAAGCTATGTTGCATCTGTTGGATAAGATGACGCTCATCCTACCTGAAGTTAAGAAGAATAAACAATATGAAGCAATAAGCTGGGGCGTGCTTGCGGGAATCTTAATGTTTCTTCTAATGTTTTTCTCTCTACTATTATCCGTTGTTCTCCTATTATTATTGTCGAGTTTGACAGTAGGTATAATAACATGGGTTTACACTAGGGATAGGGCTATTAGAGAATACAGGCAAGAAGTAGTAAGATTCAAGAAAATTCGTAAAAGCTTTGAAGAGCAGAAGAAAGATTTTATGAAAAGCCTGTGACCTCTGATGGAGAAGCCCGACCTATACGTAGTTGCACGCTTTCTCGACATCCTGTATTCTAATGGAAATCCTATAGGTAAGACTCGCCTCCAAATGCTTGTAGGCCTCAACTATCCGAGGTTCATAGAATACTTAGAATGGCTTCTTCAGCATGAGCTGGTTAACGTGTTCAAAGACGAGGATGGTGTTGAAAAGGTTTGCTTATCTTCAAAGGGGTATTGAATCTTATTATAAACTAGTCGGATGGATAAGAGACCTTATGAAAAACATTAAGATATGAGTATATCGACGTGTCTTTTACCCGGTTCTGCCGCATGCGTTAGGAGGCTGAAAGACATTTCTGACAGTAAACAGTCCCTCTTTTTCCATACTTTCGGATACTCATAAGCATGCTTAAGCGTCTTTTCGCGATGCTTTATCGTGTCAAAAAACGAATAAAAGTACGTTTTGCGAAAAGCATATATTTAACAACAGTTAAAACAATACTAGATGGGGAAGAGAAAGAACATAATTGACAAGTTAGACCTAGAAATACTCCGTATTCTCTCCCGTGATTCTAGGCTTAGCTGTCGGGAAATAGCTAAGCAGCTTGAAGTATCCGACAGGACGGTGGCCCGCAGGGTATCTAGAATGGAGAAGGAAGGCATTATACTAGGATACCAGCTTGTTCTAAACGATTATGCTAAGAGCCTCGTTTTCGACACAAGCGATCTAAGCGAGATAAAGTTCACGGTGGCGGAATGGTCTAATTTCGAAGAGGCTCTTCGCCAAATGTATTCCACCGCAGCCGATGTTATATTTTTCTACGCTGGAAAAGGGATCGGCAAATCGATAGTAAAGAGCATGGGTAAGAGCAAGCTTAGCATAGAAGATGTTCTATCCTTCTCTTCTAAAGTATGCAACGTGAGAGGGTGGGGGAATGTTCGTTTCGATAAGTTGAAAGATAATTCGATAAAGGCTGATCTTAGAGGTCTGAGAATAAACCCTTCTTTCTTCCGGGGAATAATTGCAGGGATGATTAAGAACATGACTGGAGAAGAGCCTGAATCATTGTTGTTTACGGAGGAGGATGGTTCACTCATAATAAGACCCTTGGAGGATTTGAGCCTTGAAGGATAGAGCGCCCTTTGGCATAGCGGAGCTCGACAGCCTTATTGAAGGGGGATTGCCCAAGGGGGGGCTCATCGTAATCGCGGGCAGTCCGGGAGCTGGTAAAACAATACTTTCAGCCCAGTTTGTTTACAATGGTGCCATGTTGTATAAGGATAAGGGTGTGTACGTTTGTCTGAGCGAGAGCAAGGAGCACTTTAAGAGCAATATGCTTGGTCTAGGATGGGACTTTAATAAGCTCGAGGAAAAAGGCTTGGTGAGAATAGTAGAGCTTCCCACAGTAGCTAAGATAAGGGCTGAGGATATGACTAACCTTATATTAGAAGAAGCTAAGAGGTTTAAAGCGCAAAGGCTTGTAGTAGACTCACTCTCAGCTCTAAATCTGGCACTGGGCAGTAAGGCTGAGGTCAGGGCAGTGATAAACCTGATTGCCAGAATGTTGAAGCACGTGGGATGCACAACGCTAATGATCACGGAAAGTCCATGGGGGACTACGGGAATAGGTATGGGTATTGAAGAATTCATAGCCGATGGCATAATACTCATGGAATCGATCGTTGTGGGTAACAGGCTTGAAAGAAGGCTAATGATACTCAAGATGAGGGCTACGAGTCATGACACCAGATACTACAGGCTAACGATTGCTAAAGACTCGGGCATAACTTTAAGCATTTACCCAGAGATGTAAGCGGAGGTTTTCCTCTGGTGGGTGAGGGGAAGGAGCTCTGGGACAAGTACTGCGGCTTTATCTATCAGGATTTTCAGAAGCAATTAGAGTACAATCGTGAAAAGACAGATTCCTATTTTAGGAAGATTAGGAACACAAGGCTCCTTGAAGTATTAGGAGCTAGGGATGCTGAAAACATAAGGCAAGTACCTGTCACAACCTATGATGATTACTCTTTCCTAAGGTTGTTTGAAGAAAGAATTGGAAGGTTGGAGACAGCGACTACTAAGGATAGGAATGAAACTTTAGCCGAGTATTACATGCGAATTGGTAGGATTGCAGCCGAACCCCTCCTAGAATATTTGCCCGGAGAATTTCAATCCTGTGTTAAGACTAGTGGAACAACTGCCCGAAGCAAATGGTTGATATGGACAAGGCTCTTCCGCGATGCCTACTTGGAAATTGGAATCTCTCCACTAGTTATGGCATGTAGCGAGCACACAGGCGATACTAGTCTCCGTTTAGGAGACACCGTGTTAAACATGGGGGCACCCCCACCGTATTTTTCAGGATGGACCCTACACTTTCTATGCGAACTCTTCCGGTTTAAAGCGTACCCGCCCTTTGAAGTTACAGACCGGACTTCTGACATTAAGCGTAGAGTCTGGATAGCTTTGAAAAAGATAGACCAGGCAAAAGAGAAGATAGCTTTAATAGGCACAACTGCTTCACTGCTCTTCCTAATCGTAAAATACATTACAGATAGGGAACTCTTTTATAAAGAATACTGGGAATCATTAGGTATTGGAGCAACCAAAATACTAATGCTTCTGAAATTCATTCATGCAAAAATGTTTTGGAAACCTAAGGATATCAGAGAAGTTTTGCCGGTTAAGGGCTTGATATGTTCAGGCTTCGATTCTAAAATGTATATTGAATTGTTCAAGCGTAGTTTTGGAATAGAGCCATTAAACCTATATGGAGCTAGTGAAATAGGGTTTCCAATGTACGGTACGATTGAGGACAGGTATAATATGATTTTAGATCTAAGGACAGGATTTTTCGAATTTCTGGATGTCGAGAATGGTGAAGTGTTTGAGGTCGACGAACTTAAGAAAGGACGCAGGTATAGTCTGATAGCAACACCATTTGGAAGCTGCGTTATCAGATACAGGATTGGCGATATATTCAGGGTTGAGGATTTTAGGGATGATGGAATGCCCATATTCTCTATGGAGGGTAGGGAAGGATACTCTTTTGATATATACGGTTACTTTAGGATTGATGAAAGTCTTGCTACAAGAGTCATGATTAAATCAGGCTTAACTTCTTCCGAAGACTGGTGTTTCGCAAAGATCATGGAGCCGAATGAGAAAATATGCATACTAATGGAGAAAGAACGCGATTATAATGAGGAAACTGCAGCTGAATTAATATTTAGAGCTTTATTAGATGAAAGCGAAGAATTTAAAAACTTTGTAAGAGACTTCAAAATAAGAAGGCCTACGGATGTGATTAAAGTTGAATACTTAAGAAGAGGGGCATTCAAGAGATACTCGGAATCGAGATTAAAAATGGGTCTTCCCTATGGTCAAGTTAAGCCCCTCAAAGTTATTCCAACTCAAAAAATGGAGATTTTTGAAACTCTAAGAGGAATGTAACATGATTTTTCTCCCGTTTCACCCTTGGCTCCTTTTTTATCCGGTTGCAGCAATATCGTCGCTAATAATTGCTCTTCAGATTCTTAAGGGTAAGCCTAAGACTTTAAGCTCAAAAAACTTTCTACTGTTTACCTTATCAATATCATTATGGGAGTTTTCAGCATTTCTACACAGGGTTGTTCCCACCGAAGAGCTTTCAAGGTTTTTCCTACAGTTTGCAACCGTATTCTACAGCTTGAATCCCCTCCTTCTTCTCATGACTGTTCTCTTCCTATGGAAGGAGGATGTTAAATTCTATTTGCTACTAATACCTGCGATTCCATTGTATGTTTTACACTTCATGTTCGTTAAATTAAAACTTATTCAGACAAGCTACGGCTGGTCCTACATGCTCGAATCTAGCGTTTTTTCCATAATAGACTATCTTGCCTACATGCTCTGTCTTTTAGAAGTATGCTTCTTCATAGCTTTTCTGATTAAGCAGGTCAAGAGCAGTATAATACGTAGAAAATATTTCATAATCTTAGTCTACTTTATCCTGTTCTATGTTTTCGGGGTTTTTGGATTGAATATAATTTTGGCTGAGAATCCTGAAATGCCCCCGCCGGGAGGGATAAACACGTACCTCTTCTTCTTAGGTGTGAGCTATGCTTTTTCAATAAGGGAGAAAACTGTTAGACTTGAGATCGGAGAGGTTAAAGACCTCTTACTGGATCAATACGCGTCTTTCATCAACAAGTTTATAGAGGTTGCTCCGGGAAAGGAGCTTGGTCAAAGCCTCATCGAACTTGAAAGATATCTTGCAAGAGTTGGATTGAAAAACGCATTAGAACACGATTCGGAAGGTAGGTTGATAATAAAGCCGGAAGTTTTATACAAGGCGGATTTAATCACGATTGCAGAAGAAACACTGCGTTATTTTGAAGACAAGCCTTGGGCTACAGAGCTTTCTGACAGCCTCCTGAAGCTTTTAAATCTAATCTACATGAAAGTTAAAGACAAGAATGTTTTAAAAAGAATATTTGTTCGGTACGAAGACTTTCTGAAGAAGACAGATATTGCTTACGGCCTAGCCGGTGGGGAATTTGTCTCGGAAATAGAAAACGATGATTCTCTTAAGAATCTTCCAGATTGGCAGGCTTGTCTCAGACTATGCCGTAGACTCATTTATACGGTTCTCCAAGACTTCTATAGCAATATTGGGAATGCCATAGAGAGTAAAATTGTCTCTTTCAGTCTTCTAAGCCGTTTAAGAATCTCGAGATTAGGCGAAGTCGATATCAAGAGTGTTGAAGAAAGTGTCAAATTAATGCCTCAGAGCGAAAGGATCCCGGCTTTACTAGATAATTTTATACCTTTCATAGCTTGGATAGTAGAAGAGCTTTATAAAAATCTAGGTGATAATATTGACAGTGTTGTAAAGCGTTTAAGGCTCATCTTGAGGCTTAACATGGATGTTGCCATGAAAACAATGATTTACAATAGCTTAGTAGAATCGCTGTCGAGAAGAATCCCACCCAGCTATGTAAGTATGTTAAAGCTTGCCGAAGGCTTCACGATAAGGGACTTGAGCAGATTCTCTTCAAGAATCGGTTTAGAACATGAGAGGCTAGTGGGAAGAGGCATACTCTTGGAGTTTGAACCTGGAAGCGCATACTTAGAATATGTTAAGGATTATGTTATCGAGACCCTGGCTCATGAGGATACGGCCATCATCATCACGAGAAAGGGTAGCCCTCTGCAGGATAGGCTTCAAGAGTTGAGAGGCATTAAATTCATCCATCCTTCGTTAATGGTTTTACACACTACACTGCTTTCTGAATCGGAAGTTCACGTGTCTCTGCAAGATGTGATTCAAGTCTTAGAGTCCTTGGGCAGGAGCGTTAAATCTTCCCCTTCCTCTGTATTCGTAGTTTTCGATAGCATAACTGATTTTATGACTCAACACGGTTTCGAGAAAACATACAGGCTTATTCGAAGCATGCTTGAGCTGAACCCTTCAAAGGTCTCCTTAATGGTTACGTTAAACGTTAAGGCTTGGGGAGAGAAAGTTAAGTCTGCTCTTGAAGAAATTCTGAACATTATTATTCGTGTTGAGCAGCGTTAAATCATTTCTTTCTCTGCTTAACTATGTGTAATACTCTAACCCTTTTCTTACTTAAGTAAGATGCGATGAGTCTCCTGTGGCAATACTTGGGGTCTGTTTCAAGACACATTATACATGTTCTACTTTTCTCAGCTATCTCCAAGAGTTTTCTAACCCCCTCTTTAAAACTCATTGTCTCCATATACTTCTCATAACCCTCGCGACGATATCCTCCAAGCTCTTCTCCAAGCCAGAAATAGGCTATTCCATTTTCAGGAAGCCATTTCTCCATTTCTTCTCTGCAAAAATGCTCTAGTCTAGACCTTGGAAACCTGCGGACGTCGACCAAAACCCTAATCCTATGCTTCTTCAATAATCCTAGGAATTTCTCTTTAGAAAGGCTTCCGTGACCTATGGTCCAAATCGTTAGTCCCCTGCATCTAATCAACATGAATAATAGCTAACCAGGTGGCTTAAATAGAAATCGCCGGTACCTCCTAACTAACCCCGGCTTATTTTGATTTTGAATATGTTAGACTCTACAACGTAACTGACCGGGTTTGATAGGAACGATGGTTGGAAGGGAAATCGAAATAAGTTAAGTAAGATTTATATATGTCTAATAAGGTATTGTTTAGACTCTGAAATGGTCTCCCGTAGGAGTCAAGACCCTGCGGAAATATGCTACCCCAAGGAAATAATGTGTTCCGAATATCTCCCCGGAAGTAGGCTCGCCGAGTTTTTCGTAAGGCTTCGCAGAGAGGCGGAGCCAGAATTCTTTAAAGTTTTTAAAATAAACATGAAGAAAAACGTTTTGGAGCTGTCCGGCTTCTACGATGCTGACGTTGAGAAAAACGAGGTTTTCATAGGGTTTTTCATCGATATGTCCAGTCTGAAAGACGGGGGTCCGGAGAAAATAGCTGAGGAGCTTAAGAAGATAGATGGTGTTTTAGAAGTCAGGTTCTCGCAGAGAACGTTTAAGGACCTCATTATAGACGAGCTGTTCTTTCCACTTCTAGTGGGTGGTGAGAGGAGCTTTACTCTTAGGGTTGAGAGCTTCGGGGCAATACTGAAGAGGCTATACGAAAAATTTGGAACAGGAGCAGCAGTAATACTCTACGAGATGGGGATGTCTCTGGGAGAGAGTAAGGCTGAAAGCGTGATTAAAAAGTATAGGGTGGATAAACAGACAGCTTTAAAGATCATACTGGCTGAGCGCGCAGCTAAGGGTTGGTGTATTGCAGAAGCTGAAGAGTCTGATAGTAAGAGAGCTGTGATAGTTGTCCGGGAACTTTTCGAATGCCTTCCTTTTAAGAATAAGCAGGAGAGGCCCGTAAGCCAACTTTTCAGAGGATATTTAGCAGGGGTGTTCCAAAAGTTATACGGCAGAGGCTTTGTAGTATCCGAAGTGGAATGTATCGCTAAGGGAGATAATGTCTGCAAGTTCCTAGTAGAAATTACCAAATAAATTCTAGTCTAAGAGAAGGTTCTCCAAAATATCTGAGGCTAGAAGACGTATTAAGCACCGCAGTACGATTGAAATACTGTGAGTCTTCTTCGCTTAGACTTTTAAATATCCCATCTTATTCCCCCTTAGGTATAAAAAATATGGGACTGTGCTCACGGCAACGCTTAAGACACCAGTATCCTTCTTTAGGCTGCTCGTTCAAGGGCTTGCTAGAATTCTGGAGGTGGGACAATGATCCCCAGGCTGGATCCTCCCGAATACGTGACGTGGCTGCTTACTTCTAGATGCAACCTTAAATGCAAACATTGTTATGCTTCCTCCCGCCCCTGGGACGGCGAGCTTACTGGGGAAAGGGTTTTGAAAATAGTTGAAGAAGCATGCGAAATAGGGGTTGAAAACCTTCACCTAACCGGTGGAGAACCATTGCTAAGAAGAGACATTTTTAAAATACTTGAGGCTGCGAGCAAGGGTACGGAAGCCTCGCTTTTCACAAACCTTAGGGCAATCAATAGAGATAGTGCTAGGAGGCTTAGCTCGCTGGGAGTCCGGGTCTTCACAAGCATCGATGGCGCTTTTAAAGAGACTCATGAAGTCATCCGTGGCCCGGGCGCTTGGAACCTCTTAATGCGTGGCATAAGTATCCTTAGAGAGGAGGAAGTCAGCTTCACACCGATCTTCTCGATCTCGCGTTTAAACTTTAAGGAGGCCGGGGAATTCGTGCGTCTGGCGGAACGTCTAGGGGCTTGTTCGGCCGTGCTTTTACCAGTAATGCCCTTCGGGAGAGCGGAATCAAGGGATTTCAGCGCCGACTCATACGCATGTATAAAAGCAATAAGCTTGGCTGAAGAGGCTGCTGAAGAACTCGGCTTCAATATCGTCTTGTGGTGCATGCCTTTCGCCAGCCTCTTTGTAAGATCGAGATACGTCTCATGGGATTCCTGCAGGTCTGAGAGGAACATGGATATCGGGCCGGATGGAGAGGTTCTTCTCTGCGACACCTTGGACATACCTGTCTCTAACATCAGGACTAAGAGCCTGAGAGAGGCCTGGTTCGAGCTGAACTCAAACAATCTCTTTACTGAAATAATGAGTAGCAACACTTGCCCCGACTGTCCTGCAAGCAATACTTGTAAAGGAGGGTGTTACGCTAGGTCGTATAAGAAATACGGCTCATTCAACAACCCAGACCCCCTATGTCCCAGGGCTTTAGAAGAATGCTCAAACCCTCCTTTTAACATTAGGATGAGGAAGTAAAGAAATAAACAGAACTATGTTAAGATGTAATTGGTTTTATAATCCTCCTGTCAATCCCACCACTTCTTCCTCAAAGGTATGGCTAATATCTCCTTCACCTCGAGTCTCTTAGATTTGTTTCTGCTGAATATTTCTCCAGTCGGGGTTGCTCTGGCTATTATCGCGGTATCCGCCCCTTCTCCGCTTCCTCCGACGCCTATAACATCTTCATACCGCTTCACGAGGTTCTTGTCGGCGGCTATTAAAATCACTTCCACAGCCACCTTAAAACCTTGACCGAGGGTGTAGAAAGAGTCCCTAACCCTATCCATCCCCTTACCGTGCAACGGTAGGTGGGCATTGTCCACAACCGTTCCTCCCAGCTTAACAATCTTCTCCTTAAGCTCAGAGTCCACACTTTCATGCGAAACAACGATTAAATTGGCTTTCCCCCTCAGGGCTTCAGCGAATTTGAGTCCTGTTCTTCCAGAAGTGCTGGCGACAACTACTCTCTTAATGCCGTTTGATACTATCCTTTTTACAACAGCTTTTACAACTCCATCAGTATTCTCTGGACCTGGCTTGGCAAAGTATTTAACAACCCTCTCATACCCGGGCATAATGTTTAATGATTAAGGCTGTTTAAAACTTTTTGAACAAGGGTTTTTCTCGAATATCGTGGCTATAAAGCGATGAATAGCATGGAAGACATTGATGAAGTTCTCAAGGGGAAAACTCTACTCGTATACCGCTACTTGCTGAGCAAAGGTAGGCCTCTTTCTGTTAAACAGGTTCAGGCTGGCGTGAGGCTAAGCCCTTCTGAAACCTTTAACCACCTAAACCGGCTTCAATCAGCCGGGTTGATTGAACTCCGGAAAGAAGGATATGCGGTGAAGAGAATTTACTTGAAGCACTATGTGGAATTCTCAAAACTCATTTTTCGCCGCTTTCTTTTTTACTTTATTTTCTTCACAATAGCCCTGTTTATTGAACTTCTAATCATGAAGCCTGAAGATTTTTTAAGCTACTTGTTCTCAACAATAATTCTGTTTTTAGGGGTTGTCTTCTTCCTCTACGAGCTCCTAAGGATTCTTATGATTAGGCGAATCAAGTTTAAATATTTCTAGGAGAAACTTCATTTTTCAGGGATGAGTGTGTTTAAGAAGCTTAAGGAGAAAGTGACTCCTCCCAAAGCACGTTTAACAATAGAGTTGAAAAAACCGTTTTTCATCCTGGGCGATAGTGTGGAGGGTATTGTCCAAGTAGAGTCTCAAGAAGAATTTGATTGCACCGAAATCCGTTGCGAGCTTGAATGCGTTGAAAAAATGCGTAGAATAAGGCGAGTTTACGACGCGGCCCTTAAGAGAGAAATCGAGCAACAGGTTTGGGAGTCTGCAATACTGTTTTCAACGAAGCATCCGTTGACGGGGACAATGCGCATTCCCGAAGGCTTTGTTCAAAGCTTCCCGTTCAAAATAGCGATTCCGCTCAGTGCTCAGCCCTCCTTCAAGAGTTTAGATAGGATTGTAGTATGGAGTCTCAAGGGAGTCGCTGCCGTAGAAGGCCGTCCGGACGCAACCAGTAGAACCATTGAGATACAGGTTACTCATCCTTCTCAAGTCCCCCAGCCAGCGGTTTCAACATTTACCTGCAAGTATTGCGGGACGATTTACCCTGAGAGCGAGGTTAAATGCCCCAACTGTGGGGCTCCGCGTACTCTTTAAAGCTCTTCTAAGCTCTTCTCAGCTTCTTTCATAAGCGTTAGGAAATATTCTTCAGTGAGTTTTTCCCCACCGCCTAATCCTGAGCACGATGGATCCACCTCGAATACATACCTCTTACCGATTTTACGCATGAGAAAAGGGTAAAACCTGCATACTAACGGTCTGTCAGAATATATTGTGCACATGCTGTGAGAATCTAAGAAAAAGCATTTCCCAGAAACCAGCTTCATAACATACGGGTATTTCTCATCAATGTTTTCATTAGCAAAGTCTTCTATTTTAAGCTTCGTTACGCTCAATATTCTCTCAACATCCTTCTTAGTTAGAACTATTTTTCTCTCATTCGTATTCGTATTCATGCAGCATTTTCCACAAAATATACACTTGAATTTTACGTCTGGAAAAGAAATGTTCAGCTTTTTTCTTAAAGAGTTGTTTCTGCGTTTTTGCATTATATCTTGAATCTAACTCTATATTGCGATATTTAAGCTTGCAATTGTTTTTTAGAGAAGCTTTAAAAATCCCTGTAGTTCGGATTAAAGAGGTGATAGTGGCTGAACGAGTTCCAACTGTTGGCATTAGTAAATGCAGACAGCCCTAAGGGAGTTTCTAAGAGCGATATTAAGAAAGCCAGTCGGTTGGGTGAAAAAGAGTTTCAAGAACTTGTCAGAAAGAGGTATTTAGAGCCTGTTAAAGTTAAAGGTAGAGTAGTTAAATACAGAACAACGGAGGCTGGCAGAGAGTATTGCATGAATAAAGCTAAGAGTTTAAAACTATTCAAGTACTTGAGAATTAGACAGGTGTCTGACGAGTTCTTCATAAACGCTTTAAAGTCTGCTTACAGCAACCTTGTGAAGACAAGTCCTATAGCGCCATATGTTAAAATATCTGACTTGCGGATGAAGTTGGTAAGCGAGCTGGGTATTGCACACGACGAATTCGATAGGAAGATTATAGAGTTGAACAGCAGCAATCCCTACGTTGTACAACTTCACACTGGGAGTGGAGAGCCTAGTGAAGGCGTGAAGACCGTGAGAGGTGTTTATCATTATGTCATCATCAAATAAGTATTATCCTTTAATGCTTGAAGCAAACCCGTTTCCACTAACCCCAGTCCCCACTAGGGTATGGATACTCGGTGGAGAATCAAGGGTCAACGCGCTTAGAAGAATTAGGGAGGAAATCGAGTACTCTTTCGAGCTTGAGGAACCTAAAATAGACATGCTTATCGGAGATGCTGGAAGCGGGAAGACCCACCTAGCGCTACACCTTCAATACTTGTTAAGCCAAGAGAAGCCAAGCCAGCCTTTCTCCTATCTTTCTACTATTCAAGACTCTGTCTACAGGCCTTCGCTAATATTCTTCGCCACAAAGGTTGTCGAATCTCTCGGTGGAGAAGCTTTTTTGAGAGAATTGTCGTTAAGGTTGCATCAAGTCTTAATATCTAGAATGGCACCGGGGATGATCGATGAAGCTGTTTCAACAAGCGTTTTCTCACTGCTGTTGGGGAGGAGAAGAGGAAGGACTGCGAGCGAGGTTCTGGATATGGTTCTTAGAGACTTCAGGTCGGTAAGCGAGTTGGTGGAGAAAGGTATCTTGGAAATAACCAAGCTTGCAAAAATCGAGGTTCAAGAACTTTCGCACATCTTTGAAATAAGGTTCGAACCCTATAAGTCCAGAAAGTTTGTCGATCCTGATTTGGCGAAATGGATACTTTGGTTGCCGCATTCTTATTACGGCGGTTGGGGTATGAAGCATATTAATGACTATGTTAGAGAATCTGATGATAATGCTTTGAAGTTTCTAACGACGATAGTTAATCTTTCAAAAATCGTCAGCAACGCTCCCTTCGTAGTAGTTGTGGATGAAGTTGAAACTCTTTCAGAAGACAATGTTGATGTTTTCTTCCATACTTTGAAAAGGATTATTGATAATGGTCCGGGAGGATTATTCATACTCTTGCTTCTAACGCCCAGAATGTTCGAAGATTTGAAAAGCCAGAGGTTCAGAGTTGCGCCAGCCATAGTTAGTAGAGTTTCTTCAGCGCCAATAAGCCTTGAGAAAATAAGCGTTGAAGAGGCTAAAGATATTGTTGACAAGTATGTGAAAGCCCTCTACTTGGATAAGAACAGTGATGGTTACACGGGAATGTTTCCAATGAATAGTGTGAAACTGTTATGGGCAAACTCTGGAGGCGAGATAAGGCGGTTGCTTTCCGAATGCTTTACGTGCGTTGAGATACTTGCAGACAGGATTAGCAAAGGGCTTACTAAGCCGATTTTCGTTGACAACGAGATAGTCATGGAGGCGATTACTAAAATGGGTCTGCCATTTATGGAGATAGTGGTACCAATCGAGCCTGATAGCGATGTTATAAACCAAATACTATCCAGGTTCTACAATATTGAGAAGCCTTCTGAAAGGAGTATGGTGATTGAACAAGCATTAGCAACTCTGATAGAAATGGGACTAGGCAGGGAGAACTTCCTCGGTAGGAAGAGGATAAGCGTGTCCCTGACGAGGAAGAGGGAAGTGGATCTGCTTTTCACAGACAGTAGTGCCGGAGGTGCTAAAGTGGGAGTTATAATTAGGGCTTTAAAACCTGAGGAAACGCTTGGAAGAAGCAGCATAGAACCGTTAATAGATTTAGCTGAAAGCAGGAGACTGGATAAGTTAATCCTGCTTACGACAAGTCCTCTAGACTCCAGTTCTCAGAATGCTCTGAAACAGTTTAAGAACGTTAAAGTACTGTTCCTAGACGGTAACAGTGTTTCCATGCTCATATACGTTTCGCAAGTTTTCAGAAACCTATCTAGGCCCGAGAGACTAACTCCGGAAACCTCCCTGGAGGTATTGCGGAGACTAAACATTATAGACTAGATGTTGTTATAAAGAAATATTTAAGCCTCAGCGACTATGTTCAGAATGTTATTGCAACTTACAATCCTTTCTCATAAAATTCTTTAATGACCATATCCACTAGTTCTTTCAGTCTCTCCTCTCCTATGCCATACTTAATGGCTGTTTTCCTGAGCCTCTTTGTGACCGCCGGATGCGTTTCAAAAGCCTCCTGTAATTTAGGAAGCTCTAGGGGAGTAAAGTTGAGAACGGAGAGCTTAACGAGCGCTTTTACGTAAACCTCGGGATTCATACCGATTTTCAAAGCGAAGGCGTCAGCTTTCATTTCGAAAATTCTCATTACGAAGTATAGGGTTAGAAACCATAATGCGTATAGGGTGATGTAAACCAGAGAAATCGTCAGTATGATTAATGCATCGGATGCATTAAAAGCCTGCTTCAATATCTTCTTTAAAAAATCCGGCAATACCAATGATGAGTTGCCCAATAGGAAAGCAGATACTACGGCTAAGATAATGATTACAGGTATGTGAGTGTGTCTTATATGGCCGATTTCGTGAAGAAGTACCATATTTAATTCTTCATCGTTCAAATTCTCCTCGGCCATCTCCGTCACAATTATCTTTCTTCTGAATAATCCAATCACTCCTGCGTTCGCAGCCGTTCCATAGAACGTTTTAGCCTTTATTATCGGAGGCGCTTTTCCCAAGCCTGCTTTAGAGACTGCTT
>CAZTSG010000021.1:0-1169 GCA_964616835.1 uncultured Nitrososphaerota archaeon | reverse complement strand
GTTTTAGCCTTTATTATCGGAGGCGCTTTTCCCAAGCCTGCTTTAGAGACTGCTTCCGAAAATATTCTAGCTAGTCTCTCATCAACAGGAATTTTAACCCCCTGAGACAACCTGTCTATTATTACTGACATTGCTACAAAACCCATTAGAAAACCAATGATTATGAAAAACTGTTGTAAAAGCAAAGGATGAATTAATTTAGACAAGGGATCATATGCAAGAATATTTATTGTTGTAATAGTAATTATGAGGAGCACTGGCAAAAGATTCATGATTACCGAGAATCTTCCAATCTCCTTTTCGTATTTCAGCATTTTTTTAATCAAAGAGATTTCCTTCAAAACTGGTTTCAAATACTTGCTATGAATCTTCATCCAAATCAGTAATAAAGAAACAAAGGGGAATATCAGTGTTAATACAAAGGTAAGTAGCATAGCCCATGCGAAACTCATCCTAAGTATTACGGAAACGGTTAAAGGCAATCCTAGGAAAGGGGGGACAGGCAGGAAAACTATGAAGAATCCGGCGAGGAGTATGGCTAGAGGAATATAGTTGAAAAGAATCATTAGCTTGTTAATCTTTTTCGAAGCGGAGTGATATTCTTCTAATTGGCTACGTTTTAAAACCCTCCTAATCCATAGGGCTAGGACTAAAGTACATGATGATGGAACTACAAATAGAACAATTAGGGATAAAGACATCATCCAAACATCCACTTCTATACTCTCTATTGCTATCGATAAATGCTTGTTCTCGTAAACGCAGGTTTCTGTAAGATTGTGAGTAACCCGTAGTGATACAGGGTGTTCTATAGCGATCACCACCGGCTTAGCTAAGTATGGCAGTATCTCTGTCAAATCATAAAGGAATAGGAATTTACCACTACTACTCCAGTCTACGGGAAAGGATATAAAGTAGCCGCCTTCAGGAAGCTCTTCAGCCTTCCTAAGCTCGTAACCTTGTGTCCTCAGTTTTTCAACGATATCTGTAAAATTAAAAATACTACCTGATATTTCTACTAAGGGTTTCTCTTCGACGAGCCTTATAACTATAGAGCTGCCTTCCGGGTTTGAAGCATTTACCCATAGAAAAGATGTTGAAAGAGTTAGTATGAAAATGCTCGTGAACACGCTCAGCCTCATACAGCGTGTCATTATTTGTTAGCTTCA
>CAZTSG010000020.1:0-22221 GCA_964616835.1 uncultured Nitrososphaerota archaeon | reverse complement strand
GTTGCGTTGAAAAGCGACCAGCCTACGGGGATTCTCGTATTGTTAAACCACGTCTTAGTACCGTTTTCATATTTTATGAGGATGTTAACACTATTGGTTACACTCTCGACATTCCTCAATAGTTCTAAGTATTTCCCTTCTATATCGTCTAATCTCATTTTTAAACTAACTAAAAACAAGGCTTCTCCTATCGATATTGCTAACAGGAATACTGTGGTAGTGAACCATATGCTTCTTGGAAGATTCATCTTGGATATTTTGTCCAAGAATATTATTTAAATCTTTCGCTCTCTAATCTTTAATATCGCACCATATATCAAAGGTGTAGCCAAGGGGAAGAAAAATGCGTTAGAAATTTCATGCATCAACCCCATCGGTAGAGGGAAGTTCATTGTAATCAGTCCCATGATTACAGACCCATAAAAGAGGTATCCGACAAAACCGTTTGTAATAATATCGTAGACAAAGGTTGAGAAAAATCCTAGTGCAGCAAGAAACAGAGATTCATAAAAATTTATTCTACTCCACTCGTTTTTAAAGCTTAAGGCAATCTTGGAAAACAGGATATAAACCATTTCGCTTAGAATACACACTATTAATGTAGGTAAGCTGAACCCCCAAGGATTCAGTGTTCCGTAAACAGTCCATATGATTACCGTGAGGATTACTCCAAACCTTGCTCCCATTGCAAGGCTGGATGAGAAGACTATGGCATCCATAAGCTTAACATTCGGAACACCAACTAGAATATAGTTTGAAGAAATCGTTAAAGCGGATAAAACTGATAATAGGGCGATGCTTCTTGCAAGTGCTCCAGACATATTTCCATTCTGTTTGGATATTTTGTCCAAGTATTAATTAAATTACAAGCAATATGCGTTTTTAAGGCTTTCTGAATCGAATGAGGAAGGATATAACTAAAAGATCCGACAATTATTCCATATTATGGTGTTGGAGTTTTTAAACGATGAAAAATTTAAAATACTAGCGGGTGTTTGTAGTATGAATATGCCGCTTAAGACTGTGGTGCTCATAGTAGTTATTCTTGTAGTAGCTAGTGCTTTTTACGCCTATCAAAACTATAATCGTGCCAGTGAAGAGGCATTAAGGTCCGAAAGAGTATCCCTACTGACGAGTCTTAACTTGACGGATTACGAGACCGCGACATTATTCGACAATAAATACAACTATCTGGCTAGTGATGGAAGCTACAACCAGACTGTTCTCGAATTCTTCCGATACTGGTGTCTTAATCAGAGCCTTGCTGAAGAATACTTTACTACCTTTAAAAATCTTGAAGAGACAAATAGTCGCCTTTCAGAATATTACACGGAGTATTATGCGAGGCCTAAGAGAATATCCTATCTAATGGAACACGCTAATACGACTGAGCTTGAGGCCACAATGTTCGATAATGAGTTTAAGTACTTGGCTACGGGTAATGAGTACAACCAGACTGTTCTCGAATTCTTCCGATACTGGCGTGTGAACAGCAGCTTAGCATCTCTCAGCCTAAGCATTCTTCAAGATGTTAAGGGGGCCAATAACTATCTTTCCAAGTTAGAGAAAGCTGTTGTAAACTTCTTTTCAGGAGACAATTTGACAATAATACTCTCAATGTTCACGGATAAGGAGGAATACGTAATAGGTGGTGATAAGTATGTCAATTTGACGGTCATCATACTTAGTAGCAAGAACCTTGGTAATGTCGCTATTGATGTATTCGGCTTCAAAAGTCCTATCAAAGGATATGTTGTAAAAAACATTTGGATTTTCGGCACGCATGTAAAGCAAATACCTGTTAACAAGGGTTTAAACCTAGAATCCTTCCCCGTAGAGATTCCCTGTTCGCCTTGTTACAGGATTTCAAGCGGGCTGAATAACCTAACTTTTGTAATAAAATATGGTAATCTAACGCTGAGCGTTACTAAAACATTCATGTTGAAATCAGGGTCTTGAATTGACGCGGAAATATTATGATAGCTTTCTACGACTTGTTCTTCCAGCGATTCTTATCTCCACCTTTTTCTTTGCTTTTGTCAATGCTTCTCCTAAGAATATAACTGTATACTACTTTGTTGCAGAAGGTTGTGGACACTGTGAAATAGCTGAGAATTATATTAACACGATTAAGACAAAGTATCCTGACGTAGTTTTCGAGAGGCTTGACATTTCTAACAACGATACGAATGTAGAGTTGTTCATCGCCCTTGCGGAGAGTTTCAACATAACTGAAGAAGCCCGTGAAGTCCCCGCAGTCTTCATAGGTGATACGTGTCTAATAAGAGAGGAGGAGATCATCCGGAGCCTTGAGAACACCATACTTAAGTATATGAGTGGCGAGTATTATGATAAGGCTGGTGAAGTAGTTAGGGAGTTTATAGGGGGACACCATCCTGCAGTATCCTTGCCTTCTGTAATTAACGTAGTTATTGCCGCCTCCATAGATTCTCTAAACCCGTGCGCATTCGCTGCAATCATACTGCTATTAACGTACTCTGTTTCAGCCGGTTCATCGGGGAGAGTGTTGGCTAATTGTGGAGCTTTCATAATCGGGGTCTTGGTCCCCTACCTTAGTGCTGGCCTCGGTATTCTATATTTAATCAACATTGCTCCATTTAAAGTGTTTATACGTTACTTAATTGGTCTCATGGCACTTGTTTTCGCCTCCTTAGAGTTTAAAGAATTCCTGTTCTACGGTAAGGGTATAAGCCTTGAACAGCCCAGTGCTTTAAGCAGGATTATAAACAAGTATTCTACTAGTATGACTGTTGGAGCAAGTTTTCTGATAGGCGTGGCTGTTTCAATGGTTGAACTTCCCTGCACAGGCGGGGTCTACATGACTGTGCTTTACTTGCTTGCGAAAATAGGATTGACGCCTGAGGTTTTCTTTCTGCTCCTCCTTTACAACCTGATATTCATTCTCCCCCTTGTTATTATTGCTCTTCTCATCTATTTCGGCAGGAGTCTGCTGGAAATCGATGCTTGGAGAATCGAGAAAAGAAGGTACATGAGGCTCATAGCAGGAGTCCTCCTAGTTATAGTGGGTGTAACAATAATTGCTGGTTTTATTTAAAATCCTAGCCGAATGCTCTTGTTATCCTAACGTTCCTGATTATTGCTGCCGGCACGTAGGTCGGTACCTCGACTTCCCACCATTTAATCGGATAGAGCCTGTCTGAAAGAGCCTCTATATTGGAAATTATTCTTTGCAGATTGTCGCTTATTCTGCATCCTTTAACAGACCTCTTTACCTCTCCGTCTTCAACGTAGAAAGCCCCGTCCCTCACGATGGTTGAGAAGTCTCCAGTCCTATAGTTTTGATACCTAGTGTACCAGCAATTCGTCAGGTATAATCCTCTCCCCAGCTTGTGCAGCATATCCTCTTCTTTCATGCTGCCCGGCTCTACTACGATATTCCAAGGATGGGGATATATTATGCCAGCGTTCCCTGTGGATAATGCTCCGGCAACCTTAGCGGTTCGACTGTTATGCAGATAGTTTTTCAAAAGGCCTTTCTCGATTATTACTGTCCTTTGAGTAGGCATGCCCTCGTCGTCGAAAACTTTCTCGCCGAGGCCTTGAGGCATGGTGGGGTCGTCAATGACCGTGAGTTCTTCAGAGCCTACTTTTTCACCAAGCTTTCCGGTAAGGAAGCTCATCTCTATTTGCACGAGGAAGCCTGAGGCGAAGCCGGCGACCTCGCTCATCATGTTTGCAAATATTAATGGTCCCATGTAGACGTCATACGTCCCTTCGTCGATAAGAACTGGGTTGAGGCTCATCCTAGCTATCTCGCCAGCCCTCCTGCCAGCATCATAGGGGTCGAAGTCCCTTAGGGCTGTGGAGCACGAGACCCATTGCCCCGTTGCTTCAGGGCTTGCGAAAGCACGATTATTAAGAGTTATCGACGAAGCCTCTTCCCGTAGGTTTAAGCCCGTCGACGAAGCGAGTTTCTCCTCTTGATATTCGGAATAAATTATTCCTGCGCTCCTTTCCGCACCCGCTTCCCTGCTCGCTTTAACAGCTTCTGAAACGTAAGATACTAGTTGCTCGTCAAGTTTTCCTATTCTTCTCTCCACTCTTTTTTCAGACCTGTAGCTGAACGGTCCCTTAGGTATTGGAGTATAATACGGTGAGGGCGGAGAATTCTTAGTCATGGTTACAACCTCATCCACGATCTTCTCAATAAAATCCTCGGAAACGTTTTCAAAGCTTCCTAGGAAGCTCCTCTCCATAATGCTGCTGTATATTGTCAGGATATCTACTGCTTCAGAGAAGGCTACGGTGGGCTCGTTATTAGCGTATCTGACGCAGTTTCTCTCAACGCTTCTGAGAATCACTATGGCTTCTTCAACACCTTTTTCCATAAGCTTCTTCAATGTTTTCTCATGTAATTCAGCCATCTTATCCAGCCCTCCCTATTCTGATTCTTCTCATCCTCACGCTCGGCCCCCCGGTGTACACAGGTACTCCCTGCATGGGATCTCCCTTGCCGCATGTTGCTGCTGTGAAATCAAGGTCTCTACCTACAGCGTCGATGCTTGAGAAAAGCTTTTCAGTCGTAATCTCTATTACCGGGTTTCTAACTGGGACAGTTACTTTACCGTCTTCTATCATGTAGGCCTCTAGCCCAACGTACCTCTGATTCCACCTCTTATCATCAATATTCCACTCCATGAAGCTCTTGATGTAAACCCCCTTGGAGACGTCGCTTAAAAGCTCCTCCAAAGTGTATTCCCCGGGAAGCATGAATGTGTTCGACATCCTTACTATAGGCTCAACATCGTATCCGGAGGCTCTCGCCGACCCGTTGCTTTTAACACCGAGGTTTGCAGCAGTCTCTCTATTCATCAGAAACTCGCATATTCTACCTTCCTTTATCAAATATTTTCTCCTAGCCTTAACACCCTCGTCGTCAAAAAGGTAGAAACCGTATGAGCCGGGTAAGGTAGGGTCGTCAACCAGATTAACGACTTCGCTCCCTATTTTCCTACCTATGTCCGTCGGCTTTAGATAAGACTCTCCTGCTTGAGCCCCTTCTCTTCCAAGTATCCTATCAGCTTCCCCAGGATGCCCAGAAGCCTCGTGCGACACTATGCCTGTCACTTCACTGCCAATGACAACATCCATGATCTCCTCAGGAGGCTGTACAGAGTCTACGAGCATCTTATGAAGAACCTTTACTTCCTCCTTCAATTTCTCTTCAAGCCTCCAAGAATCTACGACTTCTAAGCCACCAGACCCTCCAAATTGAAGCGTTCTCTGTATAACTCCCTTGGATGAATCGGAAACAGTTATTAATGCGAAAAACGAGGGCCGTGGAACCATTGCCAATACTAACGAGCCTTCAGTGTTAACATATGCTCTCTCAGTATTCTCCTCGCTGTAAGTTAAGTATCTGGATGAAACGTTCACGCCTTGGCTTAAAATCTCCCCATCCAGTTTCTTCAGAAAATCAACCTTGTCGTTTAAGCTCCAGTCCTCTAGGCTCTTCTTTTCGAAGACTCTCCAGTCGACGGAGTAAGGCTCTTCATCCGAGAACCTTATGCTAACTGACTTTAATGAAGATGATGCTCTAGCCATTTTAACAGCTTTATCTACAACTTGAGTGATTGTCTCAGGTTTAAGAAGGTTTGTAGAGGCAAACCCAAGACCACCGTTAACAATAACTCTAATGCCTACGCCTCTTTCGTAACTTGCTTCAACAGCCTCAACCTCTCCGTTTTTTAAAGTAACGCTTTTCTCAGAATCGTTGTGAAACCTCGCCTCAGCGTAGGATGCTCCCGATGCAATAGCGTAATCAATTACCTTTTTCAAGATCCCGATGGCATCTAACATTCCTATTTTAGAACTGTAAGCATTTTTATAAACCTCTCGCCTCTGCTAGAAACTATTTTAAGTGCTTGATAGCTTATTATTCTCTGATTTTGACGGAGGAGCTTAGGAAGGTGCTTTCGGAAATCCAGACTTCCCTATGCTCAGTAACGGTCTCGATGAGAAGGTGTATTGACAACGGCTTAGAAACCAATATTGATAATATGGATCATCTGGGTCAAAGCCTTATAGTGCTTGCAGACCGTTTTAGAAACCAGCTCAAAGAGTTGAAGCACACTGTGCTTACTATCACGCTCATAGAGGCTGGTGTAAGCATAAGGGGAAGAGTGAGTAAAATGAAAAGAAGAGGTGTGCTGTCTGAAGATATTGTGTTCTTCGACGAGGTTTATTCCTTTATAAAGCTTATTGAAGACAGTATAGCTTCAGGAGAATACTACAAGGAACTCGTCAAAATATATCGGGGGAAGCTTAGCGAAGATCTCCACACTCGCATATAGCATCGTGTATTATTGATTCTAATGCTTCAAACCCTGTTCTAGAAATGGCTGAGACGAAAACCGTCCTCTGCCTCCTTAACATGGGGTAAATTATCTTAGAATATTCCAGCATATACTCCTGTAAAAGCCCGCCTTCCTCCTTAACGATCCTTCTCTCTAAATACTCTGGGTCCTGCATCAGGGGCTCCAAGTCGGTTCTCCCCAACGAGTCCGCCTTCGTTATTACGTGGATTAACGGAACGTTCAGCCTCAGCTTACAGGCTGCGGCGAGAGAGAACATTGCTATAAGGTCGCTAGGCGAACGTATTGACTGACCGTCGATCAGAAACACGGTTATAGTTCTACCGGTTTCAGAGAGGCTCCTAACTATCTCAGGTCCTGCGCTTCTAAATACGAATAGCTCGCTCTGGCCAGGAGTATCTATAAGCCTCCAGTCTGCTTGTGAGCCTCCTATTCTGGAGGCAAGCTCGATGCTCCTTTCAGACAGTAGGTCCATAGCCCTTATCATGGCTCCGTTTGGGCCTAGTCCTTCTCTCTTCATTATTTCTTCAACAGTAAAGAATTCTCTGATATCGAACAATGGAGAATATGGTACTTCGTCGGCTCCAGGGTCGAGGTTTATGAAAGAAACCCTCTGGCCGCTTGAATTAAGCCACTCCCCATACTTGCTGACCAGGGTCGTTTTGCCTGAGCCAGCTGGGCCTATGAAAACTATTTGCATCACCAATCTTTACTCGAAAGGTATGCTTAGAAGGCTACTTAAATATGTAGGGTTAGGCTTCTCCCTCGATCTCTTTCAAAAACCTTGATAGGAAGGCCTCCATGAATTCATGCCTCTCTTTAGCGATTGTTTTAGCAGTCTCCGTGTTTAATACATTTCTTATTTTGAGAAGCTTATCGTAGAAGTGTTGAAGAGTGGAGGCAATATTCTTATCCTCAGAATACATGGGAATCTTCCTACTCCCCCCATAGGAAAAGGTTCTCGCTATTCCTATGGCTCCAATCGCGTCCAGACGATCGGCGTCTTGTAGAATCTTCGCTTCCAGAGTAGTTGCTTCAATACTGTTTCTAAACCTGTGCTGCCTAATCGCCTCCTGAACCCTCCTTATCTTATCGCTCGAGAAGCCTATTTCGCAAAGTATTTCGCCTGCGATTTTAGCGCTCTCCTCCGAATGATCTACATCCTGTTCTAACTCCTGTTGAACACCAACGTCGTGAAGCAGTGCTGCGGCAGCAAGCACCTCAGGATCACCCCCCTCTTTTTCTCTGATCCTCATACACATCCTGTAAACTCTCTCAGCATGCAGCCAGTCATGTCCAGGTTCTGGAGAATAATGTTTCCAAGCCTTATTTTTAATCAATTCTACGAGACTGTCTATGTCCAAAGATCCCCCGCCTTAAGGACTAAACTTTGAAACCCGCACTTATTTTAGACATGGCGTAGGAGGTGGCTCTGGCTATTATCTCTCTGTATTTCCCCAAGTAGTTTTTAGGGTTCATGAGTTCTATCAATTCTTCGCGACCAATATACTTGGCGACCTCCGGGTCTTCTTCAAGAACCTCCAGGAAGCTCTTATTGTTAGCAAGGGCCTTCCTAGACAGTCTTCTCACAGTCTCATACGCCTTTTTCCTCCCCATGCCTTTCCTAGCCAGTCTCATCATCACGGCTTCGCTCATTATCCTGCCCTTCGTCAAATCAAGATTCTTCGCCATATTCTCAGGATAAACCCTCAGGTTTCTCAGAACGTTTTCCATGGTCGTGAGCATTTCATCAATTATTATCATGGATAATGGTATTGTAAACCTCTCATTGCTAGAATTAGAAAGGTCCCTCTCATGCCAGAGCGATATGTTTTCTAAAGCAGGTATCACCATGCCCCTTAACAATTTAGCGAGGCCAGATACTTTCTCGCTATCAACCGGGTTCTGCTTCTGGGGCATTGTACTGCTTCCACGCTGTTGCTCGCCAAAGCCCTCTGCAATCTCCATTATCTCCGTCCTCTGAAGATTCCTTACTTCGACAGCTATTCTCTCCAAGCTCGAGCCGAGTAATGCTGTCCATAAAACCAATTCAGCAAGCCTGTCTCTGCAAACTACTTGAGTCGCTATTTCAACTGGTTCCAGACCCAGCTTACTCATAGTCTTATCCTCGATTAAAAGAGCCTTATCTCCGAGAGCTGCCATCGTGCCTACTGCTCCACTCATCTTTCCCTTCAAAACCCTTTTTGAAAGCTGTAGCATTCTCTCATAGTTCCTAGCAAGCTCAGCAGCATAGACGGCGAATTTGAATCCGAGCGTTATTGGAATAGCATGCTGACCGTGTGTTCTCCCAGGCATTATTAAGTTCTCATATTTAGCGGCCATTTCACAAAGAGTTTCTATTATGGAAGCCAGCTTCTTACCAATTATACTTAATGCTTCCTTCAACTGTAGGGCTAGTGCAGTGTCTGTTATATCGTTGCTAGTGGCTCCCCAGTGAACATACTCACCATATTCTCTACACTCTTCTGAGAGTACTTCCACCATCGCAGCTATATCGTGTTTGGTTATTTTCTCCCTCTCCTTAATCTTGTCAACCGTAACTATGCTTGAAACAGCCTTACTCCTTATTGTTAAGGCAGCCTCACGCGGTATTTCTCCGACTTCAGCCAAAGCCTCCGCCAGCGCTGCCTCAACGTCAAGCATCTTCTGAAGCCTGTTTTCCTCGTCAAAGATTCTCCTCACCTCTGCAGAACCGTACCTGCCTGTGTCAATCGGGCAAACCGGCATGTTACAAACAATCCCACTGCAAATTAATTAAGTTTGCTAGAGACATGTCCTTGGAATAGACTTCCCGTTATATTCTGCTTAAACTTTATATCTGAGTTATTAAGAAGCATTTAGAAAGGAGGTGGTTTAGAATGAATCTGTGGAAGCTGAGGCTTAACATGATTGCTACGATGATGCTGGTTATTGCAGTTACCACGGGGTTTCTAGCGCTTATCCTATCCTTTATCGGGGTCCCCTTATTGATGTTACTGCCCACGGTATTGTTATGGAATCTTATCCAATGGCTGATCGGACCGTACCTGATAGACTATATCTACCGCGTCAGACCCCTGAACGGGGAGCTTCCTTGGCTTGAAAAAAGTGTAGCGAGGCTCGCTGAGAAGAGTGGTTTTAAAAAGCCTCCTAGGGTAATGGTTTCAGAAATCCCTCTGCCAAACGCTTTCGCGTACGGTAGCCCTCTAACGGGGTCTAGGGTAGCAGTGACCAAGGGTTTGCTGAACAGTTTAAACGAGTCTGAGGTTGAGGCAGTCATAGGCCATGAGCTTGGCCACCTTAGGCATAGGGATGTTCAGATAATGATGTTCCTTTCAGTCCTTCCTGCTCTAGTCTATTGGATAGCATACTCGCTCTATTACTCGGGTGTTTATTCTTCGCGCTCAAGCAGAGACAGGGGTGACGGGGGGCTTCTCCTCCTCGTAGGCGTGCTAGGTATGGCGGTGTACTACTTGCTGACTCTCCTCATCCTAGGTTTCAGCAGGAGTAGGGAGTACTACGCTGACTACCATGGGTCTACGGTTTCGGAAGGAGGACCATTAAGCCTTGCAAGTGCACTCGTAAAAATATCGGATATAAATGCTAGGATGCCTGAAAAGGCTAAGGCCTCGATGGCTGGGTACGCCTCGTTTAAGGCGCTGCTCATAGCAGACCCTGAGGTGAAGGCTGAAGCAAGATTCGGAAGAGCATACGATATCCGTTCTCTCGAAGAATTCGCTTATAGAGAAATCACAGCATCCGAAAGCCTTGTGGAAGTTTTAAGCACCCACCCAAACGTTAAGAAAAGGGTTAGAAATCTTCTTGAACTCTACAAGACTTTAACTACACAAGCATAGTTGAGGGTTTCAGAGAAAAACAGTTCTAAATCTAAAACAATTTCCCCCACCTACAGCAGGCTACCTACTTAATCCAAGCTAGCGCTAGAAGATATCTTAATTAATCATTATTTCTCCCAGATTTACAGGGGCTTGGAAGCCATGGAGGAGCATGGGGTGTTTGTTGCAAACGCGTCTCTAAAACGTAGACCGAAACCCGTGGAGGGTGCTCTTGTAGAAGTTGACGGTGAACGATTTTACCGCATTTCTAATTATGATGCGATGCCTCCTTTTCTGATGAGTCTAGTCAGCGACTCGGATCACTGGTTCTTCATTTCGAGTAATGGTGCTCTCACAGCTGGGCGTAGGGATCCTGACCACGCGCTTTTCCCATACTACACGGATGATCGTATTCATGACAGTCAGGATCAGACAGGCAGTAAAACGATTCTCACGGTAAATCGAGACGGCAAGAGATTCTTATGGGAGCCTTTTTCTCCAAGATACGAGGGGCTATACAATGTTTCGCGAAATTTGTATAAGAGCATCTTCCATAATAAAATTATCTTCGAAGAAATAAACTGGGATCTCTCTCTGAGTTTTTCCTACGCATGGATGTTTAGTGAGAGATTTGGTTTCGTAAGGCTTGCTACCCTTACGAATTTAGGAAATGAGAATGTTGAAGCCGATATTTTAGACGGGGTTCAAAACATACTGCCTTACGGAATATCTCGAAGGTTTCAACTAGAATACAGTACGCTTGCTGACGCTTATAAGGAGGCTGAGCTAGACGTGGAAACAGGTTTAGCTATTTTTAAGCTTGCCTCCATTCCAGTCGACAAGGCTGAGCCCAGCGAAGCGCTCAGAGCAACTACAGTATGGTCTACAGGTCTTGAGTCGCCTAAAAGGCTTCTTTCAACATCGCAGCTTGAGCGTTTTCGCCAAGGGTATGCTGTAGAAGAGGAGACTGCAACGCGTGGGATACGTGGAGCATATTTCGTGAATGCTCGTCTTTCCATACCAGCTAAGGACAAGAGAGAATGGTATATTGTGGCCGAGGTTAATCAAGATGCTGCCAGCGTAATTGCCTTGCTACGCCTCTTAAGAAGCGAAAGGAGCCTGCGCGATAGAATTCTCGAAGACGTGAAATATGGTACTCAAAACCTTATACGTATTGTGGCTAGTGCCGACGGCCTTCAAGCAACTGAGGACGAGCTTAATACTTGCCGTCATTTTTCAAACGTTCTTTTTAACGTAATGCGTGGAGGAGTTCCGGATAACGGTTACTGGATGTCTCGTGCCGATTTCATTTCCTTCATTTCGAAAAGTAATCGCAAGGTATTACAGAAACACCTTTCATTTCTAAACTCGCTTCCTGAGAAATTCACGCTTCATTACCTCAGGTCTGCCGTCCAAGAGCAAAATGATCCAGACTTAGAGAGACTTGCCTACGAGTATTTACCATTAACCTTCAGCCGTCGACATGGTGATCCCAGCCGTCCCTGGAACATGTTTTCAATCGAAGTAAAAGACGAGTATGGCAGGAAAATCTTAAACTACCAGGGGAATTGGCGGGATATCTTCCAGAATTGGGAGGCCTTGGCACTTTCTTTTCCAGAATACATTGAGAACATGATATTCAAGTTTGTTGATGCCATTACGCCAGACGGGTATAATCCATACCGCGTTACAAGAGAGGGTTTTGAGTGGGAGGTTCCTGATCCACGCGACCCATGGTCGTACGTAGGCTATTGGGGCGACCACCAAGTGGTCTACCTTCTAAGACTATTAGAAGCATCAAGACGTTATCATCCGGGTTTAATTGCAAAACTATCTACGCGAAGAATATTTGCATACGTAAACATCCCCTACCGAATCAAGTCGTATGAAGATATACTGAAGGATCCTCGGAAAACAATTGAATTCGATTTTTCCCTCGATCAGGAGATTAAGAAAAAAGTATCGATAATTGGTGCGGATGGTATACTTGTCCAGGATGAGAATGGTGAAATATACCATGTAAATCTTATTGAGAAACTGCTAGTCATATTGCTAGCCAAATTGTCAAACTATATTCCTGAAGCAGGAATCTGGATGAATACGCAGAGACCCGAGTGGAACGATGCGAACAATGCTCTAGTTGGCTATGGTACTTCCGTAGTGACGCTATGCTACTTGAGACGCTTCCTTGCTTTTTGTAAAGACCTTTTTAAAGAAATTGAGAAATATGAGATTAGTGTTTCCTCTGAAGTCAGAGAGTTTTTCCAAGATATTTACAATGCATTGAAACGGCACTTAAACCTACTGGGCAAGCCCATATCTGACAAGAATCGTAAAAGGGTTTTAGACGACCTCGGTAAGGCTGGAAGTCGTTACAGGAGTAGGATTTATGCAGAAAGCTTTTCAGGTGTTCAGGCAACATTATCAATCGAGGAGCTTCAATCGTTCTGCGATTTGGCGCTTCAACACATTGATCACTCGATCAGAGCCAATAAGCGTGACGATGACCTGTACCATTCGTACAACCTAATTACGATAAGCGACGATGAGATTAAGATTCGCCACCTATACGAGATGTTGGAGGGTCAGGTAGCAGTATTGAGCTCTGGACTATTGTCTTCCGAAGAAGCTGTTACACTGCTCGACTCATTAAGAGAAAGCAGGTTATACCGTGCTGACCAGAATAGCTACATGCTTTACCCAGACCGTAGGCTGCCTCGATTTCTCGAGAAGAATAATATTCCTCAGAGCGAAGTCAAGAAGTCGAGGCTTCTAATCGAGCTTTTAAAACGCGGTGATAAGCGTATCGTAGTATGCGATGTAAACGGCGGAGTACATTTTAATGCGGCTTTTCGAAACAGCGACGTACTTAGAGGGGCGCTTGAATCTCTGAAGAATGAAGAAGAGTATCGTGGGCTAGTGGAGGAAGAGGCTGGGCTCGTTCTTGAAATCTATGAAAAAGTTTTCGACCACCAGTCTTTTACAGGCCGCTCCGGGTCCTTCTTCAAATATGAGGGGCTTGGATGCATCTACTGGCACATGGTGTCGAAACTACTGTTAGCGGTTCAGGAGGTCTTGAATAAGGCTGCAGGCATGAATCAGGATAAGACAGTTTTAAACCGCTTGAAAAAGCATTATTACGAAATTCGTGAAGGCATTGGTGTGCACAAGCCGCCTAGTCAGTACGGAGCATTCTCTACAGACCCCTATTCTCACACGCCCAGCTTTACTGGAGCGCAACAACCCGGCATGACCGGGCAGGTTAAGGAAGACATTATTTCAAGACTGGGCGAGATGGGTGTAATTGTTGAAGACGGGTGTTTAAAATTCAGAACGCACCTGATAAACCCGTCAGAATTCTTGAAGAGCCCTAGGAGGTTCATGTACTACGATGTTGAAGGACATCAACAGACCATAGAGCTTGATAAGGATACGCTAGCCTTTACATTATGCCAAGTGCCTGTTATAGTTCACCGTTCCAGTCCGGTGAGAATCGAAGTCAGGAACTCGGATGATTCTCGAAAAATAATTAACAGTCTCGACCTTGATGCTGAAACAAGCTCCGCCATCTTTAATCGGACTGGGAATATTCATAGCTTAAATGTATTTTTAGGAATGGGTTGAAAACAACCTTTATTTGAAAAAGATGAACTTTTTTTAATTTTTTAAAGACGCATTGACTTTTTTTGAACCTTTTTAAACCGAAAAGATACTAAAAACGTTTATTAATTGAGTTCGGGCCTCTTTTCTCAAGAGGTGTGCTAAAAGATGTATGCTTGCGATACTGGGGAAAAAGATGCTTTGAAGATATTGATTATGGTCACAGCGATAGTGATTGCAACCGTAATATTGCTGTCATTCGCTCCACGAGTCCTAGGAGACGATGAGCCTGCCAATGGAAACTATACAACAATAGAGGAGGGAAATTATACGGAAGGATACGATAATCTCACTATTCCGCTGGACGATTTCACGATGCCATTGGATAATGAAACACTACCGCCATGCTTAGGAAAGAACATCTCTTTATTGATTAGAAATATTACTCAAACACACCGGGAAAACCTTCTAAGAATCAGACTTCAGAGAAGGCTGATGCTAAACACTACTTGGCATGAAAGGCTTGAGTTGCTAAACCAGACTAAAAACGAGATGAGGTCTTGCATAGAAGAGATGCGGAGGGAGATGGAGAGGCTGAGGGAGATGTTGAGGCAGGGCAATATTACGCGCGAAGAGTTCATAATGGAGATGAACAGGATAAGGCTTGAAATGAGAACCCGGCTGAGCCTTATAAGAGAAACTACCAAGGAAGCCTTGAAAGCATTACAGAAAAGAATCCCAGAAGAAAACAAGAGGTTTGCAAGACAGATCGTTGAAGAGAATCTTAGATTTCAGCAGGAGATGAAACAGCTCCATGAGAGAATAAGGGAAGAAGTAAAAGAAAGGGTCAGGGAGCAAATTCAGAACAAGAATCAGGGTAAGGGGAAGGGAAAGGGTAAAAAGTAATTTCCTCTAGGTTTTTATACTTCCTTTACTTTTTTAACACTCAAATGATGCGCAAGACCACTATATTGATTACTTTAACAGTCTTAATAATGCTCGTCTCGCGGCAGCTTATACTGGTCGAGGGGGAATTTGAGTTCCAAACCAATTACAGAATAATCTTGCATAAAGATTCCTCAGCAACGTGGGTAGTGGAGCTTTCAACACCATTGTCTTCAGAAGAGGATAAAGCAGATTTCCAAGAGTTCATGGAAAGTGCTGATACCGTCTCCATGCTTTCAAGCTTTGAATCTACCGTAGAAAGTATGGTTCGTAAAGCATCTTCTTCAACCGGGAGGCCTATGCATGCTGAAGATTTCAATCTCACAATCTATACAAGGGGAGGAGTGTTAAAACAGCTCGGAGTTATTGAATACAGATTCACCTGGATTGGCTTCAGCATTAAGACAGCAGATACGATTGAGATTGGAGACGTATTCGAAGGGGGCTTCTACCTGTTTCCTGATGAAACTCTTGAGATAGATTACTCTGAGCTTGCTGATGATTACTTTCTGGAACTAGTGAGTCCAAATCCTTCGAGAAAAGAGGCTTCGAAAACAATTTGGTTTGGCAAGCTAGACTTCTCCGACGGTGAACCAATGCTGGTTTTCCGAAAAAGGATTTTGACCATTGAAGCGTTCAGTTCAAGCGCTGGTCAGATCGAAAAAGGTTCTTCCATAAACGTTTATGGAAGAATTAGCCCACCGATACCTGGCCTGATTGTTCAAATAGTCTACCGAAACCCTGAGGGTTTAGAGACGGTTAGGGAGACAGCTGTTGGGGAGGACGGCTATTTCTCAGACAATTGTAATCCGAACATCACGGGCTCGTGGAGTGTTTACCTTCGTCTACCCCCAGGCTCTAATTATAGGTTTAGCGAGCCTCCGCAGCCGCTCGTATTCTCGGTCTATGAGAAAACCAGCGGGGCTGAAGGTTTTAAGCTTCATCCAGCAATAATCCTATTCTTAGTTCTAATTCCGATAGTAGTCTCTATGTTGTTGCTTCTACGTCATCGCAGGAGGAGATTACCCCCGCCGCCAGAGGAATACATGATTTCAGACGAGGAGCTCGTATTGAGGATCCTCAGAAATTCAGGCGGAAGGCTGGCTCAGAAACAGATTAAGGAGGCTACTGGCTTCTCGAAATCCAAGACGTCGATGGTTTTAAACGAGCTTCAGAAAAAGGGTTTGATAAGGAAGATTAAGCGTGGGAGGGAGTACATAGTGGAGCTGGTTTAGAACATAGTGTTGAAAAAGGGATTTTAAGCACCTGTGCTTCATTAAAACGCATGGCCAGTAAGCTTGGAGTATGTCTTTTAGGATGCGGCTTTATAGGGGCTATTCATGCTGAAAGATGGAGGAGTATCCGCGAGGCGGAGCTTGTAACTTGCTCCAGCAGAAGCGAGGGAAAGATGATTCTTTTCAAAGAAAAATATGGCTTCAAAAGAGCGTCGAAAAGTCTGGATGAAGCAATACAGGATAAGGATGTTTCTATAGTTGATGTCTGTACACCAACCTATACTCATAGGGATATTGTGCTGCAAGCACTCGACGCTGGCAAGCACGTCTTGGTAGAGAAACCTATCGCTCTCAGGCTTTCAGATGCGAGAGAGATGATAAATAGGGCGGAGAAAAACGGCTTAAAACTCATGGTGGCGCATGTCCTAAGGTTCTGGAGCGAATACCTTTCTTCGAGAAACCTCATTCTCCAAGGTGAAATAGGGGACCCTGTTTTAGCAAGAGCGTATAGGCAAGCCCCGTTTCCCTCATGGACTTCAGACGCGTGGCATGAGGATATTCGTAAGAGCGGAGGAGTATTCATCGACCTCAGTATTCATGATGTTGATTTCTTAAGGTGGTGCATCGGGGAGATTGAGGAAGTTTATGCTTAAGGTGGGAGCTACCTTAGGAAGAACGCTTCCTCACCCGACTATGTTCAAGCATTGCTCAAATTCGAGAATGGGGCGCTGGGGTACGTTGAGGGAAGCTGAATAATGCCGGAGGGTCATTCACTCTCATCTCTTCTAGAGGTTTCGGGGACGCGTGGAATGCTTAGCGTCGACAATAAGTCTACGGCGACGCTCTCAATATTTAAGCCCGGCGGGTTGAGGGAGGAGTTAACCCCCTTGTTCAACGATGGTTACTACTTAGAGATCAAGTGCTTCGTCGACTCAATACTTAGAAACGAGCCTCCTCCCGTCCCTGGGGAAGAGGGCTTGAAATCTCTCGAAGTCGTCCTCGCTGGCTTAAAATCGGTCTTTACAGGTAAGCCAGTCAAGCTACCGCTCGAGGAGGAGATGTTTTAAATGCTTAAGTTCGCAATTCTCTCGTTTGCCCATATTCATGCTTGGAGCTATGCTAAGGTTTTGAAGAGCCTCTCCAATGCTAGCCTAGAGGCAATATACGACGATTCTAAGGAGCGCCTTATCAAGGCTGGGGGAGCCTACGGCGTTAAGAAGCTCTACGATGATTATAGGGCTCTATTAGAAAAAGAGGATGTAGATGCTGTAATAATTTGTTCAGAAAACTCTAAGCACTACGAGCTCATGGTCACGTGCATAGAGGCAGGTAAACACGTTCTAGTTGAGAAGCCTATAACGACGAGGCTAAAGGATGCTGACGACGCCATCTCAAGGGCTCGGAGAAAAGGAGTTAAGCTTCAAACCGCCTTCGTAATGAGGTATCACGATACTACTGTTAAAGCCAGAGAAATACTCGTGTCTAACGTTCTCGGGGAAGTGTTTGCTATAACCGCTACAAACCATGGGAAGTAACCGGGTCTCTGGTTTGGAGACCCGAAGCTGGCCGGTAGAGGGTGTATAATGGATCATACCGTTCACGTTGCTGATTTAATCAGATGGTATACTGGAGACGAGTATTCGAGTGTTTACGCTAGGATGGCGCGCAATATCAGGCCTGAGCTCAAGGTTGAAGACGCTGCGCTAGTAATGGTGAAGACTAGGAGGGACATTGGCGCAAGCATAGATTGCAGTTGGTCTAGGCCTGACACTTACCCGACTTGGGGCGATGTTTACATGGAGGTTTTCTGCGAGAAAGGCTACATGATAATAGATGCCTTTAGGTCCAACGTGACCGTTGTAAAATCAGGCTCCCCGCTATATTACTTCTACTACGGTTCCGATGCTGATAGGAGTATGATCGAGAGCTTCATAGAGGTTGTTGAAAAAGATGAGGAGCCTCTGGCCACAGGTACAGATGGGAGGCAGGCTCTTGAAGTAGCGTTAGCAGCCTACCGGTCAGCCAAGACCGGTGAAACCGTTAAAATACCTCTTTCAGAATGATTGGAAACGCTATTTCAATATTTTTCCAGTATCCATATACCAGAGGTAAAGATCCAGTTCAGCCAGAGAGACTCCTAATTCGCCAGCCACCTGGAGGAGTGTTTTCTCTATCTCGAGATACTGGGTTCTTGAAATTCTATGCGGTATTTTTCTTATCAAGCCGTGCCTATGGAGGGCTCTTAGAACATGCTTGTCTATTATTGCAAGGTTCTTAAAGCCTATGTTCCTCAGAAAATGACTGGCTTCTTTAAAGCCTAGCCCAAGCACGTTTTCGGCAAGCCACTTTCTGATTTCCAGAGGATCCTTACCGCTCCTAAGTATTCTCCAAACATCTTCGTAAATACTTCTTGCCCCGACTATGTATCTCGCCCTGCTTCTCGGATACCTGTAGCCCAGCTTTCTAAGTCTTTCAGCGAGCTGAGGCTCGTCAAGCCTAAAGAATTCTTCGCCACACTCTTTCTGGATTCTCCATCCTCCTTCAGCAGAGTAGTTTGCAGTAAGTATGCAGAAGCAAAGCTCGCTGAAAACCCTCTCCTTGTCTTTCCCCGTTTCTTCAAAAGCCTTAATCCTCTCTAGAACTATTCTACTGACCTCTTTATCAGAAATGATTTTCCTAAGGCTTTTGAGCAGGCTGTTTCGTCCCACTTTGCCTTCCTGATTTTTCTAGAGTATTTAATAATTCTTAAAAGCCTCCTTCCAGAGTATCACTACGATGGAAGAATGGCTTGATGTTGTAGCATCGCTTCTACCTGAAGCCGTGACAAGTACTGACATGGCTGCTATCGAAGAGAATGCTGAATCCTTAGGATTTTCAAGACTATGTATGATGGAGAATGCTGGCTCAGCAACAGCAAGGTTCATCGCTTCAAAAACCAGTGTTAAAGAAAAGAAGTTCCTAGTCTTATGCGGTACTGGGAATAATGGTGGAGACGGCTTCGTAGTGGCTAGACACTTGAGGAACATGGGTGCTCGAGTGACGATTGTTCTCGTCGGCAGGCCTCAGGACATTAGGAGCAATGAGGCTAGGACTAATTGGAATCTTCTCCTACGTATGGATGATGTTGAGAAGCTTACGATCATTGATTCTTCTGAAACAAGGGTTCTCAAGAAGCTCCTCGGAGAATGCGACTACGTGGTTGACTCTATGCTGGGCACGGGTTTCAAAGGGCCTCTTAAAGAACCGTTTGCCTCAATAGTAAGAGAGGTGAATTCATCTAACAAGACTGTTTTCGCCGTGGATGTTCCAACCGGACTTGGTCCGGAAAGCTCTGAAGAAAGCCTAGTTATTAAAGCCTCCTACACGGTGACTTTCCATAAGGCTAAGGACTTCCTGCGGAAACACAAGTATGCAGGCGAAATTATAGTGGCTGACATAGGTATCCCCATCGAGGCTGAGCTCTACACCGGCCCCGGGGACGTTAGGAAAGTAGTAAAGAGCAGGAGGAAATACTCTCACAAGGGTGACTACGGCTATGTTCTAGTGATAGGAGGTAGTGAAACATTCTCGGGCGCCCCTGCTCTGGCAGCGTTGTCAGCGCTCAGAGTTGGGGCTGGTCTCTCTATTGTGGCAGCGCCGGAGTCAGTAGCAGGATCGATCAGAGCAATGTCTCCCGACCTCATTGTTTACGAGCTTCCAGGCAATTATCTTACTGATGAAGCACTACCAGTGCTTTCAACACTTATGGATAAGTCTGATTCGCTAGTATTGGGTCCAGGATTAGGCCTCCATGAAAAAACTGCTGAAGCCGTTAAATCCTTGGTTGAAGAAGCTAGGAGAAAATCGTTGCCCACGGTAGTTGATGCAGACGGCTTTAAATCGCTCAAATCTTCACCAGAGCTGCTTAAAGGGGTTGTCGCGACCCCGCACCGTGGAGAATTCAAGCATGTCTTCGGAGACGAGTTGGAGGAGAAATGGTTCAGGAACCTACCTAGGCTTATCGAGATTTCTAAAAAATACGGGTTTACCCTATTGCTCAAAGGCTTTGAAACAGTAATCGTAAACGGGTCGCGTCTAAAAGTGAACAAGCATGCTACGCCAGGCCTCGCAGTCGGGGGAACAGGGGACGTGCTTTCAGGCATAATCGCCACGTTCTTAGCCTGGGGTAATGATGGATTTGCCTCAGCATCAGCCGCTGCTTACATCCATGGCGACGCTGGCTTAAAAGCGGTTGAGGAGAAGGGTTTCCACATAGCCGCTTCAGACCTCCTAGGGAAGATACCGGAGGTTATGCGGGTGTTCGACAAGGAGGAGTAGCCGCTTCTGATCTCGATGTTGAAGCAAAAAATATTCATCGGGACCTCTGGCTGGAGCTACGATTGGAATCCTGATGGTTTCGACTGGTATGTTAAAAACTCTGGTCTTAACAGCGTTGAGTTGAACGCTAGCTTCTACAGGTTCCCCTTCAGAAACCAGGTTTACTCATGGGCTAGGAAAACCCCTAGGGGCTTCAAGTGGGCAGTAAAAGTCTCTAGAATAGTTACGCACGTGTATAAGATGAGCAGTAAGGCTGCGGATGCTTTCAACAGGTTTGCTAATTTATTCAAGCCCTTGGAAGAAAACATAGATTTCTACTTGTTTCAACTACCTCCTTTCATAGAGCCGAGTCAGAGCACAATTAGGAATATGGAGAGGTTTTTCAAGGATGTCGAAATATCTGAAAAAGCCGCTGTAGAATGGAGGAACGTAAAATGGTTCTCAGGAGAATGGGAGGAATGGGCTAGTGAAAGATGTCTTACAATAGTGTCGGTGGACGCGCCAGACCTGCCGAGGCACATTTTCAACACTACTGGCACGGTCTACCTTAGGATGCACGGCCGCTCATCATGGTATTCCCACAACTATACCATGAAGGAGCTTAATGAAATCGTGGGAAACGTGCTGGAAGCAAGTCCGAAGAGAATCTACGTTTTCCTGAACAATAATCATTACATGCTAGAGAACGCTAGAGCTATGCTGAGGATTTTTGAAAACACTGTGATGGAAAAGAAGGCTCGAAGCAAACGATAAGTTTATCTTTTTCTCAACGACTTTAGATTGACGCGTTGTCAGTAACGGTGCCATACGTGCCATCGCCACCAGAAGTTGTTGAGAAAATGCTTGAGATCGCTAAGGTGACTTCTGAAGATGTTGTTTACGACTTAGGTTGTGGAGACGGTAGGTTGCTAATAACTGCCGTTAAGAAATTCGGCGCGAAGAAGGCTGTTGGATATGAGATAAGAAAAGACCTCTATGAAGAGCTCGTGAGAAGAATAGAGACGGAAAAGCTGTCGAATAAAATATTCGTCTACAACGAAGACTTGTTAAAAGCAGACTTGTCTGAAGCAACTGTAGTAACCCTCTTCCTTACTACCTCTGCCAATGAGAGAATAAAGCCTAAGCTTGAGGCCGAGCTTAAGCACGGGGCTCGAATCGTCAGCCACGAATTTACATTCAAGGATTGGATTCCGCAAAAAGTCGAGGAGCTTTCGTGGCATAAAATATACCTCTATGTAGTTCCATACTGCAATTCTCACTCTAAGAAGAAGAGTATCTAGGCTTTTTGCAACAGTTTCCCGAACGAGCAGTACTTTAACAATACGCACTCTTTACAGAGGGGGTTCTTAGCCCTGCAGGTTTTCCTACCGTGCTCTATTAACAACAGATGAGCTTTCAGAAAGGATCCTGGGGGGAAAAACTCCATGAGCTTTTTACGAGCCTCCTCATAACCGTCTTTCTCACCTATTATACCGAGTCTTCTGGAAACTCTGAAAACATGCGTGTCTATGGGGAAAGTAGGCTTTCCTACCGCGAAGAGGAGTATCACGTCAGCAGTCTTAGGACCTACTCCAGGTAGGCTCATCAACTCTTGCCTCGCCTCTTCAAACGGCTTTTCAAGAATCTGCTCAATCCTCCCACCGTATTTCTCAATCACGATTTTAGCGATCTTCTTTAACACAACAGCCTTGACGTTGTAGAGACCAGAAGGCCTTATAGCTGACTTAAGAGTTCTTAAATCAGCCCTTAAAATTCTCTCAGGAGTTACTCCAATCTTTTCTCTAAGCCTCCTCAGAGACTTACCAGTATTCTTATCACTAGTGTTCTGCGAAAGAACTGTTGCTATGAGCATTTCGAAAATGCTCCCACCGGAAAGAACCGGGAAGTCTCTTGCATCAAGTCTAATCGTTTTTTCAAGCTCCTCAAGGACTA
>CAZTSG010000019.1:1180-24165 GCA_964616835.1 uncultured Nitrososphaerota archaeon | reverse complement strand
TGCACTATGCCGTTAACATTAATCCTGTACGCAACGACCTCCTCAGATTTCTGGTCACGCATCTAATGCTTTCAAAAAAGCGTTCCTCAGCCATATATAAATAGGTTTTACGAAGGGTAAACAAGCGCCGTATTTAAATCGCCAATATGTTTACCAGCCGGTATTTCTTCTCATCAATCTCTTTAACACGTTTACAAGATTCTTCGATATCCGCATCCACCACGCGACCATCCTTAAGGCCCACAAGCCTATTCTCCTTACCCTCCACCACTAATTCAACAGCGTAGCTTCCGAATAGGCATGCCAAGTTTCTAGACCTTGCAGTCGGCACCCCTCCTCTCTGAATATAGCCTAAGACAGTCACTCTCAAATCGTAGCCCGTTAACACCCTTATTCTAGAAGCCATTTCAAAGGGATCTCCTAAAGAACCTTCTGCTTTTACTATTATGCTGGACTTCTTACCTATCTCGCCCATTTGCCTTATCCTCTTAGCAATCTCCTCGATGGTGATTGAATACTCGGGGATTATGGCGAACTCCGCGCCTGATGCTAGGGCAACTTCCACCGCGAGGAATCCGCGGCTCCTACCCATTACTTCGACGATGAAAACCCTATCGTATGTTACTGCAGTATCCCTAATCTTGTCTATAGCTTCTACAGCAGTGTTCACAGCGCTGTCGAAGCCTATGGTCTCATCTATTCCAGCGATATCGTTGTCGATTGAGGAAGCTATGACTGTTACGGGTATTCCGCTTGCTTCACTGAGGCTCGCAGCCCCTCTCATCGACCCGTCTCCACCCATGGCAATCACCCAATCAACTTTTTGAGACTTAAGGTTCTCAGAAGCCTTCTTCAACCCCTCCGGTGTCTTGAAGAGTTCACACCTACTCGACTTGAGAATGCTCCCGCCGGTGTTTATTATTCCGCTGACGTCTCTGGGCGTCAATGGTTTAAACAAGTTCTCTATTAATCCTAAGAAGCCTTTTTCAACGCCCAATACTCTGAAGCCCTGGCCTGAAGCAGCTCGAACCACTGCCCTAATCGCAGCATTCATGCCGGGAGCATCTCCCCCTGAGGTTACTACAGCAATATTCATTTCTCAACAAGCCTGATTCAACAGGTTAAAAGCTTAGCTGAACAGATTCTAGTAGCCTTTAAATATTCGTCAAAGGGTTAAACCCCATATTGAAGAGTGCATCGAACCTCGTTGAAGCGCTTGAAGAAATTGCTAGAGAAGTCGATCCAGTGATTTATGAGGCGCTTTCAGAAAGTGCTTCGCCAGAATTTCAAGAAGTCCTCATATACCCTATTAAAGCAGGTGGAAAGAGGATTAGGCCGGCAGTAGTCCTCTTGAGCTGCGAGGCGGCTGGCGGGAAGCCCGAGAACGCTCTTAACGCTGCAGCAGCAATCGAGCTTGTCCATAACTACACTTTAATCATAGACGATATTATCGACCATGGCCAGGTTAGGAGGGGGAGACCAACCCTTTGGAAAAAATATGGATTAACAATGGCCCTGCTCGCGGCAGTTCAGTACAGGGAGGTTATTTCAGAACTCCTCCTGAAATCGGAGAACAGCAAGAGGCTTCTTTCCATAATCGACTCTTACATAATGAGGCTTGTTGAAGGCGAGCGTCTCGACGTCCTCTTCGAACAGTTCGGCAGGGACGACGAGCCCTACGTCGCCGAACATAGGAGGATGAGCGTGAGCTTCGAAGACTATGTTGATATGATAACGAGGAAAACCTCATCGCTATACGAGGCAAGTGCGATGATGGGGGCGGTGGAGGCTGGCGCTGAGGAGAAGGTTGTTGAAGCTTTTAGAGAATTTGGCTTAAACCTTGGAATATCCTTCCAGATAGTCGACGACCTTCTAGACCTGTTCGGTTCCGCTTCAGAAACCGGTAAGCAGGTTGGGAAGGATATTATTGAGCACAAGCTCGGGAACATGTTGATACTAAAAGGCTTGGAGAGAATGCACGGAGACGATAGACAGTTCTTCTTAAACGTGTTGAGGAGTAAAGATGTTTCAGAAGAGGATTTGGAGAAGGCTTTAAGCATTCTCGCGAGAACAGGGGTAAGGGAGAACGCTGTAAAGGAGGCTTGGCTTTTCGCCGAGAAGGCGAAGTCGATGCTGACGGTTGTCCCGGATTCAAAGGCTAAGATGCTTCTCCTAGAGCTTGCAGACTACGTTGTCTACAGGAACAGGTAGGAGATGAGGCCTCTAGTAGTTGTGAAGCTTGGCGGAAGCATGATCACGGTGAAGGATAAGCCTTTCACGCCGAACATTCAAGTTATAGAAGAGGTTTCTAGGCAGGTTTCCGAGTTGCTTGAGGAATATCTTTTCATACTGGTTCACGGAGGAGGCTCCTATGGCCACGTGGTTGCCTCAGAATATCGTATCGCAGAAGGCTTCTTCCACCCGGATCAACTAATAGGATTAACAAAGGTTAAGCTCAGGATGAATGAGCTTACACAGCTAGTCCTTTCAAGCCTTGCTTCTTACAATGTTCCAGCGGTTCCTGTAACGCCAGTAAGTTGCTTAACCTGCTCTTCAGGAAGGTTAGAGAAGTTTTTCACAGAGCCGCTTAGAATGATGCTCGACCTAGGGGTAGTGCCATTATTGCCCGGAGACTTAGCAATGGATCACTCCGATAGAAAATTCACCATTATCTCCGGAGACTCGATCGCAGCCCATCTTGCTACTGAGCTTAACGCAATCAAGCTAATCTACGGAACCGATGTCGACGGCGTTTTCACAGGAGACCCTAAGCACGACAGTAATGCGAGTCTGATACCGAGGCTTAACAGAAGCATGTTGAAGAGTTTGAAAGCATCGTCAACTGTCAGCGACGTGACAGGAGGAATCTTCAGGAAAATTGAAGAGGGTTTTAACGCGGCTGAGAGAGGGATCAAAGTGATAATAGGGAACCTGACTAAACCCGGGGCGTTAATCAGTATCGTTAAGGACGAGGCGGGAGCGCTCTACACTACGTTAGAACTTGGATGAGCTTAGAAACAACCGCGTAAAGGAAAACACCTAGGAGAAACCCACCCAATATCCACAGAGGCTGGTTTCCAGCAATTCCTTTAATAAGAGCGATTAAGACGGGGACAGCTCCTACGATTACTGGAGCATATTTCATACTCAGCCTTGTCCCACTCTCCTCGGAAACCGGCGTGTAAGTCTTGCTACTAGCCTTCCCAACTTCCACATGCATTTTCAATACTTCGGAAAGTATTAGCCTGCCGCTATCAGTAATACTGTAGGCCTCCATGTTTCCCAGTCTCCTCTTGGAAACAAGTCCTCCCCTGCTAAGCGTTTCTAGATGGTGCTTCACCAGTTGCCTGGAGTATCCTAGGGCTCTCGCAAGCGAAGTTATCGTACCCTCCCCCTTAGATAATTCCATCATTATCCTAACTCTATGAATGTTTGCAGCAATCCCGATCATTCTGAGTCTTTCCGCGTCCAGCTGCTCCCCGCCTTCTTTCTCCAACGATTCTTCTTTAAGAAAGAACCTTTCTCTTAAGGATTTTACTCTCTCTCAGCTATCAGCCTGAGGTCAATGGATTTTTCGCCTCGCCTCAGTATCTCTATCCCGGTTATTCTTAATTTCATCCTTAATCCCTTGGCCTTGAAGGTCATTCTCTTAGGGTTAGAGGGAGAAACCATTCTAGCCTCTTTTAGAAATTTTTCTAAGGGGATCAATTCATTACCCCACTCTACTGCTTTAAAAGAATGACGATCCCCGACTTCTTGAATCCGGAGTGTTATCTCAATCTCGTACTCTCCCTTCGCCCACCTTTTAAACATCTGGAGTTACTGGAGGAGGCTTCTTAAAGAACTTTTTTTGAAAAGTCTGAAAGAGATTCTTCTCCTCCTCATCGCAGACTCTATTTTCCTAACGGTTCCCCCAACGCTCTTCTCTGAGAACAAGAGGTGCGAGAAGTCGTCCGGATGATCAGTGGTGCCGAAGCCCTTAACAATCTTGTGGAGCCCCAGTGAGGATAGGAAGCGAGTCAGCATCGGCTCGTCGTATTCAGGAGAAGTATAGAATACGCTTTCTACCTTGACCCCGTTAGTCCTTGTCAAATAGTCTATGTGCCACCTGGCCTTCTTAACCTTTCTCAAGTGTCTAGAAACCCTCTTCTCAAAGCCACCCGGCCCTTTGGCTGACCCTACGTAAACATAGCAGCCCGGGGGGAGTTCGACCCTACCCAGTGAGCCGGGTTTCAACCTGACCCTCTTCTTAATCGATAAGACAAGCAGATAGGAGCCCTTCAAAAAGCTCACGTAGACTCGCTAACCCTCAGCATGCTACCTGCAATATTTCGATTCAAAGACCATTGTTGCCTCCTGTATCCGCTTCCTCTGCAGGGTCTTCTTGAAACCGTAGTTAGATATCTCATCAACGTTCCCGCTTAAACCGTTTTCCCGAGACCTCGCCACAGCCCTGACGACGTCGAGAATTATGTTTCCAGCATTCATGCCGTCGTTAGACCTGAGGTTTACGTTTATCACTATGCTGCTGCCCATGAACCCCGTTGCGTTAAACTGCAGGTACGTAACCCTGTTGTTGCCCAAGAAATCCACGTAGTCAGTTGTCCCGGAAACAACCTCCCAGCCCTCGTTAATCTCCTCCGCTATGGAAGAAGTCTTAACCTGCTTCTTGAAATCCCTAAGGTCTTCGTACATCGTGTTCAACGTCTCGAGACCACCGCCAACGTCAAGCTGGTAGCTCCTAACCGGCTTAATACCTCTAGACTTCAAAAAGTATACTAGTCCCCTATGGAGCGCAGTTCCCCCGAGCTGACTCATCAGATCATCACCGACTACGACAACCCCTCTCTTCTTGAACAATTCTAAGATATGCGGGTTTGTCGCAACACTCGTAGGAGTAGTGTTAACAAAACTAGCCCCCGCTTCGCATGCGGCTTCAGCGTATGCGATTGAAGACTTGTCTAGGCCGCTGGATATAGTATTGACGACGACGTCAACCCGGCTCTTCTTCAAGTATTCAACAACACCATTCTTGTCCTGTTTTACGACTTTCACCGTTGATGCGAGGTAGGGGTTAAGCTCGTCCTCCAGTAGACCCTTCTCAACAACAACCCCTGTCTTAGGTATTTCAACGCGTTTTTCAACAATATTCGGCTCTGAGAATATTGCTTCAGACAAGTCTTTGCCAACCTTCCTACTGTCTATGTCCACTGCCGCAACGACCTCGATGTCTTCAACGCTGTATCCCCCTACTACAGGATGCCACAAGCCATTTTTCCCGCGGCCTGAAGAATAGTAGAAAAGGCCCTGTATGGTGGTGGAGGCACTATTGCCTATTCCTATGAAGGCAACTCTTATTTTCCTATTCGGCATGAATGGACATTGTTTTACTGGTATATAATTATTTTCCCTGCTTCTAATCCCTAATAATTATCTCTTTCCTAATTACCTCGCCAACTGAAGCCGGCTTACCCTCATGCGTTTCAACACCAGCTTCAGATATTTTCACCAGGCAGCATAGCATCGTCGGCCTTGAGAGCGCCTTCTCCAGAATAATGGCCTTAATATTCTCCCCGAGGCTCGTTGAAACCATTCTAATGACCGTCTTACTCATGTAGACAAGGTGCTGTCCACCTATGACGTCAAACTCCCTGGAGCCGAAGCCGGCTTCAGGGTCTATTAAGATGTCACTACCCTTCAAGCCCCCCACAACGTCTTTCCTCCATTTCTCCTGAAAGCTTCGGCCAGCGCTGCTGCGACGCCAGCTGGTAACTACCAGCAGTGACTCATAGCCGGTAGCCATCTTAACCAAGCTATTGATCTCCAGGGAGATCTTGCCTTGGAGCTCCCTGGCTTTCGAAGCAAGGTGTTGAAGAGGAGTGTTAAGCAGTTGAGCATGATAATGTGGGACAAGGGAATCAACTATTATCAGGATTGGCGTCCAGTCGTTCTTCTCAACATCCCTGGGCACGACTTCCGTTATGATCTTATGCTGCTCGCCGAAGCTGCTTGCCTCGTAAGCCTTAACCCTGTTCAAAGCATCCTGTTTAACACCTTTCTTAAAACATATTGTTTTCAAACGCTCCATATCCCAGTTCTCCGTTAACACAGCTATGACAACATCCTTATCCCTCGCATTCCTAATAGACTCGGCCGTCAGAGTCATTGAGAGACTAGTCTTTCCGGTTGCAGGACTGCCGTAAACCAGGTTGGAGACCCCGGTGGGCAATCCCCCGGTAAGATCGTCTAAAGACCCTATTCCAGTAGGTATTTTTCTCATCCCCACTCACCTTGAGAGAAAAAGATACTGCTCATCCCTCTCCTGAGCCTGCTTCAAGTACCCGTACCTCAGCAACGTCGCGAGTGCCCTGAGCCCGCCAGCCCCTATTTTAGACCTTATGTCGTCGACAAGCTTGTTTAAAACAGCCTTGCCGCCGAGCTCTCTCACCATATTTATTATTCTCAGCCCAGGCTCATAGTCCTCGGCAAGAATCTCCCTAAGCTCATCTAATTCGTTAAAGGCTTTGAGATGTGGTTTAAGCTTCTCGCGCTCCTCCCTGTCCAGGGGTTTCATAACGATGTTTGCAGGGATCTTAAATGGCTTAGCCTCGCCGCTCCTGTTTAAAACTACTGCAGGATACTCCATGATCTCCCTCTCAAACACGGAGTATGAGCCCCAGGGATTCCAAGGGTCGAGTGCTTCTGAAGGAGGTGAGAAAACTATTGCGTCGAGCTCATGTATAATTTTCTCAGACAGTTCTGAGAATGCTTTCTCCGCGAAAACCATTGTGAAGCCTTTTCTCTCCAACCCCTCTAGGAGGATTTGTTCAACGTAGAGCTGAGCACTGTCGCGCCGCCTGATCCTAGGCCAGATTGTGCTTGGGTAAGTCACCACGATGACCGTAGGATGCTCCTGCCGCATATACATCAACTTATTCAGGATTGTAAGGACGGCGAATGATTTTGAGGAGGCTGTTGGAAGGCCTGAAAGGTCGAAGACAATACCTGTCTCCAGCGTTTCGTTGAAATCCAGTTCCTCCCTCCTGCCGAAAACCCTTCTCAGTGTTCCGAAAGTAAAAGGTTCTAGAGGAGTGTAGATCGACAGCCCTCCCTCAGGAGTTTCGAAATCGAGCTTGGATGCGATCTCCGGTATAGTGGTCTCAGAAGACGGTGAAAGATTGTTGAGAAAAGCCTTCGTAATAATGCTCTTCATGTTGAAAGCTCCAAAGCAATAATCAATCACCTCCGCTAAGGATTCAATGTATTGCTCCACGGTTCCCCAGCACGGTGGTTTAACGGGGTTAATGCTGTGCTCAGCAACATTGTAATATCTTGCTCCGCTCATTCTCGCGACACAACTGAATTCATCGCTTGAGTCGAACAAGACTATCCTGTAGTCTTGGAAGAATCTTGAAAGCAGGGATACGAGGGCTCTCCTAAAGTTCCATCCGGCCAATCCAATCCTATTCGTCAGATCGAAAGCTTCACACTCCTCCGAGAGAAACTGAGTCATGCGAATACTTTCACCCCTCTTGCGGAAACCATTACAGTCCTACCTTGAAGCGAAAAACCCTGCCTCGTAGGTAAGAAGCTGTCCAAGACCTCTCTACTAGGATTAAGGAGCAACAGACCGTCTACTTCTAAAAACGACCTAGGTTCTGGCGTGGCATATGTTAAAATTTTAAGCGGCGAATCCAGCTCAGGATCCTCCGGGGAGTCTTTTAACCACGCGGCGACAAGAGGCTTCGAATAAACTTTCTCAACAAGTCTTCCATTTAAATCAGTTTTCTTTAGTATAACAACTTCCATTCCTCCTCGGGTCCTGAAAGTCTTAGGCCGGTTTCCGTTGTAAGGCTTGAAACCCTTTTCTACGAGCATTTTCCCAACCTTTTCTTCAAAAAAGGAGTCTTCTCCGCCGTTGAGAATTAGGATTCTTGAATTAGTTCTCAACTGGGATAAGCATGCTTCAAACGCAAACCTATCAGTATCCCCAGCATCCCCCACTACAACCAGCTTCTCAGGAACAATCTCCGGAGGCAGTGAAACCCTGTAATCGGAAAAAACTATCGGCTTAACGCATGGTTTCAACGACAACCATTTCTTTAAAGCCCAGTTCACGTCCTCCTCTATTTCAAGTCTCGAAAAACACCTAGCAATGTTATTGAGAACCTGAATATTGTCTGAAGCTATTCTAACCCGCATCTTGAAAAAGCCTTTCCCAAGCTTCGCTTCGCAAACTATTGCCGTCTCACGGTTCCAATTATTCGCCACTGCTTTTACGAAAGAAGCCAAGCTCCCCTGAAGCTCGATAACCCTAAAGTTCTTGAAAGACTTTAAAAAAACCTCTCCCGGAGTATTGACAACTACTCTCGCCTCGCCTTTTAAAACCTTTAAGACGCTTCTTAAGCCGAGGCCTTGAGCAATTAAGACCCTCGGTGTTGGAGCGACCCACATTATTATAGTGCTGCCAGGCGGAACCTCAGAGTATTCTTCAAGCAGTATCCTTAAATTGAAGCCAGGTTTTGCAAGCTTTAGCAATGCATAGAGCATTGCTGGAATCAAGCCTACGGAGGCATGCTTAGGCTGGCGTAGGAGGGCTAGGGAGAAGGATGCACCGATCCAGATTAGCATGAAGATGAAAACCTCCTTGAACACTCTGCTTATCCTGATTTTATTCTCTTTTTTAAGCGGCAGTAGGAGCGTGAAGGAGAATATCATTAGGAGCAATGTAAAAAGGCTTGAAAGACCGTTTGAATCGAAACCCGTAGAGAAGAGCCACAAGTATTCTATAAAACGGTTTACAACAATACTCATCAATAGTACTGTGGCAAATGCAAATAGCTTAAGCACATTCTTAATCATTCTTCCTCACGCCCAATAATGCTTAAAACCATCGATTTATGTCGTTTGCAAATGCAAATTTCCACCACCAGATGGAAAAGTTTTCCATCAGTCTAAGAAACTAAATACTTAAATAAGATTCTTTTAAAATGGGAGAAGTAAAAAGATGAGTGTAAGCGTATCGGTAATAATTCCGTCTTTCCGGGGCTCACCCCGCTTGGTAGAGCTTGTTAAGAAGCTTGTCGAAGAAGATTATGAAAGCAAGGAGGTTCTTGTAGTCGTCGACAATCCTCTCCCGGATGTTGCTGAAGAGCTTAGAAAGCAGCCGGTTAAAACAATCTTTCGAAACGGCAGGCTTGGAAGGGTCAGCGCACTCCTGGAGGCTTTTAGGCAATCCTCAGGAGACCTTTTGATATTCCTAGACGACGACGTATCCCCAGCGGGGGAAGGTTTTCTCTCAAAGATTGTAGAATCCATGAGGAGTATTGAAATAGGTGAGATAATGAAAAAAGTGGGCGGTAGGGGTCTGCTCGCACAATCAGTAGACTACGAATTCATGTCTTTCAACTACGGTAGCCTGATGCTGGCTAGGAAGGTTGGAAGATGCCTGGGGATTAACGGTGCAGCATTTGCAATATGGAGGAGATCCTATGAGAGGGCTGGCGGATTCAGGTATAGGATTCCAGACGACTTTGACCTCGGTATTAGAAGCTACCTCGCCGGTCTCAGGTTCAACCTCATAACGAGCCCCCACGTTGTGAATTACGCCCCCTCCAGCTGGAGAGAATGGTTTAAGCAGCGTGTTCGATGGGGTATTGGAGCAGCCGTATGGGTTAGGGATAATTGGCGCACCCTGCTAAGGATAATGGTTGAAAAACCTTCCCTAATGCTCCTCTTGCTATTCATAGTGCTCCCGTCTCTAGCACCCTTCATGATAACAATCTTGATGAACACTCTATTAGAAGACAGGATTATATGGCTGGGGATTTTAACACTATCCTCGTTATTCACCAGCCTATTACCTTTTGCAACAATATTATCTTACGGTCTCTTCGTAAAGATACTTTTGTTTTTTACAAAAACTCTAATAGCAATACTGGCCTCGTTCACCGTCTTCTCAATCCTGTACTATAGGATTGCTAAGAAGATGGGGTACAGGCTTAAGCTAGGGGGCCTAGCATTCCTATACTTCGTATACTCGCCGCTCTGGTTCACCCTACTATTGTCTGGATTCATCAGAGTCTTCGTTTTCAAGAAGGATTCCATTGAAGGCAGACCGTAGCCCAATCTCTATTAGTAAAGCCTTTTAACATGTTTCACGCTACTTACTCGATGGAGCTGACGTTAGAAGAAGGCGAACTATTGGTTAAAATTGCGAGGAAGGCTATTGAAAAGTATTTGAAAGAAGGCGTTGTCGACACTCCCCCGGCTGATTTGAGCGAAGTATTCTACGAGCCTTGCGGAGTCTTCGTGACCCTGAACAAGATTATCGGCAGCGTTGAGCACGGGCGTAGGGATTTAAGGGGCTGCATAGGGTTTCCGGAGCCAGTTAAACCGTTGATTTCAGCACTCATCGAGGCAGCGATCGCCGCCGCAGTCGAGGACCCCCGTTTCCCTCCAGTAACCCTAGACGAGCTGAACTCCATTGTTATAGATGTCAGTGTTCTCACACCACCTAGGCTAATAGATGTTGAAGACAGAAGAATGCTTCCAAGCATGATTAAAATAGGTAGAGACGGTCTGATAGTGGAGAGAGGCTTCAACCGGGGCCTCCTCCTACCCCAGGTCGCTGTCGAAGAGAACTGGGAGCCTAAGACATTCCTATCTTACACTTGTATGAAAGCCGGATTACCCCCGGAATGCTGGCTGGATAAAAAAACGAAGATATACAGTTTTCAAGCAATAGTGTTCGAAGAAACCTCTCCCAACGGGGCTGTTAGAAGACTCGAACTAGGATAGTTCCTTAATACCTCCTCCTCGGACGGTTAAACCTTCTGCCGCCGTACCCTCCCTCAACCTCTTTCTCAGACATGTCGTTCGAAGTGTTGACGTCACCCATAGGGGCATCGCTCTTCTCTATCGAACCGTATTTCCCGACGTTAAGCCTCATGGTTCTACGATACACGTTGACGTAACCGTTTTTAATCATTATAACATCGTTCGGCTTAACCAAGTCTATGTTTTCATTCCATAACGTTAAGAGTATTGTACCGGTTTCGTCTCCTATTCTAGCTTCTGCAACTCTGTTCGTCGAACCTCCGTACCTGGCAGGTACTTCTCTAGTCTCTGAGAGGGAGAGCACCTTGGCGAGAAGGTTAACGTGCTTGGAGTTGGTGTTAAGGTCTTTAACCTTAACAAACTCTTCGGACACCGCTTCTCATCTCCCAGACCCTCTTGTCAGCGATGTATTTAACCTTAACTATTGGGAAAAGGTTTATCTTAGCGGCTTATTATGGATAACACGGTTTGGATGCGATAATACTCGTAAGGGTTTCAAGCAGCTTCCAGGGGAACATTGAGAAGGTTCTACAGGTTAAGGGCGTTAAGAAGGTTTACGAGTTGACAGGCGACATAGACCTTTTGATAGAGGCCACTGCTTCTTCAGAAACCGACCTAAGAAGAATCGTTGACGAGATACTTGAAATAAAGGGCGTGGAATCAACGGATACCCGCATAGTACTCTCCCGCATGTCTAAGTAGCCTGAAGGAAAACAACGCATTATTTAACATTCGGGAAGAAAAAGATATATAGGAATATCGGAGATTTTTCACAGAATGCAGGCATTCGTGACAGCGAAGATAGCGAAGGGGTTTAACAGGGAGCGGGTTGTGCAGAAGCTTTTAAGCATCGAGGAGGTTAGGGAGGTTATTGAGCTAACGGGCGACATAGATCTTTTGATAAGAGTAGACGTGCTGGATGTTGAGAAGCTGATGAAAACAGTGTTGAAAATAAGAGGCGTGGAGTCGATCGCTACAACAGATACTCGAGTAGTACTTTCAGTCCAGCAGGCCAAGGCCTAGAGAAATGATTAGACTGGTGATCTTCGATCTCGACGGGACACTTATAGAATTCAATTACAATTATTCATTGGCTAAGAAAATAGTTATCGAGAAACTCGTGGAAATGGGTGTTGACAAGAGCATACTGTCAGACTCCAAACCTGCTTCAGTAAACCTTGAGGAAGCAGTATCATTCATGCGGAACAAGGGGTTTAGCGAATCTCAGTTGAGAGCTTTGAGAAGAAGAGTCTATGAGGCTATTGAACCACTAGAGCTTGAAGCCGCGGACAAGCCTGTTGTGAAGAACGGGGTCCCGGAGTTGCTTACATGGTTGAGTAACATGGGTGTCAACATGGTTGTTTGCACGAACAATTGTAGAAAGGCCTCCGGCATAATACTTGAAAAGTCGGGATTGAGCGTTTTCTTCAAACACTTTTTTACAAGAGATGACGTTGAGAGGATTAAGCCCTTTCCGGATATTATAGTCAAAGCATGTGAAGCTATGAAGACGCCTCCGGAGAGAACTATTCACGTAGGGGATTCTCCAATAGACATCATAGCAGCTAGAGAAGCGGGGGCGATACCTGTTGGAGTAGCCTCTAGCCTGTGGAGCGTTGAAACCCTGAGGAATGCGGGAGCAAAGCACATTGCTCCAGATGTGCCCGGACTTAGAAACATCCTCTCAGGCCTGATCGGATTCCTCTAGTCCTGCCTGTACGCTGCCCTTCTTAGCAGCCATCGTGAAGAAAGTCCAGGATACTGCGTTGGCAAGTTCTCTAAGCCTAATCCTGTCTCTGAAGTTTCTTACGATGATGTATTTCAACAAGCCGCTTTCTTCAATAACGTCATAGGAGAACATTTGATCCGGCCTAAGCTCGTTTTTAGCAGCCCTCTCCATATCCCTCTCCCTCATCGGCTCCAAGACCTTCCTGATGAGGAATGCTTCGAAAGGAGAGGTGACTGTGCTTAGCTTAAGCTCCGGGAGGGGCGTGACCTTAGCATACGTCTGATAGACCTCCATGTCTCCAACCTTCATCCCTTTATAGACGAGTTCAAGCTTCTGCAGTGCTGTTTCAGCCTCAGCCTTTTCTTCAGCTTTTTTCATAACCTCAATGCCTGTCTTAAAGCTCTTTGAAGCAAGCAGGTCGTCTATTACGCTGATTACGCTATTAAGCTTCTCAAGCTCTTCCTCAAGCGCCTCCTTCTTTTGAGACAAGTATTGTTTCAACTCGGCAAGCCTCTGAGCCTCTTCATCTTTCTCCCCCAACTTTTTTCAACCCTTTTTAATACGCACAGGAGATAAATATGCTTTTTCAGGTGTAAAACGCGAGCATTGTTTTAAACAGACAGTAAAACATAAGACTGAGCAGCCCGTCCGCTTCTAAGAATGTCCGAAAGGAAGCTCCCGATGGGTGAAAACCTGATTTTCGAGGATTCTGCAAAATTCATAGGTGGCTCAACATTTCTTGAAGCGCCTTTAAAGGGCGCGCTCGTATTAACCAGCCAGAGAATTTTCTTCGAGGAGCACGTGGGCAGGAGGAATAGGAGGATATTAATTAGGCTAGAGGTGCCGCTGAGTATCTTGGAGCAGGTTAAGGTCAGTAAGGGGAGGCTTTGGAGAAGGCCAGTGGTCACGTTGGTTTATCGCTCAAAGGAGAATGTTCTGGAGCAGCCGAGCTTCGCCGTAAGAGACTATGAGTCTTGGAGGGTCTCTTTATCCAGAGTAGAAATAGGCGGCTTAAGAATATGATTTAATCGCAGAGGAGCGTCATCGTTCTTAAAACTCCCTTTATACGTCTGATCTGCGTGACAACGTTGTCGAGCTGCTTAATATCGTTAACCTCTACTGTCGCTATTACGTCGTACTCGCCGTATACGACGTCCACGCTGGTAACGTTTTCAATCTTGCGAATAGCTTCTTCAACATCCTTCTCCAAACCTACTTCGCAGACTATGAGCAGGTATGCTTTGAGCAAGGCTATTCAGCTAAGGCAAGCAGGCTCTTTAAAAAGATTACCATTACGGGAAAAACATATATAGGCGAAGCCGCTGAGCCTTTGAAAATGCTTAGGGCTCAGGTAGACCTCTCCACTTTCTTCTTCGTATACATGATTGCGATATTTCTCAGCTTCCTACTCTTCTTGATAAGCGCCCTGCTTAGGCATAGGAGAGAGACAAGAAGGCTCAGGGAGAAATTTAGAAGGTTGAGGGAGAGGCCTGAGCAACCTTGGTTTGAAGAAGCAGATTAAGAGGATTCAAATACTCTCAGCGCTGAGGGGGACGGAGACGAAGTTTAGTTCGAGCTGCTTCTCCCCCAGTTTTAACCCCTCTATCTTCAAGTCCCTAAGGTTCCAGCTTATTTTCAGAGAGCCTATTCTCTCAGCAACATCCTCGGTAAGGCGGAGAGCAGCCGGGCCAGAGTCCTTGAGAACAAGTAATCTAAGCACCTTTTCTCCTCTCAAGGCTTGCAACGAGAGGCTGAAGCCCTCTCCAGTCTTTTCGAAGAAGACTCTTAACACGTTTTCTGGAAGAGGCACCATGGCCTCGCCAGGTTCCAGCGGATCCAGGATAAGAGTATCCTCCTCCTGCAAGTAGGTGAAGCCGAGCCTCTTCAATATTGATTCTACTCCAAGACGTCTTCGAGACAAAGTATTTTTATATGTTTGTGCAGATTTTTCGCATGCTTTCTAAACTGGAGGATGCTGTTGAAGAAATTGGTCTCCGCGAGTTTTCATCCGGCCTCTTCATGCCCAGGTACGACGGCTCCTCCCTCCCAAACCTTTCAAATAGCTTGGCGAGGTTCATGGGAGCTAAGCCCCAGGGGAAAACGCTCAAGGAGGATGTTTTACCGAGTTTTAGAAGCGTCGACAGGATTGTCCTCATAATCATGGATGCGATGGGCCTCAATGTTTTCACAAAATCCTCTGAGAAGCTTAGGAAGCTTCTGAAAGACCTTCTTCTAAAAGGGGAGACTTGCTTTAAGGCCTTGACGTCAGTATTCCCCTCCACGACGTCGACAGCACTGACGAGCCTCAACACTGGTTTAACCCCGCAGGAGCACGGAATCGTTGCCTACATCATCTTCATGAAGGAGCTTAGCTCAATGGTTAACATGATATCCCTCAGCCCAGTCAACGACGAGAGGAGGAACAGGATTTTCGAGCTCGGCATGAGCGTTGAAAAGCTTTTGGGGACCAAGGTTTTAACGCAGAGGCTTAAGGAGGCAGGGCTCCGATCGAAAACGCTAATAAGATACGGTATAAGGAATAGCGGCCTCTCGACTATTCTCTACAAGGATTCTGAAATAGTGCCAGCTTTAACCACTGTGGATTTCGCAACAAACCTTGTTAAGCTCATTAACGATAAGAAGACCGATTTCGTAATGGCCTACTGGGATGGTTTCGACGCCCAGTCTCATCACTACGGGCCCTTTAGTCAGGAGGCTGAGCTGGAGCTGGCCAATACTTTAACCCTCCTGAAAACAGTAATCAGCAATGTTGCTCCCGAGGTTGCTAGAAGAACGCTGCTCGTAATCACCTCCGACCACGGTCAATCAAAGGTTAGAGACGAGAAGTCGATTAGAATCGAAAAATTGAAGTGGCTCGACGAGAGCCTCCTAATGCCTCCGGCTGGAGAATCTAGAGCGGCATACCTCTACGTGAAAAAGGAGGCGAGGATACTTGAAAGAATTTCCCACAGGAAGATTAGTAGAGACATCGTTTTACTAGAATCGAAAAAGCTCTTGGAAAAAGGGTTATTCGGCCTCGGAGAGGTCAACCCATGCGTCTTAGACAGGGTTGGGGACTACGTAGCGCTCTCCAGAGGAGAGGGGAGGCTCGTCTTCCATTACGACTTAAAGGAGAGGACTGAGCCGGAGTTCGTTAAAGCCGGGGCCCACGGCTCCTTGACCCTGGATGAACTGCTCATTCCACTGATAGTCTCCAGGGTTTCAGCCATAAGAGGGTAAAGTTAAAAAACTCTCCCTCTTGGTATTTAGGCTTTAAGGTGCGAGAGATGAAGGTGGGAGTTTTAACAGGCGGGGGAGACGCTCCCGGTTTAAACGCTGTGATAAGAGCAGTTTTGAAGAGGGCTGAGCAATACGGGATCCAAGTCGTAGGCATAAGATACGGCTGGGCAGGGTTGCTTAAGATGGATACTGTCCCGTTGCGTTACAGCGACTTAGAGGACAAGATTGGCGAGGCGGGAACCGTGATAAAGACTTCGAGGACGAACCCGGTGAAGGATGAGGAAACAATGAAGAGGTGCATAGAGAACTTTAAGAAGCTCGGCCTCGATGCTTTAATAGCCATAGGCGGGGACGATACTCTTACAGCAGCCAAGAGGCTGCATGAAGCCGGTTTGAAAGTCATAGGGGTCCCGAAAACAATAGACAATGACCTTAAAGGCACCGACTATACCTTCGGGTTCGACACAGCTGTGAACGCTGCGATGGAAGCCATAGAATCGTTGAAGAAGACTGGGGAGGCTATGGATAGGATAATGGTGGTTGAGATAATGGGTAGGCACGCGGGGTGGATAGCCCTATACTCTGGAATCGCCGCCGGCGCCGACTTGATTCTCATACCTGAAGAGCCTTTCAAAATAAGCGACGTCGTAGAGCTCGTTAAAAAGAAGAAGGCTGAGGGCAAGGGGAGCTTGACGATAGTCGTCGCGGAGGGAGCCCTAATAGCAGACTATAAGGGGCCCATAACCAAGGATACTAAGGTAGATCAGTTTGGGCATGTTTACCTGGGCGGGATAGGCGAGTTCCTAGCCAAGGAGATTGAGAAGGCGACCGGTTTTGAAACGAGGGCTGTTGCCCCTGCCCATATAGTTAGGGGGATGTCTCCAACAGCTTTCGACAGGGTTCTCGCTACAAGGCTGGGATATGCTGCAGTGGAGCTTGTGAGAAAAGGCGTTTTCGGTAAGATGGTTGCGTTAAGAGGCACTGAGATAGTGAGCGTCGACCTTTCAGAAGCAGTTGCAGAAACGAAGCTTGTAGATAGTTCTCTAATAGAACTCAAGAATGCGTTAACATCTTAAAACCATTCCATAAAACTATATTCCTACCCGTGTTTTTAATCGATGCTTCTCAGCCTCCAGTGGAAACTCTTCTCGTTGAAAACAGGATCCAGCTTTATTTCGCCCAGCTTTATCGAGTCGAACCTAGACGATAACGGTGTTCTGACAGCAACCTCCTTATCCGTTAAAGACTCTATCACCCCTACTCCAAGGAAAGTGTCTCCTTTAGCAAGCCCTACCAGAAGGCCTCTCTCCCAGCCCTCTCCAAGTAAGATAATGCTTCTCCCTCCAGCTTCAATGAAGACAGGGTCGTCTAACGCTCCTCTGGTTTTAACATAAGTTCCCCCCATGAATAGCCTTGCTTCCATGATTTCCAGTCCTCTTGCAAGGTCTTCCGATAAGGATACTGGTTCCCCGTTTATGAAAGGATGGTTTACAAACCTTACCTCGTTAATACTCATCCTCACGACCTTGGATTTCGCAAAGTGCTTCCTGTATTTCAGCATCCTGAGAAGCCTCCTCTGAACCCTGCTCCTCCTCTTCACATAAGGAGGGGGCTCAACCCAGATAAGCCTCATGCTTTTATCGATTTCTTTCGCGAAGAAGGTGGAAGCATCCTCCTCCAGCAGCGAGACTATGAAGTAGGGTTTAATCATGTTCATGAGCTCAGCCTTATGTTTCAACCCATTGGGGCTAACCCACCCGTCTGTGTTCAGCACGATCTTCCCAACACTCCTTTTTACAAGTCTATCGATAACCTTGGCTATTGATTCGTTCAACTCCCTAGCCCCTGCTTCCGGAGCCGTTAAGCCTATGAATTCAATTATCTCCGATCTGACTTGGCAGAGGTCGCTTAAACCCTTATTCACAACGCCAGCGCTAACGGTTCCTGGAACACCCAAGTCGTTCTGGCCAGGGTCGCCGTCGACAACCCCGACCTCGCCTTGAAAATTAAGGTAGTAGTTTACCAAGAAGGTTGCTAGGCTCGTCTTCCCCGAGTCGGTGCCGCCGATTATCGCTATTAGCCTAGCCTCGTCGCCCGCTGTTTTCTCAGCGCACTCTATCCAACTGTTGGGTATTGTCGATCCTTCTACCATTTGGCACTTTCTACCGTCGATAAGGAGCTCGGCGTCAGAATGTTCAGCATAAAAAGGCATTCTCCTGAACCTCCTGACTTTCAAACTACTGCCTTCGGCGAAAACCGCCCCCATCACGTTAACCATTCCTTCAACAACGTGCACAGTGGCTGGACCGTCTACGAGCAGCGTACTCCCAATCCTGAGGTTAACCCTCTGCCTTAAGCCTCCTTTCATTACGAATACCGCGCGCACGCGGATATTTATGCGTAAAACTCTGGAGACTAGAAACTTTTTAAGGGGCGTTTTGCTTCAAGCTCGCGCAATTGTCTGAGAAAAGCCTTGCGGAAGAGGTTTTCGAAATAGTTAGGAGCCACCATGCTTTCAGAGGATCCTCCCTGAACCTCATTGCGAGCGAGAATATTACGAGCAGGGGGGTTAGGAGGCTCCTCACTTGCGACATGGGTCACAGGTATGCCGTCGGATTCCTTTACGAGAGAATGTATAGGGGATGCGAGTACATAGATAAGCTTGAGGAGTTGACGCAGTTCCTCGCCAGAAAGCTTTTCAGAGTCGAGCATGTTAACACACTCCCTATTTCAGGGACGGTGGCAAACCTGGTTGCAATAGGCGCTCTAACAAGACCAGGGGACACGATGATGGGGTTGAGCGTCATGGACGGTGGTCACAGTAGCTTTAGGGAGGTCTCCAGGTATCACGGCGTCAGCATGGTCCCCCTACCGTTCGACGCGGAGGAATACAATGTAGATGTCGACCAGTCTGTGAAGATGATCGCTAAAGTCATGCCGAAGATGGTGATGCTGGGTGCCTCCGAAATCCTGTTCCCACAGCCGGTGAAAGAGATTTCTGATGCCGCTTCCAACGTGGGAGCGGTTACTGTCTACGACGGGGCTCATGTGCTTGGTTTGATAGCGGGGGACAACTTTCAAGACCCCTTGAGAGAGGGGGCGGCGGTCATGACTGGAAGCACTCACAAGACTTTCTTCGGACCCCAAGGCGGGATAATACTTTGCAAGAGGCAGTATGGCGACGCTATAGACAGGGTCGCTTTAAGCATGATTAACAACCATCACATAAGCAGGGTTGCAGCATTAGCCTACACCCTGGCGGAGTTCCTCGCTTTCGGACGGGAGTATGCTAAGAACGTTGTGGCTAATGCTCAGTCCTTAGCAGAATCCTTATACAACAATGGTTTAGACGTGATATGCGCCGATAAGGGGTTCACAAAGTCGCATCAAGTAATATTCAGGGTCAAGGAGGGTGCTGCGATGGAGGTTTCGAGAAACCTTGAAAAAGCCAATATAATAACGAGCATGACGCCGCTTCCAACGGATAGGTCTGAAACCATGGCTAGCGGCATAAGGCTGGGCGTGCAGGAGGTTACGAGGCTCGGAATGGGTAGGAGCGAAATGAGCCTTATAGCGAATTTGATAGCCAGGGTGGTTAAGGATCCTGATTCGGCGGGCGCTGTTAGAGAGGAAGTTAAGGATTTGACTGGAAGATTTAGGAGTATTCGTTACACTTTCAACAACGATGAACCCGCCTATGACTGGGATTAATTGGTTGATGCTTGTTGCTTAACAGGTTTCAAACCCAGGGACACTATTAGGATCCCCATTGTTGCGAGAAGCATTACGATTGGGAAGACTGAGACATACGTTCCAGTAACATCCCTAAGGAGCCCTGATGAGAATGTACCCAAGATTGCTCCTACGCCGTAAGCAGTGAAGACAACCCCGTAATTCTCCGAGTAGTGTTTTGTGCCGAATAGAGTTTTAGTCATCGCCGGAGCCATCGCAAGCCATCCTCCGAGGTTTAGCCATAGGATGCTGAAGGACACTATATACGCGAATGGATTACCCTCGCCAAAGAGGTAGAGTATGGCGGAGGATGCGAGTATTAAAACGAATGAAAGAATTGCTCCTCTTCTTGGGTTAAGCCTGTCGGTTAACCATCCGAACAATGGTCTTCCCAAACCGTTAAACACCGAGAAGACTGATACCATGAGATTAGCAGTATACTCGTCAATCCTGGCGACCTCCCTGCCGAAAGGCGAGGATATTCCTATCGCCATAAGGCCTGCAAGACACCCCAGCATGTAGGCGGACCACAGCGCATAGAAACTACTTGTCTTAACCATCTGAATCCTGTTAAAACCCTGGGTCTCCAAATCCGCTCCGCCAGCAGCACCTACTGCTTTACCACTCCCCGATGGAAGGCTCAGGGTCAACGATAATACGGTTAGGACTATTAGGAAAGCAAGCCCCGTATAGAGGAAGGTTTGTAAAGGACCTAGCGCCTCTACAAGGCTCGTTAACACGGGGGCAACTATCAACCCTGAGAGCCCGAAGCCCATTACAGTCAAGCCTATTGCCAAGCCACTCCTGCAGGGGAACCATGCAGCCGATACTGCTATCGGACAACCGTATGCAACACCCACGCCGGCGCCCCCTATAACCCCGTATAGGATTGTCATCACCTCTATGTTCGGTGAGAAGCTGGCACCGATCCACCCTGCACCCACCATTATGCTTCCGAGCAGGCTCGTCCTCCGGGGTCCCCATTTCTTGATCAGCCCTCCTGAAAGCGCCATGAATAGCGAGAAGGACATGAGGAAAACCATGAAGGGAAGGCCGCTTTGAGTAGCGCTTATCCCCCATAAATCTTCCAGAGGCTTCCTGAAAATGCTGAAGGAGTATACAGCGCCTAAACACACGTTTATCAAGAAGCCTATTAGAACAATTATTTTGCCGTTCATTTTCCAGACTAATTGGAGCGTTAATGCTTAGCCCCGCCTCTCTATTGCTTCCTTAACCATCTTGTACGCTTCCGCGACTTCTTTCACAGCAGTCTCATCCTCGAGCGTAGTAACGTCTCCCAGAGGCTTACCGGAAACAACGGCTCTTAGAAGCCTCCTCATTATCTTGCCGCTCCTAGTCTTCGGGACAGCATTTATGAAGACTATAATCGCATCCGACGCCACCAGGGGCCCTATGGTCTTCCTCAAGTGCATTTTCAACTCCTGTTCTAGATCAGGGGTACCATTGTATCCATGCTTCAAGACCGTGAATACCATCGGCACTTCTCCCTTAAGCTCGTCAGGCTTTCCGACGCACGCGGATTCCGCCACAGCAGGATGCATTATCATTGCAGACTCTACTTCAGCGGTACCTATCCTGTGCCCAGCAACCTTGATAACGTCGTCAGCCCTGCCAAGTATCCAGAAGTACCCGTCTTGATCCTTAACAGCATAGTCGCCAGTCCAGAAACAGCCCTCCCACCTCTTCCAGTATGTTTCAACATACCTGCGCGGGTCCTTGTATAGGCTCATCAACATACCTGGCCAAGGCGTCTTTATGACGAAGTATCCTCTCACACCCGGAGGACACGGCTTGCCATCTTCGTCAACAACATCCGCTTTAACTCCTGGAAGCATGTAACCGTTGGTACCTGGCTTAAGCGGGAATACCTTGCCCAGCCCTGGGAAGTGGCCAGTAAGTATGTGCCCCGTTTCAGTCATCCACCACGTGCTGGAGCACACTGCATCGTTACGACATACGTTTGCGTACAGCCATCTGAATGCCTCAGGGTTTATCGGCTCTCCGACGGAGTGAGCTATCCTGATTGTCGAAAGGTCGTGTTTCTTAACAAGCTCGTCGGGAAACCTCATGAGCATTCTTATGGCGGTTGGAGTAGTGTAGAAAACGGTGACACCGTATCTTTCTATAATACTCCACCACCTGTCTGGAGCAGGGTAATCTGGAGCACCCTCGTATATGATGCAAGTGACCCCCGTCATAAAAGGCCCATAGACTATGTAGGAATGCCCTGTTACCCAGCCTATGTCTGCGGTACACCAGTAGATATCATCATCCTTGACGTCGAATATCATTTTCATCGTCGCGTACAGGCCAACAGCATAGCCCCCCACAGACTCTTGAGAACCCTTGGGAGCACCGGTTGTTCCAGAGGTGTAGAGTATGTAGGAGAAGTCGTCAGACGGCAGGGGAGCAGCGTCAACCTTAACGTTCTCCGGTACACCAGCCAATAAGTCGGTATGCCACATGTCTCTAGCTTCGTCGAACGGAATATCCGTCCTATCCGTCCTCCTGACTACAATAACCTTCTCTATTCTATGTCCCCTTTCCGCCAGTATTTTCACAGCCTCGTCCACAACTTCCTTGAGCTTTATTATCCTCCCCCTCCTGTAGAGGCCGTCGGCCGTGACGATTATTCTTGAGCCGGCTGCCTCAGCCCTATCGGCTAAAGCCACCGCGCTGAAACCACTGTACACGATGCTGTGTTTAGCCCCTATTCTCTGCAAGGCGAGCATGTAGAAGGGTAGTTCAGGAACCATCGGAAGGTACAGAGTAAGGACCTCGCCCTTCTTCACCCTCAGCTTTTCCTTAAGTGCTGATGCGATCCTGTTCGAGGTCCTGTAAAGGTCGTAATAGGTGAATTTTCTAACCTCCTTAGGGAGCCCAGTGGCCTCGTCAACCGGCTCTCCTTCCCATATCAACGCAAGCTTGTTCTTCCTACCTTTCTCAACCTGCCAGTCTGTGCAAAGATAGGCGAGATTAATCTCCCCTCCTACAAACCAACGGTAGAAAGGCGGGTTACTGTCGTCAAGAACCTTATCCCATTTTTTAAACCACGGTAATTGCTCAGCCCACTGGACCCACCATTTCTCAATAGACTCCTTATCCTTAACAGTGTTCTCGTGAAACTTTTTGAAATCCTCTATGTTCCATACCTTGTCCTTCCAAGAAGGGGGAACAATATACTCTTTAAACTCTTTGTAAACCTCCTGTTTTTCCTGTTCCATTTTCTATCGAGCACAGGGCTGAATTATTCTTTTTTAAAGATTTCGACTAGGTTGAAATCTGGTTTTTACCTGAAAAATGGAATTAAAACCCCATCCAGTAAAAAATTAATAACGATGCCGGGCTTGGAGACAGCCTTCAGTCAACTCTTGGAGTTCATTACGCCTATATGCTGCAACGACCTCCCTCACGGTGTTTGCAT
>CAZTSG010000019.1:0-1080 GCA_964616835.1 uncultured Nitrososphaerota archaeon | reverse complement strand
GGCCCCATCCCGTAAACTATTACAGCATCAGGCTTAAGGCTAAGAATATTGTCATGCATGTGCCCAGCGCCTCCGAAGTGCTCGCCAGTGTTCGGGACGATTTCGACTCTCGAAACCTCCCCCTTTTCATCAAGGTCTACAACTGCAAAATACGGAGCTCTGCCGAAGTGCTCTGCCAACCGCGAATCTAAACCGTTTTCTCCAGCGACAGGTATGACTATCCTAGCCTTCATGATTCACTCCTTCTCCTAGGGTTTCTCAGATTCCTTGCTTAAAAGCTCTTTCAAATCTCTTATTCTCGCATCAACTCCTTTAAGCTCCTCTTCCAAATCGCTCCTGTAAGCTTCTAAAGCCTCTAGCTCCGACCTTGGATCCACAGGAGTCGTAGGGTAACGCCAATATGCGTACAGGTAGCGCCAGCACCATCCTCGGCCCAAGTACCATCCCGGTCTCTGCCAAGGCGGGAGATGGCTGAAAGGCCCTCTTCCAGGCCAGGGTCCAAACCACGGTCTATACCTGCATTCATCACCCTGACAATATTGTGCTATTGCACATAAAAACTTTTCGGTATCGGCCCTAGGGAGGATTACCTCCATCAGGCGGAGTTTCAGAAGTAACTATGAGAGGACGGTGCTCAACCAGCATGCGGGCAATCTTGTCCCTAGCGCTCTCTAAACAACGCCACAATGTTCCCCTGGAAACACCCATGCGTTTAGCAGCCTCCTCCTGGTTTAATTTCTCGTAGTAGGTTAGGCGGAACGCCTCGTATTCATCGTAACCCATGTAAATCGGCTCGCAGCCTAATGCTCGCGGGATTGCTGGAGACGGTATGAAAACCATTACCCCCGGCTTGAAGCCTAGGAGCCTAGGACTCATCGGCCTTCCGGGTCCTCCTCGACGCCGACACCAGCGGTACAATGCTATAGAGCCTTTACGCGTTGCTGATTAAATTGTTTTCCTCGTCTGTTCTCAACCAGTATCCAGGTTGTTCAAACCTTTTAGAGATAACTTAAAAAAGGTCTTAAACATGCTTTTAAGAGAGGAAAAATGGCTTTGAAATTTAAGACTCTGGATGATTTC
>CAZTSG010000018.1:0-26318 GCA_964616835.1 uncultured Nitrososphaerota archaeon | reverse complement strand
GGGTTCAGAAGGCCGGTTCAGGCTCTTTCCTCGTAACCCTCCCCAAGACTTGGGTGGAGCAAAACAGGGTAGACGAGAACATGATAATAACAATGGTCAGCAATAAAGATGGGTCCCTCACCATAATACCTGAAGGGAGTAGAAGGCTCGTTGATGAGGTTATTCAGATAGAACTGCCTCGTCAAGACTTGAAGCCTCAAGAAGTTCTTTTAGGAAGCTACTTGCTGGGTTACAACACTATAGTCATCAAGGCTGAGACAGAGTTTTCTACAGCAGAAGTCTCTGAAATACGTAAGACTGTGAGAAGGCTTCCCGGAGCAGAGATATCTGAGGAAACATCGAGCCAAATCGAGGTTAGGATTCTCTTGGACCCTGAAATGGCTACTCCGGAGAAGCTTGTAAGAAGACAGAGCTCTCTCACATCCAGCATGATTGCAGATTGTATAAAAGCATTGTTGAAATGGGATAGAGATCTTGCTCAGATGGTCATTGAAAGAGATGAAGAAGTCGATAGACAATACTTCATGCTTGTTAGAATAATAAGGTCAGCCCTGAGGAATCCGGAGCTGCCTGTTAAGATGGGCATAGACTATTTGAAGCTGACCGATTTAAGGATGCTAGTCAAATATGTGGAGGATTCTGCCGACCAATGTGTATACATATCTCGAGAAATCATGAAATCCAAAGATAAGCCTCCAAACGAAATATTAGGGGAACTAGGTACAGTAGGCGATTTCATCAGCGAACTGCATTTTAAGGCTGTTGAACTCTTCAAAAGCTTCGACACAAACCTGTTTCGAGAAATCATTGAGAAGCATAGGGATATTGGGGAGAAGTTAGTAAAGCTAGAGGGTAGGCAAGGTTTAAAAGAATACAGTGCAAGCATGATCAGGATTTTCAACAGTCTTACGAAAATACTTGAAAACATTAAAGATATTGTTGAACTAGCGTCTATAAAGCCGCTTTAAAGTGCTTAATTTTCTCAGCCCTGAGATGGGAAAGGAGTTCTTCCACGGAGCTTACACCCATTAGAGATTTAACAGCAGCTTCGAGAAGATTGGAAACAGGCTCTACAGCAATCCCTTTTGCCTCTAAAACCTCCACTATCTTGAGATTTCTCATAGACTCATAGTTAAACCTTGGAACCAGAAGCTTTCTAGCATATTTGTCGGCTAATGCTGCATCTATCTTACCCATTCCCCTATGGTCTAATCCCCCAACAGGCCAGACCTCTCCCCTAGCCGTTATGGCTCCCGTCATTATTACTGTCGGATCGACCTTTAGACCTGTGAAAGCAGATATCATAGCTACTCCTATAGCTAAACCGGCTGAAGGACCTGATACTGGCGGATACGAAAGCCCTGGACGTAACTGAAGCTTCTCCATACCCTTGGCTGGAGTCACAAGCTCTACGAATACGTCATGATTCCTAAACCTCCACCCGGAGACGCTGTTAATGTATATGAATGCATCCTCAGCACTCGCCTGAATACTTTCTCCATGCTCGCTGCCCACAACCTTTACCATACCCTTACCCTCCGGGTTAATCACTACCTCGACAACACTCACCAGGCCACTCTGCTCCCCTACAGTGCCCAGTGCCACAAGACCGTAGCTCTTGCCGACTTCAGGAGTTTCCTCCCTCACGCTCTTCTCAATCATCGTCCTAGCCTCGCTAACCGATTCTTCTTCAGAAAGCGATTCCAAAGCCTGCTGGAAGTGAATGAGCCTCAGAGGATAGTTTGAAGGAGATATGAGCCTAAGCTTCTCCAAGAATTCCCCAGACTTCTCGTCAACCCCTAGAATCTTAGATACTCTCTCAATATCCTTAGAATAGATACTCCTTATTTCTTCAAGAGGCCTTCCTTCGTCTAGGGCTTTGACAAGCTGCCTAGCCGCATCTATCTCCTTAACCCTGAGCCTATTAGCCTCGTTTATGACGTCAGCTATTCTCCTGGGGCTCAACGCTTTCTTCCTAAGCGTCTCCAGAACACTATCCACAGTGGTTTCTTGACTCAGCACATCAAGGTATTTCCTCAGGTGTATGCTTATTATCTCCTTTTTTTCCTCATCGGTCTTCGGGTAGCTGAATTCGAAGGCTCGAGTAAACCTTTCTAGAAGAGCCCTGTCTAGCACTTCAACCCTGTTCGTGCTCGCAATAACCACTACTCCGGACAATGGGATAAAGCCGTCAAGCTCTGTAAGAAGCTGGCTGGTAACCCTATCCAAAATCGGGTCGTGGGTTCCGCGCATCGGCGCCACGGAATCTATCTCGTCGAAGAATATTATTGCAGGAGCGTTCCTCCTCGCGTCCTCGAAAATATCCCTTATGGTTTTCTCAGGATCCCCGTAAACCCCCTGGATTATCGAAGGCCCGTTGACAAGGTAGAACCAGACATTGTTTTCCCCAGCTATTGCTCTGGCGAGGAGCGTCTTGCCAGTTCCAGGCGGACCGTGGAAGAGAAAGCCTTTAGGAGGGATATACCTAGACCTGCTGGCAAGCTCGGGGTTCAACGAGAGAGAAATCTCCTTTATAACCTCCTCCTTAACACCCTTAAGCCCCCCGACATCGCTGTAACGCTCCTTAGGCCTAAGCTTAATCACAGACCTCTTCGCAGCCTCTGTCCTAGCTGTCAGCGAGTATGCCTTCACCTTTGAAGCAGCCTCTCTGAAATCGTTGAGTGTAACCAATTCTCCCGGGTTAACGCGACTGCTCGAATCCTTCCCATGAAGAAGCTTCTCAATAATGTTTTTTTGAAGAGGAGTAGACTTACTGTTAATCACTACTTGAAAAGCGTTAACTATGTCTGCAGGAGTTATTGCCTGAGTCTCGAAAGATCTTAAACTATCCTCTATAACCGTAAGAATATCCGAGGGTGGAAGCCTCACACCATGTATCTGACACTGCTTCTCAACTATTTTGAGCAGCATTTGCCTAGAAACGTTCTCATCAAGGTCTATCGTTCCAGCAACACCCCTCCTGCGGAGAGTATCTATGAGCGATTCGTACTCCGTGGTTGAGACCAGCACGATTGTACGGTAATCCTTCTTCTGAAGCTCGTCGAACTTCTCAAGCATGACTGTCTGGACCCTCGTTTCCTCCATCCCCACCTCAGTAGTTGAGCTGAACTTTTTCGCAAAGGCTTGGAACTCGTCTATGAGAACTATACTGGGATTGTAAAACGCATTATTGAAGAACTCGCTCAGCCTCTGAGCACTCTGACCATACCACATCGAGTATACTTGCTCAGGCTTGAGCTTTAGCAGGTTCAACAATAAACCGTATTCCAAACCCTTTTCAAAACCCTCCCTTTGAACAACCTCTCCGAAGAATGTTTTACCTGAGCCGCTTGAGCCCTTTATTACGAAGAGCTTGGGCGGGGGTGTTGTGAAAGTCTTTCTTATCTCAGGGTCTCTCAACACATGGTAGTAGATGCTGACCATGACTTTGAAAAACTCCTCATCCCTACCGATTAAATCGTCTTTTCTAACCTTTGGGAAGGAAGGGCTCTTCCTGATTTTCCTAGCTTTTTTCTCAACTATTTTCCTCCTTTTCTCTGGCGGGAGGCGTAGGAATCTCCACATCCGGTACCTCCAAGAGAACAGGTAGAGCAGAGGGGAGAACAAGAGTCTTAAAAATGGCTTTCTGTACCACCATTCCTCTTCGAACTCCCGATCTTCATCGGACTCGTTTGAAAACATCCTCTCTTGAGTATTGCTACAGTTATTAGGTAATAAAGCTTTATACACTGCCGTTAAAATAAAGGGACCTGAAAGAATAAATCCCCGTGTCTCTAAAAGGTTGTGATGGAAGTGGAAGGACTGTCAGCAATACTGTCGGGAGCATTATTGGCTTATGTAACGCTCTCAGCCGTGGGAGAGGGCAATATCGCGTCCTTCTCGAATGTAAGCATGATTAAGGGCGATCTTTTCATATTGGCACTCAGCCCCCCGGTCGAGAATATTCAAGTATATGTTAAAACCGCGGAGGGGGGAAGGTATTCTTACCTCGTGTTGACTAACAGAAGCCTTGGAATACCTGATTTCCCAGGGAAGGCGACGCTAATACAGTTAATACCGGAAGACCCTTTAACCAATATTACAGTGATATTCAGCTCCAATACGACTGTGAGAATCCTGTACGGTGTCTTAACTACCAACTATACTTACTATAGCCAAGTTTCATCAAAATACTATACTTTTTCAAACGGAATCTTAGTAACCCTCCCACCTCTAGTAGAGATGCCTGCAGGAGGATCGCGAATAACCTTTATCATTAACACGCTTAACCTACAGAAAGAGGGCGGTGGTTTTCGAATAGAGCTACCGCCCCTAGCAACGATGATACCTGTAATAGCAACAGTAGTATTCCTAGTTTATCTCAGTGCTTACGCCATAGTTGACTCCTACTATGTTTCAGTCAGAGAGGAATTGAGCAAAGCGAGAAAACTCGGCGTAGCACTACTATTAATACTGAGTGCTCTAGCAATATACTGGTTGATGGGGTTTATTATTAAACTTTAAAGTAAATGTCTTCAGGATACGCTTTACACTTCTCACAGTAATACCTGGATTCCTCAGGCTTCCATACGAGCTTCGAACCGCATCGGGGGCATAAAGGCGGGACGCTGAGCGGGGGCGCTTTCTCCTTAACTTCCTCAGCCTCCGCTTTTCCAGCTTTTTCAACAGTCTTCTCTACGGCCTGCGGTTTAACCGGAGTAACTACGGTTGGGCGAGGTTTAAGCGTTAGAACAACGTATGTTAAAACACCTGAAAGAATCGCTACTATAATGATGTTGACTATCGTGCCGAAGACTATCATGAGGGAGAGGGTTGCAAAAGCATCCTCCACGATTGTTTGCCCCAAGGAAAGGCTGTAGAGAGAAGGTTTCAAGCTATTGTTCATAGAATACAGCCCTATGACAGCAACTGCAGTGATCGATATTACAGATGCTTTAATAGCGTCAGATACTGAAGAAGAAGTAATACTGGCAACTAGGCTTGTCGCCACGATGATTACAACAGTGAGTATAAACCAATTTCCCGAGTTGAAAAAGTGTACGAAATCGTTTACCAGCTTCCTACCCTGAGTTGCCACAGCCTCCGCACCGTAGCCTGAAGCCGATATTCCTAGGGCATAGACCCAAGGACTGTTTCTCAATCCAGACACGGATATGCTTCCAGCATCGCATTCAATACTGCCAGACGGAAGAATAAAATCTATTAACAGCAGTGGTGAAAGAACTAGAAGTGTCAGCATCACCGCTACTAGAACGACTCTCAACTCTTCGAAGAAAATGTTTAACCCGCTATTTAGCTTTTCTGTTTAGACTTTTCAGCACGCTTGAATTTTTCCTCGATAAAAAGAAGCGTTGTTGAGAGAGCAAAGTTCAGGATTAGGAGGAGAAACGTGATCCAAGCAAGATCCATAACCATACTCGGATAATTCCCCGTGAGAAAGAAGAATACTAAGATTAAAGCAGGGATAAGGGAGAAGACGGCTAAAGCAATGTAAGAAGCCCTCATAGGAATCATTCCACCAAGTAACCGCTCTTACGCAGCTTGGCGCAGAGGTCGCAAAGATCGCTGGCAAGGTCTTTGATAGACAGGCCCTGTTCAAAAATCTTCTGAGCCAATCCGGTTGCGTATTCGTTCACTACAGCATTGTTGAGAAAACGCTTTATTTTAGCACTGCCCTTCCTCCTACCCATATAGTTGCTTATTGAAGGCTGTGTCACGTGGAGAAGCCTAGCCACTTCAACCTGGTTCAGATTATAATTCTCTATTAGCTGTTTGGATATGAGCATCCTGAGGGCAGGAATCACATACTTAACCATACACTCGCAATGCATTACCATAGCTTTAAAACAATAGTTATAACACATTTTTAAACGTAACTGATATGGAGAAAGATTATCAGGCGTAAGCTAAACGCGGTCTTTCAGAAGCATATTCTAACAGATCACATAAAGTTTTTTAATACAGGAAACACTTTTTAGATTGTGAGCCGGGGTGGTCGAGCCCGGTTCGCGTAGGCTGAAAGGCGGCGGGCTGCAGACCCGCAGTACGTGGGTTCAAATCCCACCCCCGGCTTTTTCAAGTTTTTTAAAAAAAGCTCTAACTACGATTAATAGCTATAGAAAGTAAAAGTAGTGAAGAGAAGAAAGCGAAGGCGTTTCTAAACCAAGATTTGCGGCGGCTCGTAGTCTACGAGCTTACCCTCAAGATACTCCGCATATCCTTGAAGATCCAAGAGCCCGTGGCCACTCATGTTGAAGAGTATAACTTTCTCCTCGCCCTTCTTCTTGCATTCTAAAGCTATATCAATAGCTGCTTTGATCGCGTGGTTAGTCTCGGGAGCTGGGACAAGTCCCTCGTTCTCTGCAAATATTCTGCCCGCTTCAAAAACCTCCTTCTGATGATAGGCTACGGACTTCATACAACCCTCGTGAATCAGCAGGCTGAGCGAGGGGGCTTTCCCATGATACCTAAGTCCCCCTGCGTGTATTGGTGGCGTGAAGAACTTGTGGCCTACAGTATACATTTTAAGCAAAGGAGTCAATTCTGCAGTGTCTCCGAAATCATACATATACTTGCCCCTGGTTGTAGACGGCACTGCCTTCGGCTCCACCGCTATGAATTCGGCGTTAAGCTTGCCTGCGAGCTTTTCACGCATAAAGGGGTATGCTAACCCAGCGTAGTTCGACCCTCCTCCTATGCACCCTATTACGTAATCCGGTTTCTCGTCGAGCATTTCGAGCTGTTTCATGGCTTCCTGACCCACTACGGTTTGGTGGAGTAGAACATGGTTCAGAACGCTTCCAAGAGAGTATTTCATTCCAGTCTTCACGGCGGTTTCTATCGCCTCGCTTATAGCTATTCCAAGGGAACCCGGGTGGTTTGGATCCTGTTCCAACATCTTCCTTCCAAACTCTGTCTGGTCGCTTGGAGAGGGATAGACTTCAGCCCCAAACAGTTGCATCAGTATCTTCCTATACGGCTTGGTTAGATAGCTGCTCCTAGTCATAAATATCTTGCACTTCATCTTGAAAAATGCGCATCCCAATGCTAGGGCAGAGCCCCATTGGCCAGCTCCAGTCTCTGTGGTGAGCCCTTTAGTACCCTCAACCATGTTGTAGTAGGCTTGAGCTATAGCAGTATTAGGCTTATGACTACCCACGACGTTAACATACTCACATTTAAAGTATATTCTTGCAGGAGTGTTCAGGTATTTCTCTAAACGGGTTGCTCTCCTCAGCGGCGTCGGCCTGCCTATAGCGTAATATGCTTGAGCAACCTCCTCCGGTATGGGTATGTACCTCTGGTCGGAAACCTCTTGTCGTATCAGCTCCTTTGGGAAGATGACTTCCAAATCCTGGGGCGAAATAGGCTTCTGAGTAGCAGGGTTTAGAGGCGGGTCTAGGGGTCGCGGGAGGTCTGGAAGAATATTGTACCATGACCTAGGCATATCCTCTGGTTTCAGGTTGACGACTGGTGGCTTCATTTTGATCAGCCCATGGGCCTCTAAGCCAGTATATATATTCTATTGAACAATTGTATACTTCTGTACATAGTCGGAATTCAGGTTAATGTTTTAAATAATGCTGAGTCCAGCGAATACTCAATCTTGTGGAGCAAGGTGTATGAGAAGGTTAAGAGATATCCGGCGAAGGTCAGGGTGGCGAAGCTACTTGTTGAAAACGGTTTGAGAATAGCTGACGACGGCAGGATATACTGTGGACCAATCCACATACCGGATGCAAAGATAGCTAAGGCGGCAAACGCTGACAGGCGTATAGTGAGGAATACTGTTGAGCTCATCATGAAAGACGACAGGTTGAGCAAGATATTTAGAGCCATTAAGCCCGCTGGGCCGAACCTCGCGGATGCGGCACCCTACCTGGGGTTCGACGTCATAGAGATATATGCAGACCCCAATAGACCGGGCATTGTTGCTGGGGCGAGCGGCGTCATAGCTGAGCTTGGAATAAGCATAAGGCAGGTGATTGCAGACGATCCTGAGCTTGTTCCAGAACCTAAGCTGCAGATAGTTGTTAACGGCAGGGTGCCGGGTGAAGTCATTGAGAAAATGCGCAGGATAAAAGGTGTGAAAAGCGTTACTCTGAAATAGTTGAAAACTATTTCCTCATAAATTCCTCGATCTTCTCGACAAGAGTCCTAATTGTTTGAGACGTTATTGCCTCACCTGCTTCAACGCTCGCTTTGGAAACGTTCCCCTCAACACCCATCGAGGAATCAGCATATTTCATCCTATCTTCTCTGACGAGAATCCTGTTTATGAAGAGCATTTGGGAAGTCAAGTACGCACCGCCCGAACCACTCTTCGGCTCACCTTCTAGCGATTGAATGTCCGGATATTTCTCCCAAATGTTCAACTGGAGTATTTCAACGTCTTTAACAGGCTTCTTGCTTACGAGCTCTTTGATGAAAGCGTCATTAACCGGGTCGGCGTTGAGTAAGACTATCTTCTTCAAACCGAGCTTAGAAAGGTTCTCCAGAATGTTTACGAGGAACGAGCTTAAGACATCTGGTTTGAGAGAGAACATTCCTTCAACACCATACTGTATTTCTCCAATCGTGAAAACATAGGGCTGGAGTGTTTCAGAAACCTTGAGCGAGTAGTAACCTGCTATTATAGACGTGGCGCCAGCTGGAAGATGCGGCCCCTGGTTCCTAACAGACCCCATGGGTATAAGCCCGATGAGAGATTGTCCAAGCCTATGCCTTATCTCGTAATACGTTTGCTCTAACATGGCTAATTGAGTTTAAAACAACAATTATTTAAACGTTAGCCTCAATAAAGATGCTCGATTAATTCGGCACTGTCTGAATCAGCCTTCTAAAACGTGTTTAAGAAAGTCTACAAGCTGTTTTTCAGACCTCATCCCGACAAGCTCATGGGCATCGTTTACAATAAGCTTAGGAACTCCGGTGACGTTGTATTTTTCAGCAAGCTCAGGAAACTCCATCGCTTCTATCATCTCGCCAGTAATCACGTCGTTCTCGAAAGCGAACTGGTGAGCGTAGAAGACCATTGTGGGACAGTAGGGGCAGGTGGGGGTTACGAAAACCTTAATGTTAAGAGGTTCTTTCAAGCTTTTAATGAAATCTCTCGTAGAATCTCTCAGCATCGTTCTACCGTTGCTAACCATCAATATATCCTTGACATATGTTTCAAACTCGTAGCCCGAGGGTATTCCGAAGAACCTTATGCCGTAATCCTTCTCCGGGGAAGCGATTATGGTTGCGGGGAAGAGCTTCACCCCGTACTTCTCAGCTTCACGCATACTTCTCTCATAGGGGTAATGCTTAACCAAAATGTCAGGGTTCAGCCCAGAGATTTCTTGCGCTATCTGTAAAGTCTCTTTGCAGAACCTGCAATCAGCCTCATCTGTGAACACGATTATATCCACAGGATTCTTCAAATCCCTGCTGAATATTTCCCTCAGCTTTCTTCTATTATCCTCGTCCAATAGAGCCATATCAAGAAGGCTTAGATTAAGAAGGCTTATATGTCTTTATCGAAAACCTTTCTCTCATCCAAGCCTTTCAGCCAAAGACTTGAGGTTTCTCAAAGCCTGCATTCGGTCTTTCTCCCCAAGCCTAGCCTTGGCTAAAACGTCTTCAAGCATACCTATGACGCGATCCATCCTCCTCCTGTTAACAGGGTATGGAACACCATCTTTCCCACCGAATGCGAAAGAGAATTTTATCGGATCACTCCAACTCGGCGTTGCATCAAAAACTATTTCGGCAACGAGCGAAAGGGCTCTTAAGGTTCCGGGTCCAACCCCCCTCACGCTGAGAAGCTCCTCGTAGCTTCTGGGCTTAAGCTCGTAAGCCTCCTCCAAAGCCCTCCAATTCACCTTCCTCTCTAACACGACCCTGTAAGCAGGAGGCTCAACGCCGCCCGGCATCCATTTCAAAAGCGTTTCTGAAGAAGCCTCATCCACCGTCTTCAAGTATCTCCTAAGCCTGTAAGGCGGCTCGTTAACTAGTTCCAGCGAAACATCCCTATTAGCTCTACTCTCCCTAGCAGTAAGGTTTAGAACATTCTCGTGTTTGGAGACGCCTATTATGCCGGAGTGAGGCTCTTCCACGAGGCTCTTTAACCCATCGCTCAACCAGTGGTATCTCCTAGCCCATTTCAGCCTCGGGTTCATCCCTTGCTGAACAACAGCCCAATTACCGTTCTTGTCGAAAAAGAAGACATGGTGGTAGAGCTGGTAACCAGCTTGTATCATCGAGTTATCAACCTTAGCGCAAATCCTAGACAAGTACACCAGCTTGTCCGGGTCAGCATCCAATCTTCTCGTTTCAACTATATTCTCTATCTCATCCGGGGTCTTACGGGATAATGCACCTTTGCCGCCGCAAGCGTAAACCCCAACGTCCTTTCTCGATAGAACAGTCTTTAAAACCCCGGAGGTTACTGTCGTCGACCCAGAACTATCCCAATCATATCCGAGAACATTAGAGAAACCCTGGAACCACAGGGGGTCAGAGACTCTTTTCAAAAGCTCCAGCGTACCGAACTCCATGACTATCGCTTCAACAATAGCATCCCCGAGACGTATCATCCTTGAGACAAGCCACTGGGGGGCTTTGCCTCCATGTAGGCGAAGGTCGAAGAAGCCTCCTCTCGAGGACACTCCTAGAAAATAATCTGTATAGTTCCTTCATAAAGCTTTTTACCCTCCTCAAGTAGTTTTTAACAAGCCATGAGCATCAGGCTCGAATCCGTTGAAATAAAGCCTCCCGAGGGGGTTCAAATAATAATAGGCCAGTCCCATTTCATAAAGAGCGTTGAAGACATTTACGAGACGATTGTGACAAGTATGCCGAAAGTAGAGTTTGCGGTGGCTTTCTGCGAGTCGAGCGGGCCTGCTTTAGTGAGGTTTGAGGGAACAAGCGAGGATTTGAAGAACCTAGCAGTCGAGTATGCTCTAAAAATATCAGCGGGACACGTCTTCATAATAGTGTTGAGAAACGCTTATCCAATAAACATTCTTAACAGGATTAAGAACGTAGAGGAGGTTGCAACCGTTTTCTGCGCCACCGGCAACCCAGTTAACGTCATCATAGCTGAAACAGAGCAGGGGAGAGGAGTGCTCGGAGTAGTCGACGGAATAAAGACTAGGGGAGTGGAGACCGAGGAGGATAAGAGGCACAGATACGAATTTCTAAGGAAAATAGGCTATAAGAAGTGAAGAAGCTTGAAGTATGTCATAGGCGTCGACGGCGGAGGCACTAAGACAGGGGCAATGCTATTAACGGTTGACGGTGAGATAATAGCCTATAGTGAGAAAGGACCGTCGAACCATCATAACGTTGGTGTCGAGAAGGCTAGGAGGACTGTTGAAGAAGCGTGTCTGGAAGCAGTAGGGAATGCAGGGATAGACAGTAAGGATGTTGAGATAGTCGTCGCATCAATGGCGGGGCTTGACTGCAGCCTTGATTTTAAAGCCGTAGAAGAAGCCATGGTAGGCTTCCCCCTGGGGAGAATAATTCTCGTGCACGATACTCTGTCAGCGCTCTACGCTACGAATGCTGGTGGAGAGAGCGCGATAATAATAGCTGGAACAGGCTCTTCTACAGCAGGAATAAACAGTAGGGGGGAGTATGCTAGAGCAGGCGGATGGGGCTATCTCTTAGCAGACGAGGGAAGCGGTTTCTACATAGCTAAGAGAGGGGTTGTAGCAGCCCTTATGGAGTACGAGGGAAGGGGGCCAAGTACTCTAATAACTAGGCTTCTCACAGAGAAGTTTAGTGCAAAAACGCCAGACGAGGTAATATGGCACGTGTATACCAAGGGGATGAGCATCGTAGAGTTTGCTAGGCTCGCCCCGCTTGTGACTGAGGCTGCGAGGAAGGGTGATGAAGTAGCTGTAGGAATATTACGCGATGCTGCGAAGGAACTCGCTAATACTCTCAGCGGAGTGATAAGAAAGCTAAGGATGGAAGATGACGAGTTCCCAATAGGTTTGATAGGGGGCGTGTTTAAAGCAGGAGAACTTGTGATAGATCCCTTGGACAATGAAATAAAAAAGTTTGCACCCCGCGCTCACTTAACATTTCCACGTTTCCTACCGGTTGTTGGAGCATGCTTGATAGCGCTTGAAAAAACGGGAGTCAGACTGACTGACGACATAATCAGAAACATAGAGGACACTGTGAAAAAGCATGGTTTGAAATAGGTGCTCACCACTCTCTTGAAGGCTTAACAAGCTCAGACACGTAGGAGTAGAATCTTACGAAAGCATAGACAGGACGGTAAGCGAGTAGCATCGCTGGAAACAAGTACCAATATCTCATGTCTTTAGGATACTCCACTAGGGAGAGCGCGCTCAGAGACGTTTGGAACTCCATTACAGCGTAGAAAGCGAGTATAATTGACCATGACAGAAAAGGGTTGGAGGAGGCTAGTAGGAAGTAGAGCAGCCATGCTGGGCGGATAAGCAGCATCAGAATATCCATCAGCAGCATGTCCGGGGCGCCCAGCAGACCGGGTGTGCCAAAACGCCTCCTGAAGAAAATGTTCCTATGCCTTATTAGCATTCTTATCTGGCTTCTGTGCCACCTTACTCTCTGCCTCACCCAGCTACGCCAAGTCTCCGGGACCTCTGTCCAGGCGTAGGCCTCAGGCATAAAGACAACCCGTCCCCTAACCTTATGCACTTTAAGCGTAACATCAAAATCTTCTCCTATCAGAGGATCATAGCCACCCAGCGATTCCAATACGCTTTTCCTAACCACTCCTACAGCACCAGGTATTATGAGAAGAGTGTTGAAAAAAGATTGTAGCCTCCTACCTATGTCGAACGCGATAACGTATTCCAGAGCCTGCAATCTAGTTAAAAAGTTTGAATCAGAGTTTGAAACCCTCAGGTTTCCGCTGGCAGCGACAATCATAGGGTTGCTGAAGTAGGATGCCACGATGCTTAAGAAATCCCAAGCGATAATAGTGTCCGCGTCTACAGTAACCACTATCTCTCCTTTAGCAGCCTGTAGCCCATAGTTCAGAGCGTAGGCTTTCATACTGCTTTTAGACCTTGCGAGAAGAGTAATCCTATCCTTATAGCGGGAGGCAATTTTATAAGTGTTATCGGTAGAGCCGTCGTCGACAACCACGACCTGTTTCCAAGGATACTTGTTCTCTAAAACAGACTCTATGCACGCAGCAATAGTTTTCTCCTCGTTGTGTGCAGGTATTATGACTGTTATACGGGGGCTGCTTTCCACAATAGGCATCTTTCGGAGGCGTTCGACAAGGGGTAGAAGAAACACTTTGCCGAGCATTCGAGAATAGTCGAATATTAGAGAAGGCAGGAGTAATAGGATGAGTTCTTCTGATGTTAATCCAAGTGCACCGCTAAGTATTACGATCAGTATAAGCAGTATTGGGGTTAAAGCAATGTTTAAGGCAAAAACAATGTCTCGTACGCAGATTTTTTGCGGCATGCTACATTATTTGAGGACTTACTTCGATAAAATTATTTAAAACGTTAAGAACCGCGTCATTAACCTCATTAATACTATTGCATTCTATAACACTCATATTTGGAAGCACCCTGTAATAGTCGAATAAAGCCCTTGCCTTCTCCGTTAACCCAGGGATGAACACCATTATCCTCTTAGAAGCATCTATATCCAATGCTTTGAAAATGAGGGAGAGCGCAGAGTCGTCTATAGGCTTGTCGCTAACAAGAACATCAATAATGACAGTATCAACACCGTCATTACCGGAGGCGAGGAGGGTGAACGTGTGTTCAACACCAGACCTTCCCCTTATTCGAGCAGGGGCTTTAACTGTCAATCCCTTTGCTCTCAAGACTTCTGCTACGGGATTGAGGTCCATAACCCATTTCCCTACGAAATCCTTCTTGGAGGGGTTGAGCCTGTATGAACATACTTCTTTTGAAACGCTATCGTCCTCATAAAAAACATGCTTCTCTTTGAGACAAGTGTATTTTCTCTTAGGATCCCCCACAAACTCCTTGCAGGACGTGCATCTGTACATCACGCCCGGTTTCCTATAATCTATTCCAAGAGCCCTCATCCGCTTACCGCACTTTGGACAAACCATGTTCTCTACGTCTTCTTCGAAACCTATGTACCCGCACTCTAGGTGTTCGATGGTCGCACCAACTTTCAGCTTCGTGGAATCGCAGCGAGGACAAGCAAGCTCGATCACAAGCCTGTTATCACCGCAATAGGGGCAGACGACGGCCAGAGTAAATGGTTCTTCGAGAAGAACACTTTCTTCAGAAAGTGCTTCGAGTATCTCTCTTACTACGCGGGATGAGCTTCCCATTATTTTCTCGGCCTCAGGGTATGTGAAGTCGCCAGTCTGGCTTAAAACAGGCTTTAAAACGGTTAGGGAACCGTCTATAAAAGCCTTGAGCAGAGCCTGAACATCACTCCTATTCAAGAGTGAGGGTAACGGGATTCTTTCACCTTCAAATACTTCCATACTTTTCAACCCCCGCGCTCCCCCTCGTAATATAAATGCTTCCTGAAAAATAATAAGAGTTTGTCTGTAAAAAGCATACCTCACTTAAAATCCAGTAACAAAGTGTCTGTAAAAAAGAGGACTACTATTAGATCACCATCGATAAAACATCATATTGTCTCAATAAGTCAATAAAACGACCTATATCTTTCTATTTTTGAATTGTTTTAATCCTGATCTTAGCTAAGCTTGTAAGTACTTCGAATAGAGCACCATTTATCTGACTAACATTCTGGCATTCTAAGACGTAGACATCGAAAGTGTTATAGTAGTCGAAGAGAGTCCGCGCCTTATCTGTGAGGCCCGGAACCACCAGAAGCAGTTTCTTGGCAGCGTTAACATCCATGGCCTTGAGAACTATCGAGAGAGCCGACTCGTCGACCAGAATGTCGCTCACAATGATGTCGACTACAGCATCCACACTATCCCTCGTATCTCCTCCATAGGATACTGAGAGGCTGAACGTGTGTTCAACACTGGACTTCCCCCTTATCCTAGCTGGAGCCTCAACCTTCCAACCCTTAGCCCTAAGAGCCTCTATAACCGGGGTGATGTCTAGGATCCATTTCCCAACAAGCTCTTTTTTTTCAGGATTAAACCTGAAAGAGTAGATTTTTCTTGAAATCCCTTCGTTTTCATAAAACGTATGGTGGCCGCTTAGACAAACCAGCCTCTTACCAAGTAGGCCGCTTACAATGTTTTCTATCACTTTAGACCTTGATGAATCAGGAGAGTATGTGTCTGCCAGCTCTACGATGAATTTGCTACAACCACAGTGAGGGCAGGAGAGGATTGCGGTGGCCAGCTCCTTAGTGAGGATTCCCTCGTTTGAAAGTGCTTCGAGTATCTCTCTTACTACGCGGGATGAGCTTCCCATTATTTTCTCGGCCTCAGGGTATGTGAAGTCGCCAGTCTGGCTTAAAACAGGCTTTAAAACGGTTAGGGAACCGTCTATAAAAGCCTTGAGCAGAGCCTGAACATCACTCCTATTCAAGAGTGAGGATATGTTAGCCTTCTCTCCGGGAGTTATTTCCACCCCCATACCCCCTCTTCCTCTGATATGATTACCCCCGCTGTTGTAATAAGAGTTTGTCTGTAAGAAATAAACATTTCCCCAGTGGCACCGGCATATTGTACAAAAACTGGTTAACAAACAAAATAAGAATCCTAGGACCATAACTTGAAAAGCATATATTCGAATTAAGCATTAAGCATTTTCGAGATGAGAGTCAAGCCTTCTAAGAAGGCGATAAGAGCGCTAGGGGTTGCTGAGAGCTTCAGAAAGAATTCTGTAAACGCTTTCCTAGCAGGGGTGGTTATGCGCAGCGACTTCCTTATAGACGGTTTCTCGTTTGCTAAAACAACCATAGCTGGAGACGACGCTACAGATTCAGTAATATCTCTCTACAAGTCGTTGAAGAGGGAGGACGTGAACCTGATAATGCTCAGCGGCGTGATCATAAGCATGTACAACATAGTTGATATCAATAAGGTTTTCGAAGAAACAGGTAAACCAGTGTTGGCAGTGACCTACAGGTCTTCAAAAGGCATTGAGGAAGCAATCAGGAAGCATTTCCCAGAGTGTTGGGAGAGGAAGATTGAAGCGTATAGAAGGCTGGGGCCGAGGAGGGAGTTGAAACTGAAAACAGGCTTCAAATTATTTTTTAGAAGCGTTGGAATAGACGATTTCGATTCTAAGATTATTCTTAACAAGTTCACTGTATTCGGGAGGATTCCTGAGCCGATAAGGGTAGCTAGGCTGCTTGCGAGAAGCATTGTTCACGAGACCTCTAATAGCGAGGGTAGAGCCTTGCTGGAAACCTAATCGAAAAGCCCAGTGCTCAAATACTTCTCTCCGCCGTCGGGAAGTATGGCAACAATAGTCTTGCCGCGTCCAAGCTCCCGAGCCTTCTTGAGCGCGACCAGCATTATTGCCCCCGAGCTCATTCCCATGAGTAATCCTTCTCTCCTAGCAGCTTCACGAGCCGCTTCGAAAGCCTCTTTCCTACCCTCCTCATCTATTTCAACGATCTCGTCGAAGCACTCCCTTCTGAAGAGCATTGTTGGATAAGGTTCTTTAGGATTCCTGAGCCCCTGTATGTTTACTCCGAGTTTAGTAGTAACGCCAACCATCTTTATGTCTTTGTTAAACTCCTTAAGCCTCATTGAAACACCGACCCCGGTTCCTGCTGTACCTATTCCGACAACAACCATGTCGACAATACCCCGAGTCTGTTCAAGTATCTCCCTGCCGGTCGTCTGGTAGTGTGCAAGAATATTCGCAGGATCCCTGAATTGATCCAAGTCAACATATTTCTCAGGATTCTCTCTGAGAAGCTTCTGTTTCAACTCTATGGCTCCACTCGTACCCTTGTCACCTGGCGAGAGAATAAGCTCAGCGCCGTATGCTCTTATTATCTGACGCCTCTCGACGCTTACGGATTCAGGCATGACTACCGTAATCCTATACCCCTTGGCTGCGGCAAGCATCGCCAGAGCTATCCCAGTATTGCCGGAGGTAGCTTCCAGTATGATTTTGTCCTTACTCAACTTTCCAGAGGCTTCAGCATACTCCATCAAGTAGAGAGCCATCCTATCCTTAACGGACCCTCCTATGTTGTACCATTCGAGCTTAGCGTAGATAGTAGCGTCCTCCGGACCAGTGAGTCGCTTTATCCTAACCATCGGCGTTTTACCTATTAATTCTGTTATATCGTTTGCAACAATCATTCAGCAACACCCTTCATAAGAGGAGAATAGCCGTCTGGGTACTTTCCTAACTTCTGTTTTCAAATGAGCTTGTTTATAGTTTCTCGTCATGATACCATCGTTATATAAACGTGTTATATTAACTTTTTCTATAGGGTTAGGCTCTGGATAATAAAAAAGGAGTAAAACATATAAAACGATTTTTCTGAAAGCCGTCTGATGACTCAGGCTGAAACTCTGCTCCAAGGAGTGATAAGAGGCCCTAGGCTGGGGATGAAAAGCGTTAAGAAACACCAGTACCTAGCGAGGTTCGACGGAGTATCCAGCAGGGAGGATGCTGCAAGGCTACTAATGGGTAAGAAAGTAGCCTGCATCATAAGGAGAAGGAAGAAGATCATCGGAAGAGTGGTGGGCCTCCACGGTAATAATGGTGTCGTAAGAATAAGATTCAGAAAGGGGCTTCCCGAGCCTTCAAACGGTCTCCCAGTCATGGTTTTGCCTTCGAGAGCCAGTAAGCAATCCCAGTAGCAAGACAACCCAAGATTATCGATTGCAATCCTGAGTTTCCAGAGGAGGCTCGGAAATTTTTTAGTCAGCCACCATTAAAAAAATCGGATGATAAGATTTAGACTAGAAAGAAGCTTACTTGTCTCATATCCTCCTCCCGCTACTGACCATGACTATGTTAAGCAAGCTGGATGCGATTGAAGTATATAGTTCTGGATCGACTTCTGAAACAATATCGCTCGCCACATCTATCACGTAAACAGTGTGCAGCCTAGCGTTCTTAACCTCTTCGACGCTGACCGGAGGATTCCTATAGTACAGGTCGCAGAGCCTCTTAATCTCTTCAACCTCTTCCACAGACCTGAACCTGGGAGGCTTTGCCAGTGCAGACGGTATTTGAAGAATATAGTAGGGAGGGATGCCTAAGCCGAACTTGTCAACTCTCACACTGTACCGGGTTATCTTGCTCGCAACCCTAGCCCTGCAATACTGTTCAGGATCCAGAGCATTGTCGGGGGGTACGAAGCCCGTTTCAATCTCCACTGCAAGCGTGCCGTCACCCCTCACAGCATAGACATCGCAGACAAGCCCCCCGCCGAGATCGTGCTCAACATCAACCTCGTAACCCTTGAGCATAAGGTGCTTAGCGCAGACAAGCTCCATAACAGAATGGTTTATTTTAACAAGCCCCCTACGGCTCAGCTCTACAAGCCTATCCCTAAGCTTTTCAAGCCCCTCTCTAATACTGGGGTTGACGCCGCCCCCTATTTTCTCAACCAGGTTTTCAACGTCCTCCTCAAACTTATTCTCCGGCAAGCCTTCTCGGAAATGTCTTCATACAGTTATAAAACATTTTGTTTAAGAAATCACTTTTCTAGAGTAGCAACTACAAAAGCATTCCCGAAACTTTTTTCTATAAACCCCTAGCAATTATATACACGCCCGGCTGCGGGGAAGCAGGCTTGGGCGAGTGCGGCTGTTAACCAGCCCGGTTACAGCCTCAACCAAGCTGCTGGGAGATAATATCAAACAGCAACTTGGATGGGTAGTGTGCCGGGAGATGGCTAACAGTTGCGTTCGTTCAGGCTTAGACCCCCTAAACCGGGCTTCTTCCATTCTCTTTTAAAAGGGAGAGATCCCCCTAGGCAACTCCAGCATTTCGCTATATTTGAAGACTGGGCCGTCGAGGCAGACGTGTTTGCTTCCGAAATGGCAGTGTCCGCACTTACCCACTCCACACCTCATCTTGCTCTCTAGGGAGGCGTAAATATTCTCCTTCGAGTATCCTAATTCAACGAGTTTTTTCAAAACGAACCTTATCATAACCGGCGGACCGCATGTGCATACTATCGTATCAGCCCTATTAAGCTTAGGCTTATCCAAGATGGTTGTCACAACGCCGACGTTGCCTTTCCAGCCTTCCTCGCCCACGTCGACGGTTAGATGAAGGTCAACCCCGCGCCTAATCCATTCTTCAAACTCGTCTCTATACATGAGGAGCGATGGAGACCTAGCTCCGTAGCAAACAGCGATCTCCCCATAATTATTCTTGTTTTCAAGCAGGTGAAGGACTAGCGGTCTAAGGGGTGCGAGCCCTATGCCTCCTCCGACCAATAGGATACTCTTTCCCTCCATCTCTTTAAGCGGCCAGCCTCTCCCGTAGGGGCCTCTTACGCCAATTTCGTCACCCTCAGAAGCCTCGTGTATAGCGCTTGTAACGCTACCCATCTTCCTGATGCTGAACTGTAGATTAGCGTCTGAGGGTGGTGAACATATTGAGAACGGTGCCTCGCCAACCCCGTAGAAGGTCACCATGGCGAACTGGCCCGGCGTAAAGTCTTGGAAAGGCCTTGGCGCCACCGTTATCGTCTTAGTGTCGAGAGTCTCATCCTTGACCCGGATTATCCTGACGGGTGTGGGCACGTAGGGGTTTAACCCCATTTCCTCAAAACCTCCCTTATGTCTATCCCCACTGGACAGAGCGAGACGCATCTCCCGCACCCAATGCAGCCGTAGGCGTTGAAAGCCAGCGGTATTCTACTGAGCTTGTGGCAGAACCTGTGGAGCAGTCTGTCAGCTTTACTGGCTCTGGGGTCTAGGCCGCTGGCCATCCTAGTGAAAGAAGGGGATATGCAGGTGTCCCAGCCCCTAAACCTGGCGTATGAATTCTTCTCAAGACAATCTTCGCTTTCGAAGCAGTAGCAGAGGGGGCATGTGAAGGAGCATATGGAGCATTCGATGCATCTCTGAGCGTTTCCTTGGAAGAAAGCTTCGTCAGCCTCTTTCTCCAACCTGACTAGTTTCTCCTTATCAACCCTAATCTTGTTGTTCATTTCTCCAACAAGTCTACGAGTCAGATTCTCGTGTTCCTCTAACAGTCTCCCATCGGCTTCTGCAAACAGTTTTCTAAACTCCTCTACCAGCGCCAGTCCCCTTGGAGTCCGAACCTCTACTGCAAAAATCTTATCCATAGGTGTTAGAGTCAAATCTTCCCCGAATCCTCTCACCGGACCTGTTTCGAAAACGTTGCAGAAGCATTCCTCCAACGGCTTAGTGCAGGATAGGCTTATAACTATTATACTCTTCCTCCTGTTTTCGTAGAAAGGATCCCTGTAAGGCGGCTTAAGGAGAATACTGTCCAAGACGCTTAGCGCTGAAGCGTCGCACGGCCTTACTCCGAAGAGTACTGCTTTAAAATCGTCTTCAGGCTCTTCAGTAACCCCTTTCTTAGGGTCGTATTTGAAGACCAGCTGCCTCTCGGGTAGGAAGAATCGTTTAGGCGGGATCCGCGCGTTAGTATAGTCGAGGCGAATCTCCTCAGCCTTCCTCAACCTGCTGAACTCGAAGTATCCGTTTCTCTCTACTGGAGCGATTAAGGCATTCTTGGAGGCAAGGTCTTCTAAGATTATTCTCAGATTCTCACTTTTTATTGAAAGCATATTCACCAAGCTTCTCACCCTCTTTGAACACTAGCGGTGGAGGAGGCTCCAAGCTCATCCCCGGGACGTAGTCATAATTCTCCCTAAACCATTCGTTAAGCTCGTGGTATAGCGTTGTCAAAGGAATCTCCACGGGGCATGATGACTCGCAGGCCCCGCACTCCACGCAGCGGCCAGCCATGTGGAGAGCCCGAACAAGATGGAACGTGAGCAACTCCTCCGGAGCATTAATCCTGTGGATGAGCGCCGGCTTGAACCCCTCTATGGAGCACTCGGTGCAGTAGCATAGTGGACACGATTTGACGCAGGCCATGCATCTCAAGCATTTTTTGAAAAGACTCATCCAGTCTAGATGCCCACCGTCTCCCCCAGGGGGATTTCTCTCCGAAACGTTTCCATCCGACTTTACTAGATAATCCTTAATCGGCGAGACCCTCGTCAAGCATCTCTCACAGTATTCGGTCAGCCTCCTCTCAGGACTCGGATAACCGTATTTAACAGGCTTGTAGACACCGCTACACTCCACAGCTATGACGACAATATCCTTCCTATCAACTTGGTTCTCCTTAATTAGCTCCACGATAGCCCTTCCGTCGCAACCCTTCGCAACTATCCCAACCCTCTTGTTTTTAAAACCCCTCAAATACCTGGCTAGGTTAAGCCTGCACTCACGATTCCACACGAGCCTCTCCGTCTCGCTAGGATTAGACGCGAAGCACGGTCTAACACTCGATTCAGAAGCCTCGTAGCCTATTACGGTTTCGACAACACCCTTCTCCAAGAGGCTTTTAGCAAGCGTCCTAAGCTCTTCCTCAGGTTTGCTCAAGCATCCTCCTCCTCAGGTTCAGCGGACCCAGCTTCTCAACCTCGCTGACAATCTTTGAGACCTCTCTTGAGAAGACCCCGCCCTCGTTAGACGATATCCATAGTATCCTAACCCTCTCCTCCTCGACCCCGACGGTTTTCAAAAGCCTTCTCAAAAGACTCACCCTGGCCTCAGTTATCCTGCTAGGCGCGATCCTTCTCAGCTCCGTCGGCTTACACGCGGTTAGCAGAACAGCGTCAGCACCCTCCTCCAATGCTTTAACAACCAGGCTGGGGTTTACAACGGCTGAGCACGGGACCCTTATAGTCAGCACGTTAGGAGGATACTTAAAGCCCTCGAAGCCAGCCTGGTCGACGCCGGAGCTGGAACACCAGCATGTGAAAGCTATTATCTTAGGCTTCCAAGTCATGTTAATCACTAAGCATCCCAGATATCTGCGGGGCCAGTTCCTCAATGCCCCAGCCGCCTAATGAGATGGCCTCCTGCGGGCATGATGAGATACATGCGCCGCAACCGTTGCAAACACTTTCTAAAACCCTAACCTTCTCGCCATCTCTGATAATTGCGTCGTACTGACACATTGCTATGCATCTCCCGCACCCTGTGCACTTATCTTCTAAAACCCTGGCAACCTCCGGAATCCTAACATCGTTTTCCCTGAACAGGCTTACTACGAGAGCCGCCGCCCCACTGCCTTCGACAGCGCTTTCGACAATATCCCTAGGCCCGTGGCAGGTCCCAGCCACGTAGATGCCCCTCACCCTCGTCTCCAAGGGCTTAACCTTGGCATGCGCCTCCTCCAAGAAGCCGCTTTTATCTACCTGGATCCCCAGCGCCTCAGCCAGCTCGGCAAGCTTCCTAGAAGGCTTGAAACCCAAGGCCAGTACGACCATGTCTACTTCAAGCTCACTCCTCTTCCCGGTTAGAGTATCTTCGTAAACGATGATAAGGCTGCCGTCGGCTTTCCTCCTGATCTCTGAAGGCCTAGACTTTATGAAGACAATCCCGTCTTCAAGACACCTCCTGTAAAGAAGGTCCTCCCAGCCCTTGCCGAAGGCTCTAAGCTCGTTGTAGAATATGAAGACCCTAGCATCCTTATCGTGCTCCAGTATCAGCCTGGCTTCCTTCATGCTCGCCGCACAACAGTAGTAGGAGCACTCCTCTATCCCGGGACCGGACTCCCTAGAGCCGACGCACTGTATGAAAGCTACTCTCTTAGCGGGTTTCCCGTCTCTCTTCAACAATACTCCGCCAGTCGGGCCTGAGGCACATATTATTCTTTCAAACTCCATATTGGTTATCACGTTTTCATACCCCCCGTAGTGGTACTCGGGCTTAAGCCTGGGGTCAAAGAGGTCTGAGCCGACTGCTACGACTATCGCCCCGACATTTAGCTCCAGCATCTTAGGCTTATCCTCAAGGTTTATCGCAGCCCTCGTACAAGCATTCATGCAGAGGCCGCATTCAATACAGTAATCCTTGTTTATCACGTATTTCAATGGGACTGCTTGAGCAAAGGGACAGTATATTGCTTTAACAGGCTTAAGGTCGACATCATACTTGTTAGGCTGGTAGACAGGGCAGGCGTTAACACACTCCCCACACCCGTTGCACTTCTCGGGATCCACGTAAGTCGGATTCACCCTCACTACAACTTTAAAGTCTCCAACCTTACCCCTAACCTTCACGACCTCAGCGTTGGGAATGATCACGATATTCTTATTCCTGCCCGCTTCAGAAAGGAGTGGTCCCTCTATACAGTTGCTAACTACGAATGCTCCCTTCGGGATGAAACAATGTGTAGGGTCTACCGTTATATCGTAGACATAGCTATCTGTCGAAGGTATTGTTCGTATTTCCTTAACTTTATCCAAGAAGAATTCTGTTTTGAGAATTTCTCGAAGCCTCAAATAATCGGGATCATTTGGATCAACAAATCTTTTAGTAGCTTCAAGAACGCGGCTCAGGTTTTTAACAGTAATTCTACATTCCTGACGGATAATTCTGATAATGTTTGAATGAGAAAGTGGAAAGGCCCTTAGGGGAATACGATATTTTCGTCTAAGGTTAGATATCAGTCTTCCGCATTCCAGAGGCATTTCGTCGAACAATCCGCCGCTCGACTTTCGAAAAGCAAGACTTTTAACGATCTTTCTTAGCCTTAGAGACTTTTTGGGATGATTAGAACCTATTTTCTTAATAAATCGCAATACGTCTTCGCCGCCTGAAATGTCCACTACTACCCTACCTTCGTATTCGTACACCTTGCTCAAAATTCCAAGCCTTTTTAGAAGTAAGTGTAGCCCGTATCCGTATTCGTATTCATTTCCCAATGTGAAGGTGATTTTTGCAGACACCCAGCTAGGCTTCCTTATCAGCGCCGCATATCCGTCTCCGTCAAAGAAGCCTCTTAAGAATGCTGCTATCAGATTTTCTTCGAGCCGGAAGATAGGTCTCAGATCCTCCTTCACTTTCAACCTTTTAGCAACTTCGGTAAGGAGTTTGTTTTTAATTTGGACAATCGTTCTTCTCTTCCGATTTGGGCCCTCAGGCTCTAAGTAATCAAGGCAAGCAGCCTTAGCTGGAAATATTTCTTTATAGCCCTTCAGAAACAATTTTATTAGCTGCCTGTTCGTGTTGTAGAATCTAATCCTTTCTGTTTCCACACATCCGTCTGAGGCGATTAGCCCGAGAAGATAGGCTAACTTTTCATCGAGGAACCTAGATTTAAGACGAATCTTTCCACCAGCTCCTTGATACGTAAGCGTCCTGATTCTTCTTCTAACCTCAGCCCAATCGAGGCCCAGGGCTTCACAAGCCTTTTTCAGTCGACCCAATGAGAGGAAGTATTCAGTTTTTTGCAGAACGTCGTATGGAATGTTCAAATGAGAGGAAGCGTTTCGCAACGTGATAAACTTCGCCTTTAACTTATTACGAATTATTTTATTAAGATCTTTGTCAGCAACCTTAATAGAATCCTCAGGAAGCAGGTCAATAATCCATTCCCTTGAGGACCTTTTGACGTTAAGTTTTCTCGGCGAGTAGAGCCTATCCCCGACTTTGAGTTGCTTACACTCAATCCAGACAGGACCCTTCGGAGAATCCACTAATATTTTATGGTCGGGCGTGAAACACAATTTTGCTCCAGTACTGGTTTTAACCTCGATAAGCGTTTTGGGGGACAACAGTTTTTGAGCCGAGATTATTTTACCTTGCTTTACGGAATAGGAGTTGAAAGAGTATGTTGAAAGTGCACCTACGCAAGCTCCGTTTACATCCAAGGGCTTATCGGCTAATTCTCTTAAGGTGACAATCGTTCCCTCGTCGAGGAGAATCTCCGTGTCTCCAGGCATACAGATCGAACAATCTAAAGTTGGAAATGTCTTATCCAGCTGAGCCATCACGCCACCTATGCTGGGCTCCTTCTCAACCAGGTAGACCCTGTAGCCTGCTTCAGCTATGTCGAGGGCACACCTTACTCCAGCTATACCACCCCCTATCACTAGTGCTTCTCTAACCATTTTCAAACCCTCGACGGGCCGAGGCATCATTCTGGAAGCCCTGCTAACACTCCCGTTTAAAAGCCGGATCGCCTTAATACTAGCTTCATCCTTGTTCTCGCATGCCCATGCGCACTGCTCCCTTATGTTGACGAACTCGACAGTGCTAATGCCCAGCACGGTTTTGAAAACAGCTTCTAACAACCTGCTCGAGCAGGCTGCTGCAACAATCTTCTCTCCGGGGCTTAGGCCAAGATTCTTAACGACGATACTTTTACAAAGCCCGTCTACGACCTCCACTCTGCCGACAAGCGGGCTTTTAGAAAGCTCTTCCCTAATCCTGTTGAAATCCATCTTCTCTAAGAGGGTTGAGCCGCATGTGCATAGGAGCACTGTAACGCGTCTCAAGGCTTAACCATCCTCCTTACAAGCGTTTCTGGAACACCTATCTCCCCCGGCTTCACATCGAGCGAGAGGGCTGAAAGCTGAGCAAGATGGAGGACTGGAAGCTTGCTGACCGATTTAAGTTGGCGCATGCAGTGCGAACAAGTTACTACCACGCAGTCGGCGCCTGATTCCTCCAGAGCCCTAGCCTTCCTATCGGCGAGTACTCTGCTCACCCTGTCTTCAAACACTAGCCCGCCGCAACAGTCGAGTTCACCCTCGTAGGGTATCGGGAGGTATCCGAGCCTCTCCAGTATTCTCTTAACCATCCGAGGGTTTTCAGCATCATCCATGCCCCTAGCCGGCCTGAGAAGGTGGCAACTATGCTGGACAGCGCATCTCAACCCTTTAAAGCTGAACACCATTCCCCTCTCCTCCAGCTTCTCCATCATTATCTTTTCAAAAGGCTTAACCTCAGGGGCTTTAATACCATTCTTCTCAGAGACGATTTTGAAGGCGTCGCTCAGGCTTGCAAAGCAGTCGTCACATGCTGTTACCACAGTGCTTTGGAAAAGCCTCATATTCCTCTCGTTGAGCCTAAGCCAAACATTCCTGTTCAAGGAGAAGAATCCCAGTGGGGCGCAGCAGGAAGCATCCTTAGGCTCCTCAAAGTGGATGCTCACCCTGTTCAGAGTCTCTTTAACAGCCTTCTCAACCTCAGGGTACAGACTCCTGATCACACAGCCTAAATAGAGTGTTACGCTCATCAAAAACCGGCCTCCGTTATTATTTTCCTGATCTCATTCAACCCTTCTTCGCTGATTCTGAACTCAGGGAGCCCTAAGAGCATTCTCTTATCACGAGCCTCTTGGTTAAGCGGGAATGCGAAGCCTGTCTTCTTAACTTGTTCAATCATCTCA
>CAZTSG010000017.1:0-27197 GCA_964616835.1 uncultured Nitrososphaerota archaeon | reverse complement strand
ATGGCTGAACCGAAGACATAAGGCACACCAAGTTTCACGCAAGCCCTGTTAACGACTCTCCTAGTGGAGAAAGAGTCCAGCCCATCTAAAACAACATTCATACCTTCAACTATCTGTTCAACGTTGAAATCGTTGATTGAGAAAGGTAGCGCTTCCACGGCCACATCAGGGTTGATCTCCCTGATTCTTTTCTCCGCCGCCTCCACCTTAGCCATCCCTATAGAATTAACATCGAAAATGCTTTGTCTGTGAATATTGGCTCTCTCAACAACGTCTCGATCAACTATCCTGAGTAAACCTATGCCCATGCCTGCGAGCTGCGTGACTATTGTTGAACCCAGACCGCCGATGCCTACTACGCAAACCTTCGCCCTCCTAATCATCGTCTGTCCCTCGTAGCCTATGTCTCTGAGAACTATCTGTCTCGAATAAGTGTCTATTTCCATATCGGATAGCTCTTGAGGCATCGTTATTAGAAAAGTAAGCCCATTAAAAAGTTTAACATTGCAGGATTAGAGCCTATTGTTTTATTCTATTCAACATCAACTCTTTTTTAAGCAACGTATTTACTGTTCAGCATTTCAGCTTCAGCTATTTCGTGAAGCTTCTTGTCGCTTGTTAAGAATTCTGAAGCTTTTATAGCTCTTGCTGAGACTATTTGCAAAGCGTCAGCCTGATACACATGATGTTTCTCAATCAGTTTCCAGCATTCTACAAGCAGCTTTGCTCTCACCGGAACTAGCAGCAACGTACCTAATCTCATAAGCCTCTTCGTGTCCATGAGGAAACGCCTCTTTGAAACCATATACTTCTCCTCGTCCAGCCTGTTTTGCACCCTAGCCCTATCTAGCACGCCTAAAACCTCACCGAGGTTCCAGCTGCTGAAAGCAATCTTTAACTCTCCAGAGTAAGCCTTTAAGTACAAGTCCTTGACGAAGGGGCTCCCAGGCTCCTTCACATACCTCTTTATAATGCTGCTCGAATCAAGATATACTGTTTCCTCTTTCATCTCTCATTACTCTAACCAGTCCGCTTATGGCCCCCCCTTCAGGCTCCACAGGCTCAAATTCTATTCCACATGCTTCGAGACCCCCGGTTTCAGCTAATGCCTGCCCTATTAAATCCTCGGCCATTTCCTCCCTAATAACTTCCTCCAGCATTTTAGTCACCTCCACCCCGTTTTTCAACGCATATGCCTTGAATTTCTCCCACAGCTCCTTGTCAACATATATGCTGGTCTTCGTCTTAACCATCACCAACACCTTCTATACAGAATATACCGAAAAACAGTATTTAAGTCTATTCTCTAGGAGAACCGCTTGGAAACGGATGCAGCATGTCCCAATTAGTCTGCACGTTTTAAGTCCCCATTTTCATTGGCAACTACTTAGATACTCTAACCATCATCTTCCATGTTATGTTATCTAATTGTATTACATCAACCTTATAGCCTCTTTTCTCCAATATTGGTGGAATATCCCTGACTGACGGAGGATTATCGATTAATACTTCTAGGACATCGTTAGGGGATAAATTGTTTAGTGCTCCGACCACTAACAGCTGCGGATAAGGGCAAACTAGCCCACGCGCATCTAGCCTGTATAAACCTTCACCCACTTTCTCTACCTGTAATTTATCTTTAATCATTGCTATTCCACCTCCTGATTCCAAGAATTTTTTGATTTCTCATTCAAGTATCTTTTACAGAATTTGCTTATATCTTCAGCAGGTTTCCTGTTTCGAATAAAGCTAGTTACAAGCGATGCTATTCTAAGCTTCAATTCTTCAGCTGGAACATTTTCTTCAACGCGTGTCCCAAGTGATGGTTCCCACCTACGCTTCCACCAACATATATGTCGTAAACCTGTATTAAACGATCATTCACTTTTATTTGTTTGCCGATTAACCCTATATCTGATACTAAGCTTGCACCACAATCATGAGGACATCCGCTAACATTTATACGCAGACCTATATCGTTCAAAGTTTTGACACCAAAGTATTCCTCCAAGTATTTTACTATGTCCTCAAGCGTTTTCTTCGCATGCATATCTATTGCTTTTCCACAAAAATCTGATGAACAACCTACACTGAGCCACCGGGTTCTGGAACAATTCATAGAGAAACCCATTTTTACTAAGGTTTCTAAAACAGTTTTTTACCATCCTCTTTAATGTTGGGCATTATTATGTTTTGTGTGGGTGTAAGCCTAAGTTCTCCGCTTCCAAACTTATCAGCTAAGTCAGCTATCTGAATCATTAAAGAGCTCGTTAATCGTCCTCCTAAGAGTGGAATATTAACATACCAGTATCCTTCAACTTTCTGCGGCTGTACACCCTCGTGATCCGTTCTCCTTATAAATACTGGTCCAGCATATTGCTGAAACTTCTTACCCATCTTATTCTCTAGAACCGAGATAAATTTCTCTAAGCCCCAAGCTTCAATAAGCCATTTAAACCTAGCTTTCGCTTTGCTCTTCCTATTTCCATAATCCCTATGAATTTCAACAACCGCGACTGCAACATCAAAAACTCCTTCGGCTCAATGAAGATCCTTGTTGGTTTCGCAAGTCTGGGTCCTGGTAGAGAGGCTCCCACACTGCCACCAATTAGAATAGTGAAACCGTCGCATCTTCACTCTTAACAGCGACAAATGCTAAATCGTTTATTACCGCTCTGGTCCAGTTCTAGATTAGGAGGTCCTATAGGAGTTATGCTTCAAGAACATGAGCAAGGACGGAACCTAGTTAGAAAAATGTTGCATGTGATAGAGAGTATAGAGGAAGGTAATAAGAATGGCTACATGGTGTTTTCTGAAAATGACTATCCTACGTTGAGTTGCTTGAAGCACATATTTCTAAAGAAGATAGTGTGCTTTATCCAATGGGGAGGAATTTGCTTAGCGAAGAAGACGCTTAGAAATTATTAGAAATGTTTGAGAAGATTGAATAAGAAAGTCAGGAGTTCATGAAAAATATCATAGGATAGCTGAGGAATTAAGTTTAAAATACAGGTAAATGTTTTTAATCGACTTCTAGGCTTGCGACATATTCTCAAACTTGAGATGAAAACCGCATAAGGTGTTATAAGGTTATAAACGAAACTGCTTCTGAAGAAACAGAACGAGAAGTCTTGGTAATAACAGTAAAAGCGATTAGCATATTATTACCATGAGTAATCGAAAGAGCATAAACTATGAATGGCTATTGAAAAGTTTATAACGCTGTTATTTTCCGACCGTTTTTCAAGGTGATTCGAAAAAGATGGACGAGTCTTTGAGAACGATAGAGCAGATAAACGATAAGATAGCTAAGGGCGACGTTACAGTTTTAACTGCAGAGGAGTTTGTTAAACTGGCTGAGAGCTCCGGTCTCGAAAAAGCTGCGAGAGAAGTTGACGTAGTCACTACCGGGACCTTCGGAGCCATGTGTAGTTCGGGCGCATTTCTGAATTTTGGTCACGCTGATCCGCCGATAAAGATGACGAAAGCATGGTTGAACGATGTTCCAGTATACAAGGGTTTAGCTGCTGTAGACGGGTACATAGGCGCAACAGCCTACAGTGAGACTAGGGGTATTGATTACGGTGGGGGGCACGTTATAGAAGACCTCGTGAGTGGCGAAGAGCTTATACTCAGGGGGGAGAGTTACGGCACTGATTGTTATCCGAGGAAACATGTTGAAACAGTCATAACCATACACGATTTAAACCAAGCTGTTCTAGTTAACCCTAGGAATGCTTACCAGAGGTATTTCGCAGCCACTAACTCAAGCGATAGAACGCTATATACTTACTTAGGGACACTCCTACCCAATTATGGTAATGTTGGTTATTCTGGTTCAGGCGAGCTCAGTCCATTGTACAAGGATATAGATTTAGAAACCATTGGAATAGGGACGAGGATTTTCCTCGGCGGAGGAATAGGCTACGTTATAGGAGAGGGTACTCAACATTATCCCGCTAAGCACCTGTCTACAATAATGGTTACAGGAGATTTGAAAAAGATGAGCCCAAGATTTCTCAGGGGGGCAACGTTCTACAAGTATGGCTCAACGCTCTACGTTGGCGTTGGAATACCAATACCTATAGTGAATATGAATGTGGCGAAGAACGCTGCAACACCCGATAGGGAGATATATACAGAGATACTCGACTACAGTGTACCCTCGGTCAATAGGCCTGTTTTGAGAAGAGTCAGCTATGAAGAGCTTAAGTCTGGAAAAGTTGTGTTGAACGATAAGACTGTTAAGGCTGCGAGCATGTCTAGTGTGAAAATGGCTAGAGAGGTTGCGGAGACGCTTAGGAGATGGATAGAGGAGGGTATTTTCAAGCTCACTAGGCCTGTTGCATCATTGAGCAGAGATACTGTGCAGAAGACCATGCCGCTTAGGAGGCCCGAGCCAAAGGTAATGGAGTTGATGAGGAGAAGCATATTGACTGCCAACCCCAACGACTCGATTAAAGATGTTTCAGAGAGAATGGTTAAGGGAAATGTTGACCATGTTCTAGTGGTGGATGAGGAGAACAGGCTTGTAGGAATAGTGACGACGTGGGATGTTGCTAAGGCAGTGGCGTTTAATGCTAAAACCCTTGGGGAGATAATGACTAGGAAGGTTATTGTAGCAAAGCCTAATGAAACTGTCGATATCGTAGCAAAGAGAATGGAGCAGTACGATATCACTGGTTTACCTGTGGTTGATGATGAAAATCATGTTCTCGGTCTCATAACGAGCGCAGACTTATCTAGGTTGTTGAAGACGCAGGGAGGTGTTGTGGTTGAAGGCCCGGCTTGAACTCAGGTACTCCCCAACCCATGTGAATAAGCCCATACTTTCTAAAGCGATACTCGAGTCAGGTGTGCCGATAAACATTCTGAACGCTAGGCTAACAGCCACCGAGGGAATAATGACTGTCGAGGTGAGTGCTGATGAAAGCATTATTTCGAAGATCGTTGGAATATTGAGATCGAACGGTGTAGAAGTAAAAGAGATTCCAAGATACGTGGAGATTAATAGAGACAAATGTATTGATTGCGGTGCTTGTACAGGAGTATGTCCGACTGATGCTTTAAAACTGGATGAGGATAAAAGGCTCATCGTAGAAGAGGAGAAATGCGTACTCTGTGGAAATTGCTTGAAGGCCTGTCCAATGGCAGCAGTAATACTGTATAAGTGAGAGAAAATGATCTTAACGTATAGGAATGGATTGTTCTACCTGAGGACAACCCACAGAGAGGCAGATCTTCTAATAGCTTCCGAGAGGATTTCAGCTATAAATTCTGGCTTAGCGAGGTTTATAAAAGAAAGAGCTTTGATACAGCGCTTCCTGGAAAAGCACCCTGAATTCGTTTACAGTCTTGAACCCATGGAAGTTGAAGAGGATGCTCCGCCGGCAATAATTCTATCGGCAGAGTCCTCTAAGAAGGCGGGAGTTGGACCGATGGCATCCTTACCTGGAGCGCTTGCAGACTTGGCTCTAGAAGCTATGGTTAACGATGGTGCGGAGGCAGCAATTGTTGAAAACGGTGGAGAAGTCTCTATTAAAGTGAATAGAGAAGTTACTGTCGGAGTTTATACTGGAAGAGAATTAAACTTTGGACTGGTATTAAATGAATATAGCAGGAGGATTGGCATATCAACAAGCTCTAGCAGTGTAAGTCACGCATTATCATTTGGAGAAGCATATGCTACAGTAGTGGTTGCGGATAATGCTGCACTTGCAGACGCTGTTTCAACAAGGGTTGGGAATGCTGTTAAATCCGAGTGCAGAGAGACGCTGGAAGATGCTGTGAGGCTAGCACTCTCCATTGAAGGCGTTCAAGGATGCGTAGTCTACTCCGGCGGTTTAATTAGTTTCGGCGGATGCGTCAAACCGATAGCGCTCAGATCGAAAAGCGAAGAAATACTGGAGGAAATGATGCTTAAAAAGCCCCTTATAATTTCCCTATTCGCTAAGGCTACGAATTCTTAACGGTTAAGCATGCTAGCCGAATGATTCTTCCCCAGCACTCTTCAAAATCACTTCGCATACAGGGTCGCCTCTGCTCCTCCTCTTCAAACAGTAGTAGCGAATGCTTTTGTTTATTCCTGCAACTAGGCCAATGTCGTACTGGTCTATTGTAGCACATACTTCAGGCGTCCAATTCTTCTTATCTTTCCACAGGCACTTGGTTGCGTGAATCACCACCTCATCCTTACCCTCCTTCACTATCTTGCTTCTTATGCCGAAGACGCTGTTTGCAGCTAAGAGTGCAAGCGCGCATCCGTGTAAATCCCTCTTTATCCTCAATGTTTTTACTACTTCTTCCACATCGTTCAGACCCCATTCATACAGTAAGATGGCCAGCTTCCTTCTGTCATCTGGTTCAACCATGTGATACACGTCGTTGAAAAGCCTTCCAACGCCGCTCACGCTTTTCCTCCATCTAGTCTTTATTGGAATCAGGTTGTTTCTAACAATAAATTCGATTAGCACTCTCTTAATATCCATTTTTAAGATTATCTTGTTTAAGCCATTCTTAATAAGCATTTTTGGGAGGGTGTCGGCACTTATGATCGGCGAACTCAAAGGCAAGCTTTATATGCAAGCATTACTGTAATACTTGTATGTCAATATTTACGGTAAGGATAGATGAGAAGACAAAGAGGATGATGAAAGAAGTTAAGATTAATTGGAGCGATTTCGTAAGAGATGCGATAAGAAACAGAATAGCTGAGGAAAAGAGGAAAAATTTAGCGAAAGCCGTTTTGATTAACGAGAAGTTGAGGAAAAAAAGTAGGAGCGAAGCCAGGGCTGAAGATATCGTAAGGAAGTTTAGAGATGAGCGTGCTATCGGTAGTAATTGATGCAAGCGTAGTAGTGAAATGGTTCGTTGAAGAAGAGGGTTCTGATAAAGCCCTAGAAATCAGAGACAAATATGTTAAAGGGGAAATAGAGCTCATGGCTCCCGAAATCATCATGTTCGAAGTCCTAAATGCTCTGTATTACAAGCAGCTTTTTTCTGAAAGCGAAATGAAAGAAATTTCAGAAGCTCTAGACTCATATTCCTTAGACTTATATTCCATCGAGGGCGAGTATGCTGAGAAAACTATAGAAGTTGCGTTTGAAAATAACATAACAATTTATGATGCCGCTTATATTTCCCTTGCAATTATGAAAAATACTTTCATGTATACAGCAGATGAGAAACTCGCAAGAAAATTAAAAGGAGATTACTCAAAGTATGTTAAAAAGATAAGGGGTCATAGTCCGATTAGATAAGTAAACATTAAAAGAATAAAGTCTAAATTCGGTACCCATTGAAAAAGTTTATTTACTTTTATTTCATCCATTGAAAATGTGGGCATCGTTTACGTAGATGGTCTAGTAAAGTGGGGAGAAAAAGAGGAGAAGGTCAGTTTTTTGTTGATTCAGGTGCTACTTATACTGTTTTGCAACAAGATGTTTGGGAGAGGTTAGGACTCTCCCCTAAGAGGATTGTTGAACTCGTTCTTGCCGACGGTTCCACAATCTCCCGCCAACTTTCCGAGGCAATAATAGAACTCCTTCCTTATGGGCAGTACTATAGTCCTGTAATCTTAGGCGAGTCTGAAGATGAGAACCTGCTTGGTATGATAACACTTGAAATATTTGGATTAGTATTGGATCCTTTGAAGAGAATACTCAGGCCAATTAGAGCAGTTCTAAAATAAAGGTTTAAAGCGTGTGTGATGCACTACGATTTGAACATTTTACTTCACTAATAGGGTATGCAATAGCTTTCGGAGCCGGTGTATTACTGATTACGTTACCTATGTTAATGTTTCAATCGTCGATAAGTCTGCCGGCATCGTTCATAAAGCCGTGTTTAATCCAAATTGTTCAGGCAAACTTTCTGCCCAAAGAAGTATTATGCTTCTCTGCTTAGATTAAACATTATAGACATGAAGAAAATCAGGGTTACGAATATGCTTCCCTCAAAAATCAACAGTTCCTTTAGTCGTTTGGATTTTAACGCCACTATAATTCTAGCTCCCTGAGAATAAAATCACCCTAGCTTTTCCCCAAGTATTCTCTTATTATTTTGAGGACAACATCTCCTTTCTGCCTTAACGCCTCTTTCGTTTGAGCTATGCTGTGCGGAGACGCTATCACTTTTTCGTGCTGCGCGAGTTCTCCCGATGAATTGTTGATTAACGGGGGCTGGTGCTGGAAAACGTCGAGCGCCGCGCCTGCTAGCTTACCCTTCTCCAATGCTTTCAACAATGCCTCCTCATCTACGATCCCTCCCCTTGCCGTGTTTATCAGATAAGCACCATCCTTAACCATATTCAGCTCTCGCTCACCAATCATACCCTTAGTTTCATCAGTAAGAGGCACATGTATGGTGATTATGTCTGATTTCGAGAGAAGATCCTCCAGCCTGTCTACAAAAACCACAGGCAGAGAATTCTCCCTCCTCATCTTAGGATCTTTCTCGTGGACAATAACCTTCATACCGTTGGCCAAAGCCTGTCTCGCAACCTCTCTGCCAATACGCCCATACCCTATTATGCCAAGAACCTTACCCTCTATCCTGAAGCCCACGAGCTCCTTTTTCCTCCACTCGCCTTTCTTCATCAGCCTGTCTGCATTAACCATGTTAGTAGCAAAAGCGAAGATATAAGCCATGACTCCTTGCGCAACATCGTAGCTCTGCACCGGAGCATTGTGATACGGTATTCCGCGTTCAGCTAGAGCCTGCTTATCGATATGGTCTTCCCCGTGGGTTGCAGTTATAACCAGCCTGAGTTTTGGAAGCCTTGAAAGAAGCTCCCTGTCTACGCGCGTATTGCTCCTAACTATGAGTATTTCGACCTCGCTCTCCCGGGTTTCATCCACTATTTCACAATAGTTTTGAACCTGTTTGAAGAATTCTTCGTCGAAGCTATCCAGCACAAGCACCTTGGGCTTTACGCTCAACATTCACAGTCTTCTCCCAGTCCGTAAGAGCGGATATAAAAGCATTATTAAATTTTTTGTCCAGTTGTATACATTAATGCAAAATGAGGAGAAGCTCGTCCCGAAAATTCTAGACAAACATTAAAATAAACAGTTTAAAGCCAGAAAGGTACATGGGTATTGCACTCCAACTCTACTCGATTCGCGAAGACTGCTCTAAGAATCTTGAAGCATCTCTTAATGCTGTTGCTGAAATGGGTTACGAAGCCGTGGAGTTTGCAGGATACTATGGGAGAAGTGCTGAGGAGCTTAGAGGAATTCTGGACAGGCTTGGTTTGAAAGTTGCAGGAACACACATTTCTCTTGAAACCCTGCTTGAGGAAACCCTTGGCGAGACCGTTGAGTTTAACCGTGTTCTCGGAAACCGCTTCCTAATAGTTCCCTGGTTGCCGGAAGATAGGCTGAACACTAGGCCGAAGTGTCTAGAAATAGCAGGCTTGTTAAACGGTATTGCTAAGAGGCTTAAGAAAGAAGGTATGAGAGTAGGCTATCACAATCATGCTTTCGAATTTAAGAAAATTAATGGAGAAAGAGTATGGGACATATTGTTCGACTCTACGATTCAAGACGTAATAATGCAGCTGGATACGGGTAATGCGATGCAAGGCGGAGTCGACGCAGTAGAAATCCTTAACATTATTAGGAAATATCCCGGTAGGGCGGTCACCGTCCATGTTAAAGAACATTCTTCCAAGAATCCGAATGCCCTCATTGGAGAAGGGGAAATGAAATGGGGAGAATTCTTTGAACTCTGTAAAAAAGTAGGAGGCACGGAGTGGTTCATAGTGGAGCAGGAGAGCTATGCTTACCCGCCCCTAGAATGCGTAAAGCGGTGCATAGAAAACCTGAGGAAAATGGGGTTAGCATCACGGGTTTAATAGCAAGATTAAAGAATGTTTAAACATGGAATATAGGGTTTTAGGTAGAACTGGTTTCAAAACGAGCATTCTCGCCATAGGTGGGTGCGGCCCGGGTATAGCGCCTAATCTAGAAGAAGGCCTGAAAGCATTTGAAAACGCTTTGGAAAAAGGGATTAACGTAGTTGACATAGCTCCGAGCTACGGAGAGGCTGAAACCAGACTAGGCCGGTTAATAAGGGAAAACCGTGAAAGACTGATAATAACTGAGAAAACTCTTGAAAGAACAAGAGAAGAGGCGTGGAGAGAGCTTAGACGAACACTTTTCCGTTTCAACGTTAAGAGCTTAGACGTGTATCAATTCCACGCAGTAAGCACAATGGAAGAGCTTGAAAAGATTTTCAGCGAAGAAGGTGCTATGAAAGCCTTTCTGGAGGCTCGTGACCAAGGTTTTATAAAATACATAGGGATAACAGCCCATTCGGACATGAGGATAGTCGTTAAGGCTCTTGAAAAATTTGATTTCGACACAGTGCTGATACCTGTAAATGTTGGAAGCGTCATTAACTCTGCTCCGGAGAACGATTTTAAACCAATTTTGAAAATAGCAAGAGATAGAGATGTTGGAGTTATCGCTATAAAAGCTATTGCCAAGAGAAGATGGGTCGGTGAGAAGAAATACCAAACTTGGTACGAGCCGCTCGAGGAACAAGAAGATATTGATAAGGCTGTTTGGTTCACTCTCTCACAAGACCCTGTTGCTACCTATTCTATGGCTTGTGACATAAGGCTCTGGCCAAAGATAATAAGTGCCGGCGAAAGGTTCAGAAGACTCTCCCCCGAAGATCAAGAAGCGATTGTAAACTATTTTAGGAGTAAAGGAGCGAAACCTCTTTTCCCAGAGTTATCTTAAAACAGTTTGCTTAAGAGAACTCGGTAAGACCCTTGACATGGTCTTTATAGTTTCTGATTGAAAGCAGAAGCCAGATTCTTCACAGATACTCTCGCATCACTCAAACCTAATTCAAAAACTATGGGTCCAGAGAATCCTATTTGATCCAGGGTTTTCAAAAAGCTCTTAATGTTCAAGTCTCCAGCTCCTAAAGGCAAATGGTCTTTGATAACAATCCTCTCCCCCTCAACCCTCCTATAGGCGTCATGTAAATGTATTTCTCTAAGCCTCCCTGAGGACTTTCTAAGAGCCTCCTCCACGCTTATCTCCCCAGAATACCCTGCAAGAATATGACCCGTGTCTACACAGATTGACGTATCATGCTTCTCAGCGATTTCCAGAGTCTTTGAAAACGGGAACTCTATCGATTCCAATGCTATTCGACGCGGGGCTATGCCCATGTCCGACAGACTCGAAACTATTTGCTCAACACTTTTAGAAACGTTTTTAGCGATGAATTCGAAAAGCAGGTTCTTATAGTTCTGATTCATACTTATCTTGTTAAGCTCTGCAGATATGGGGCCAGCATTGTGTAGAACGTAGACAATGGGATTAAGCTCTTCAAGTACTTCTACAGGCTTAACGATCGCATCAGCCGAGGCTCTTCTAATGCTCTCTATAGGGGAGTCGAGCTCCACTGACAGCAGGGGCAGGTGGATTGAATAAGAGACGCCCTCGTTCTTCATCGCATTCAATTCTTCAATGACCTTCTTTGAGAAGGATTCTGGAAAAACATAGTATAGGTCTGCCGTGAGCTCTACGTGTTTAAACCCGTTTTCAACAATTTTCTTAACCAGCTGCATATGGTCGAAGAAAACTGTTTCACTCAATCCGAGCTTCAGGTTCTCCATAACGCCTTCGAAAGATAAGGCAGTAACCCCTATTCTAAACTTGCTTAAGATTTTCTTGCACATTAATGCGTTGCGGGAACTCAGAAAGTTATTAAGCTTTTCAGATAATGACTTCAGGCATTAAGACAACGGTATCCGCCTCGCTCAAGAATGTGGAAGAAACCTTGTCTACGGGAATCACCCTACCGTTTAAGACTACGGTAACGTCTTCAGAAATGTTTTTCGTCCCTTCTATGAAAACCCTACTCTCGAACTCCTTTCCGTACTTCTTAGCCATTGCCAATATCAAGTCGTATAAAGTTCCTTCCTTATCCAACTCTACAACTGTTTCATTGGATCCTACGATATCCCTAAACTGCCCTACGAGTTCGACTCGAATCTTCATGCATCACAATTTTAAGGCTTTTTTTAAATATTTTGTAACTGATGCCGAATCCAACATTTAAGAGAACAGTGGCTTTTGCTCGACAATGTTAAATATTACTTTTAGGAGAAGCTTTAGGAATGATAGGTACGATTGTAAATGTGATTCTAGTCCTTGCAGGAGGTTCTGCAGGCTTCCTGATTAAAAGGAAACTGCCTGAGAGATTTGAGACAATACTTATGCATGTTATTGGACTATTCACCTTAGGCATTGGAGCGCTTATGGCTACTAAGCTTGCGAGACCTGTTTCACTCGTAGTAGGTTTTCTAACAGGTTCTCTCCTAGGGGAATCTATTAGACTCTACGATATGCTCAACTTGTTGGGAGAAAGGCTAAAGAGCAGACTGGGCGGTGGCGAGAGGTTTGTTGAAGGGATGGTGACAGCCTTCTTAACTTTCTGCATAGGCCCCATGACTGTAATAGGTGCAATACAAGACGGTTTCGGCGATCCGACTCTACTAATAACAAAGTCAATAATGGACGGGTTCGTCTCGGTCGCTTATGCAACTGTCTTTGGAGCAGGTGTTTTGTTCAGCACCGTGCCGATGCTAGCATTCCAATCTTCAATAACCCTGTTAGCATTCTTTGTAAAACCCTTTTTAACACAGATTGTCCTCGACAACCTGACTGCTCAAGGAGGCGTAATGCTGCTGGGGCTCGGCTTAAGCCTTTTAGAAGTTAAGAGGGTTAAGGTTGCAAACATGATACCGTCTATAGTAACAACCCCGATAATCACGATAATGCTTCTTCCAACAGGTTTCTAAAAATCTAGTTTTTAGGAGGCAGTATCTTAACCTTTCTTCCCTCTACCAGAAGCCTACCCTCTTGAAAGAGCCTGATACCTTCTACTAGGGCCTCGCCCTCAGCCTCCTGAACCCTCTTCTTCAATGTCTCTTCATCATCGTCTTCTCTAACCTCAACAGCCTTCTGAATTATTATTGGTCCAGCATCCATCTTTTCATCTACGAAGTGGAGAGTGCATCCCGTGACCTTAACACCGTATCCTAAGACTGCTCTGTGAACATTCATATCCCAGCCGGGGAACGCGGGTAGTAGTGAAGGATGAATATTCATAATCCTGTTTCTAAACCTGTTTATGAACTGTGGGCTAAGATACTTGTTATAGCCTATTAGAAGAACTAGGTCGACACTTCTCTTCTCCAGCTCTGCAGCAATCTCCATATCGTATTCGGCAGGATCCTTCCCCTTCGGGTCTAAGAATATCGCTTCTATGCCGTTCTGCCTAGCTCTTTCAAGCGCGTACGCATCCTTCTTATTGCTTATCACGCAGACTATCTCAGCCTTCAGCCTACCTTCTCTTATCGCTTTCAGGATAGCATCCATATCCGTGGCGCGTGTAGAAGCTAAGATGCCTATCCTCAACAATATTACGCGACCTCGGAAGCACACCTGACTAGGTTGCTTATCAACGTGGCTACTGTAACTGGCCCAACTCCGCCAGGGACAGGGGTTATTGCAGAAGCCTTCTGGGAAACGCTTTCGAAATCGAAATCGCCAACAAGCTTGCCCTCCACGAATCCTGTTCCGACATCTACAGCGATAACTCCTTCAGAAACCATTTCTCCAGTTATAAGCCTCGGAACCCCGGTGGCTGAGATTAAGACTTCTGCCCTGAGCGTTTTGCTCTTGAGGTCTCTTGTTTCAACATGGCAGACCTGGACAGTAGCCATCCTCGATGTGAACATCGCGAACAATGGTCTGCCTACAAGTATACTATTGTTGATGATAACCACATCCAGGCCCTCCACTTTAATGCCGTATGCGTCAAGTATTTTGATCACTGCGGCGGCTGTCGCAGTAGGCCGGGTTTCATCTCCAGCCAACAATCTTCCCAGGTTAACCGGGTGCAGGCCGTCAACATCCTTCTTAACATCTATAGATTCTAAGACCCTCAGCGTCGAAATATTCTCGGGAAGCGGAAGCTGCACTACTATTCCGTGAACATCCCTATCCTTATTCAATTCCTCTATGAAAGAAACGAGCTCGGCTTCAGAAGGGCTGTCGATCCTGTGGATTACTGCTTTAGCACCAACAGTATCGCACGCCCTAGTTTTCATCTTAATGAAAGAATCTTGAGCCCTGGAGCCGGTAGCATTAACTATGTGTAGACAGGGTTGGAAGCCGAGCCTCTCTATCTTCGCTTTAGCTTCAGAAAGAATCGCATCGGCCACAGGCCTTCCACTAAGAACCTTTGCAACCATTTTGGGTCACCCCAGTTCCCTGTAGAGCGGAAACCTTTCGCACAGTGCTTTAACTCTCTCCCTGCACTCGACCACAACATTGTTTTCACGCATTTTCGCCTTAAACTCTCTTACATACTCCTGCCTGTTTTTCGGAGGAAGGTCGAATCTCAGAGCCTCCTTAGACACTCTCGCGATTATACTACCTATTTCATCCATCTCCCGCTCCCTCATTCCGCGGGAGGTGACTGCAGGCGTGCCAGCCCTCACGCCACTGGGGTAGAAAGGTGATGATCTTTCCCCTGGGACAGTGTTCTTGTTGACAATTATCCCGCAAAGCTCTAACGCTTCTTGGACCAGGACCCCCTTGCCCACTCCATTGTCCGATAAGTCTATGAGAACCATATGCGTATCCGTACCCCCAGTAACCAGCTTCAAACCACTTTCTATAAGAGTTTTAGCGAGGGCTCTAGCATTCCTTACGACTTGCTCTGCATACTCTTTGAAAGCAGGTTCCTGAGCAAGCTTGAGAGCAACAGCTATTGCAGCAATATTGTTCTCATGAGGCCCGCCTTGCAACCCTGGGAAAACAGCCTTATCTATTTTCTCAGGCAGGTCCTCATCTTTCTGCAAACCCCTCTCCGTAACCATTATGATTGCCGCGCGGGGTCCTCTCAGAGTCTTGTGCGTCGTCGTAGTTATTATATGCGCGTAAGGAGAGGGGCTTGGGTGCACGCCAGCGGCCACGAGGCCTGCGATGTGAGCTATGTCAGCAACCATGTACGCTCCAACTTCGTCCGCAATCTCCCCGAACTCTTTAAACGGGAACGTCCTAACGTACGCGGAGTATCCGCACCATATCAACTTAGGCCTATGCTCTTTAGCAAGCCTTCTCGCACCTTCAATATCTATGAAGCCATCTTTATCCAAGTGGTAGGGAACGCTCCTGTAGAGTATCCCGCTTAAGCTCACCTCCCAACCGTGGGAGAGGTGCCCTCCTTCTCTCAGGTCGAGGCCCATTATAGTGTCTCCGACCCTGCATGTTGAGACATATACTGCGAGGTTTGCAGGAGTCCCAGAGTACGGTTGAACATTAACGTATGGTACGCCGAAAACTTTCTTAGCCCTCTCTATGGCGAGCCTCTCAACCTCGTCTATAACCTCGTTTCCACCGTAATACCTTCTCCCAGGATAGCCCTCAGAATACTTGTTTGTAAGAACCGAGCCTAAGGCTGACAAGACTGGAAGCGGAGCAAAGTTCTCGGAAGGAATGAGATCTAATGTTTCACGCTGCCTCTGGAGTTCGCGGAGAATCAGTTTCGCAAGCTCCTCGTCTGCCTTCGCAAGCTCCTCCAGCCAATAAGACATTGATGAATCCTCAAAAAGCCAGCATCCTTATAAGGGCTTCGATTAAGCTATGCTCATCCGTTCAAGGATAGAGACAGAATATTCTTCGCGAGTATTGCTTCTTAAACCAGCATAAAAAGTTTTTATAATCATTACTCGGCTACGGCTTGGAATGGGCTGCAACGCCCTTACGACAAAGAATGAAATCAGAGAAATGGTGGAGAAGAGGATTCTCTCAATGACGGAGGAGCATAGGAGGAATAAAAGCCTGATGATAATTTCTAGGCTCAAGCAGCTTGAAGAATTTTCAAAAGCTAGGTGCGTTATGACGTATGTTTCTAAGAACGATGAAGTCGACACAATCGGATTAATCGAGGAAATGCTCCGATCCGGCAAGAGAGTCATTGTTCCAGCAGTTAATAAGGAGAAGGGAGAACTAATTCCTTGCAAAATATCAAGCCTTGAAGAACTCAGCTTAGGAACATACGGCGTGATGGAGCCTAAGCCTAGTGAAAACAAAATTGTTGACGTTAACGAGATAGATCTCATAATAGTTCCAGGAAGGGCTTTCGATAAGAAATGTAATAGACTGGGCAGGGGAATGGGTTACTTCGACAGGTTTCTCAAGAAGCCTGTCGAGAGTAAGGTTATAGGATTAGCCTTTTCAGAACAGGTTTTTGACAATATTCCTGTGAATGAGAACGATGTTAAGGTTGACGCCGTGGTTACAGAGAACACGGTTATAAGAAGAGAGACTTCGCAACACGTTAGAAAAAGCCTCTTCACAGCCCGTAGAATAGCATTGTACTCTCTATTCATAGCTGTTTTCGTAATTCTAAGCGCTGTTCCCACATTCCCCATAATAGGAGTAACCGGGGGCAAGTTTACTCTTTCTCAAATATTGCCTGCATTATATGGCGTTTTACTAGGTCCCATCAACGGTGCCATTATCGTCTTACTTGCATCGATACTATCTTTCACGGTCAAGCCTCCAATGTTCTTATTCCTAGACTTCCTGACTCCTGTTACAAATACTCTCATAGCAGGTTTCCTCTGGAGGAGAAAGACGTTGATAGCAGTGTTAACATATCTCACAACCCTTACTCTCTTTCTCACAGCCCCGTTTACACTATTCTTTATCCATGTGGAGCTTCCGGGATTCAGCGTAGACCTGCCCTTCCATTGGCTGCATTTTTTAGCAATCCCAATTTCATTAATATCTTTGAAGTTTGACGAATCCAAGAGTAGGACTGCAATGTGGATCAGGATTTTCGGATGCGTCCTATTAGGCACCATGGGACAGCATTCCGTTGGGAGTACTCTTTTCGAATACGTGTATGGATTGGTTTTCAGGAATGAAATGAGTTATTTCATAACAACATGGTACACAGTATTCTGGGTTTACCCGGTGGAGAGAATAATCTTTGCAACAGTAAGTACTGCGATTGGAGTACCACTAGTCAGAATACTAGCTAAAATACCTGAATTCAGTCAGAATCCGTCGTAGAATTCTCTAGACCATATTGGCCTAGCCTCGCCTACAGTAAAGACTGAACCGGTAATCAATATCCTACCGTTATCACCGGCTGAAGAAACCGCATGCTCAACAGCTTTGAAAACGGTTGGTTCAGAAACAAACTTGGCGTTCAAGCCTCTTAACACCTCAGCCATGGTTTCTATAGGAAGCGCCCTACCCATTACACTATGCTTAGTCAATACGAATCTCTCAGTGATTCTAGAAAGCGAAGTAAGTATTTTAACGTAGTCCTTATCCGAAGATATGCTTACTACAGTCGTGAATTTTCCGCCGGGAGCGATTTCTTCAAGGCTTGAAACAAGGGCCTCTGTAGCTGCAGGGTCTTTAGCACAATCCAATATTACAAGAGGCATTCTAGCTATTGGCTCAAGCCTCCCGGGCCAAGACACTTTTGCCAAACCCCTTCTCAGAGAACCATCGTTAAAATCGTTCTTTCCAATTGATTCGAGAAATTTGAAAACGCTCGCCACCGCCGTAGAAACGTTTTCAGCTTGAAACCTGCCTCTTAGAGAGATCTTCAAATTGGTGAAAGACTTGTTTTTCAAAAATATATTCATCTCCAGACCGTTTAAATCAGATTTCAGAACTTCGTGTTTAACATCTCTACCTACAAGCGTCAATTCTGAACCGAGTTCTCTACAACGTTCTTCCACCACTCTAAGCGCAGAACCGGAGCATGCTGAAACCGTCGGCCTACCAGGTCTTATTATTCCCGATTTCTCAAAGGCTATCTTCTCTACAGTGTCACCGAGATGTTTAGTATGCTCTAAAGACACGTTTGTTATGACTGATACGAGGGGTTCGCAAGCATTGGTGGCGTCTAGCCTACCGCCCATCCCTACTTCGACAACAGCTACATCGACTTTCTTATCCGAGAAGTATTTGAAAGCCATAGCAGTATTACACTCGAAAAAAGTCGGAAACCTCCCGAGCTTTTTAGAAACCATCTCCCCCGCTTCCCTTATCTTCCAGTAGTATTCTACAACCTCCTTCTTGTCTATTTCACGACCATCAACAACTATTCTTTCAGTAAACCTGCAAAGATGAGGCTTCGTGAACACTCCTACTCTGAAACCACTTTCCCAAAGGATTGAGCTTATTGTTGCAACGGTAGAACCCTTGCCATTAGTACCCCCCACTAAGATTATGGGATAATCCTTCTCAGGATTTCCGAGCTCTTCTAAAAGCCCTTTAATGACATCTAGCCCAAGCTTAATTCCTCTAAGGTCGTAGAGCTCCCGTAAAACCTTGAAGTATTCCTCCTCCACAGTACTGCTCAATGCTTAAAGCACCTCCTGCCTGTGAAAAGCATTGCAACACCCCTCTTGTCCGCAGCCTCTATGACTTCAGTGTCGCGTTTCGAGCCTCCTGGCTGAACAACGTATTTCAAACCAGCGTCTGCAATAGCCTCTATACTATCTGGAAATGGGAAGAAGGCTTCTGAAGCCAATACGCATTCTCTCAAAACCTCTTCGGGCTTAAGCCCGTTTCTACGACAATACTCTAAAGCACGAGGAATTGCAAGCTTTACTATAGCATCCACCCTATTAGGTTGTCCCCCGCCTATCCCTATGGTATGGTAGTATCCTTTAGCGTATTCTCTCGCAACAACTACAGCATTAGAGATGACGTGTTTTACAGCAAGGCATGCGAACCTAGCTAACTCGAGCTTATCCTTTGGGAAAACATTTTTAGTAACGAGCCTGAACTCTGAAGCCTCCGTATAACCCATGTCCCTATCCTGAACCAAGAGCCCTCCTGAAATAAACCTGTAATCCTTCTGAACAGTCTTTCTCAAATCACCTACTTCGATAAGCCTAACATTCCTATTATCCTCGAGTATTTCTAACGCGTCCTTTGAGAAAGAGGGAGCTACTACAACTTCTACAAACCTTTTAGAGAGGAATCTTGCAACTTCTTTATCCACATCATAGGAGAAGCCTAGGACACTACCGTAGGCGCTTACAGGATCACTACCCCATGCTATTTTCAGAGACTCAAGCGGCGTCGGACCGGTTGCGGCAGCGCATATACTCCTATGCTTTACCACAACCGAGCTGAAGCCGTATTCCATAAGGTCAACGACAACCCATATTGCTGCCTCAGCATCAAGGAAATTGTTGAAGGACATGGGCCGGCTAAACGGCCTACGTGCCCCAGCCAGGTTAAGGCCTTGAGAATCCTGCGAGACATATAGTTGAGCAGACTGATGCCAATTCTCACCATACTTAAGGTTCTCAGACTTTTCATAGCTTAGATAGAGTAGTTCTCTCCCCAGGAGGAGCTTTGATAATAGTCTTGAGATCTCCTGCTCGTATTTCGCAACCATTTTCATCGCCTTCACTGCGAGAAGCGTTCTAGTTTCGCTTGAAACATCGCCTTTTGAAGAGAGTTCCCCTAAGATTTTATCATAGTCGTCAGGGTCGCAGACCACAGTAACGTCCGTAAAGTTCTTGACAGCAGCTCTTAACAGCGTTATTCCACCGATATCAATCCTTTCGACAAAATCCTCGATCTTCATGCTCTCATCAGGGAGCGGGTAAGGGTTTACAACGATCATGTCGAAGAGAGGGGCATTAATCTTCTTAATCTCCTCCATGTGAGACGGGTTAGAACGGGATGCGAGGATCCCCGCATATATTAAGGGGTGTAGCGTTTTAACCCTTCCGCCTAGCATGCTTTTGAAACCAGTTATCTCAGAAACATCCCTGATCTCAAGACCTGCTTCGACAAGCCTCCGCCTAGTGCTCTCAGTTGCGTAAAGCTTGAAACCAAAGTTGAGAAGGTCCTTAGCAAAAGCCTCCAGTCCCCTCGTATCCGAAACTGAAATCAGCGCAGCCCTATCTATCATTCCCCGATTGGCGTTAAACATCCTGCTTAAATGTTTAACTTAAAAAACTGGTCATCGAAATTATTATAGTCCCAGAACAGTTTTACGTTAAAAATTAATACTACTTTTACAGCATGTTTTTTCATGGCTTTAAATGTGATAGAAGTGAGTTCGACAACTGAACAACAGTTTATCGATATTACTGAAAGGGTTGAAGAAGTTGTTAGGAAAAGCGGTGTCAAGAATGGTGTTTGCTTCCTCTACGTCCCCCATACTACCGCAGGTATAACTATAAATGAGAATGCCGACCCGAGTGTGGTCAGAGACATTATAGACACGCTTGAACGCTTAGTACCTGTTGGCGGACGCTACAGACATTTGGAGGGGAACGCCCATGCTCACATAAAGTCTAGCATACTCGGCCACTCAGCTTGCGTCCTTGTTGAAGACGGTAGGCTTATACTCGGAACCTGGCAGGGAATATTCTTCTGCGAGTTCGACGGGCCTAGGAGAAGAAAGGTCCTAGTTAAAACAATCAGAGAACAAGATTAATCATATTCGTATCTAAGTTTCTAGCCTATTCTAGGACTGGGAGCCTAAAGCCCGTGATCGAAGTCAGAGCCCCTACTGCGCTCCAAGCCTCAGAGCTTAATCGGCGTTGAGTAGGAGCCTCCGAACCCCTGTCTTTCAAAGACAATGCTTTAGCAAGCAGGGGTGACGAGACTATGACTGACGAGAGCAGCCCGCTTAAGACCCCGATTGGAGAAAGAAGTGATACTAACAAGCCTGACACTATTCCTATGATAATCATCAGCGTAGCGGCTATCAGCATTGTTGTCCGAGATTTCGTGCTCAACGGGTATTCTACGAAAATAACTCTTCCGCCTGAAGCATCAATAAGGACTCTATAGACCTTGCCCTTGTAGGCGTACTCCATGAGCCACAGTGGGTAGTGGACTAGCCCAAGATAATTCACCTCAGCCTTATCAACACCCTTAAACCCGCTACAACTCTTGCGTGCTTCAGACATTGCTTGATTGACTATGAAATGGTAGGCCGTATTGTATGCTTGACGATAGTCTAGCGTTGGAAGGTAGAACTTGCTCTTCTGAGCCTGATTCGGGTTGAAAAAGCTTCTGCCCCTGACGGAGAAGGAGAGTGTTTCGGCGAAACCGTCTAGCCACGTTCCTGTGCGCGTGGCAAGTATGGACATGTTCTTAACCTCAATATAGTTTGCTTGATTACCATGGTAGGAGCATGAGGAGTATGCTTTGCAGCTGAAAACGTGGTACGGGATGTTGTAGAGCTCAGCCTTGTGAAGGTTTGCTTCAGCGTTAAAGTCTTCAGGCACACCGTATCTGCGGAGGATGAACTGGGTGGCTTTACGCCATGCTGAAGCACTGTCGACGTAGGCGGGGAACATGTAGTACTCCCATTTCTTCCCTGTTGAAGCCTCGAAGGTATGGCCGCAGTACGGGCAGACTACTATAGATGCTGCTTGAGGAGCTGTTATGGTTGCGTTACAGTTTGCACATGTTAACTGCCTGAGGCTCATTTCCACTTCTCCTCTCTAACATCGCTTATAGACTTCCGTGTAAGAAATAAGCCCGCTATGCAAGATAGGATGAATATGAAAAAACCGAGTGAAGGAGCATCTCCCCCAGAAAAAAGTGTTAAAGGAAGGATTAGTGTTCCAGCTAGTATTGCGAGGAATGCGCCAATCATGTAAAGAACCCTCTGGCCTAAGAAAACCGGTTCAGAGACTCTTAGGAATTGCAGATTGTAACCGGATATGCTTGCTCTATACATCCCACCTCTATACTTGTACACTATACTCCATAGTGGAGCAAGCACAACCCAGAAGGAATCTACTTGGGATTCGCAAGAGTAGTAGTAAAAACCGTCAAGACGTTTTGAAGAGCGTATACTTTCCCTCATTTGGTCTTCAGCCATATCTTTAAGTTCGTCAATAGCTTCTTCAGGAGATATTTCAGCATTTAAAACTTGAAGCCCAATCTTCTTCCAGTCTACTGATTCTATTGGATGGGCAGTGACAGTTTTAACCTGAGATATAAGCTCTTGAAGACCATACTCAGAAGCCTCTCTCCTAGCCTCTACAGCAAGCCTTAGAGAAGTGTTGAAAGAGCCTCTTTCGACGACTGTTTTAGTAACTGCTCTCTTCCCTCTGTACTCGGTTTCTCTTCTAAAGCCGACCCACCCGCCCTTAACCGAGACATCCCCTAGGAGAATCGGGACATAAGACCCTTGGGCTTCAACGATTTCGATATCGCCGTAGACCCTGCTCATGTCAGGGTCGTTCCTCATCCTGTTCCAGAACGCTTTAACAACCTCATCCCTCGTGCGAGTCGGTATTATGAATATGTCAAACCTTCCGGTTGAGAACCAGTTGACTGTGCCGCAGTACTCACAAACGCAGACGATTGACTCAGGAGTATAGTTTAATGGCCCGTTGCAGTTAGAACATTTGAAAACCCTCTCCGCAGCCGTTGATTCAGTCAACGCTTACCCACTTTGGAAACTATTACTCCAACAACCACTATTATTATGAGTGAAACACTCAGGTTAAGAAGCAGGTTTCCAGTGAAAAATGTTAGGAAGAGGGAGAAGCCAAGGCAGGAAATTATCAGTCCCCAGACCAGGTAATACTTCCAATCGGCGGCTAGAAGCGAGAAGAATACTGTGTACAACCCGAGTAAAACCAGCGGTAGTGAAACAAGGATGAGAGGATCACCATACCCTGTGGAAAACAATACGCCATCTATAGCGATCGAGATTAACAGGACTGCGAGCGCATACCCCCCGTATCCAGCTTTCCTACTCATACGAATTCTAAAGCCATGAACAGCTCTAAACGTATATAGCTTTTTCCCCTACTTACGCGCATCAACAGCGGGAAGATGGTTTAAGACATTCACAGGATGTTTTCCTCGACATGATTAGACGTCTAAAGGATTCTGATTAAACTCCTATTCTCTTTTCTCCACAACTATCTTGCAATTGGCCACTATCGCAGTGATTACTCCTAAAGCAGCCATCCACGGGGCCAAGATGGCGCCTACAACCCCTAGGGTAACAGGGATTTCAAGCAATGTCTCATTCTTCTCGTCCTTGACGATTATTCTTCTAACATTCCCCTCGTGAATAAGTTTTTTAACGGTTTTTACAAGGTCCTGTGATGAAATAGAATACTCCTCTCTTAAAACCCTGTCTGTAGCAGTACATGGCTTCATCAGGCAATTCCTTGCCGCATCTTTAGCAATGTTTCAACAGGCTTCACTCCACAAAAGTGTAAGGAGATTACTGGAGTTTTGCTCCGCAGTTCATGCAGAACTTGGCATTGGCTGGAATCTGGGAGCCGCATTGGGGACAGTTTATCGTAGCCTGCAGGGGTGCTCCACAATTCATGCAGAAGCGTGCTGTAGCAGGGTTCTGTGTTCCGCATTTAGGACACGCTACGGTGCTGGGCGGGGAGGGAGCAGGCGGCTGCGATGGTGGTGGAGGAGTTGCTTGAATAGGCGAGCCGCAGTTAGGACAGAATTTGCTTGTCGAAGGCACCTGCGCCTTGCAGCTTGGGCATATTACCATGGGTGTTGCAGCAGCTTGTTGCATTAGCTGGGGTATTAGAACTATGCCTGTCCCAGCGGCAGCACCAGGTGATTTGCTCAACGACTCTGCAACGCTCTTCGTAGTGTCCATCGCAAGAACCTGCGTAGCCGCGCCGCCGGTCTGCCTTATCCAGAAAAGCCTGTCCCTGTACTCCGGCGTAGTATCCATCCCTTCAAACTTCAGGTCTATGAGGTCTATTCCAACGCGTTTGAACTCCTCGTCGATAGCAGCCTTAACCTTGAACGAGACTTCTTCAAGCTTCGTAAAGACTGTAGCAAGATCGTATTTCGCAAGCTGGGTTATCAGCCTCTCGTTCATAAAGCCTCTGAGAAAGTTGTTGACGGCCTCCGTGCTATAAGCGCTCTGGCCGCCGACAACCTCCATTACGAACGTTTTAGGATCGCTTATTTTAAACCAGAAAGACCCGTAGAACTTGAGTGGCGCAAGCTCTGTTGTTTGACCGCTTGCTCCAAACAATCCTTTGAACTGCTTAGTTGATACGAATATTACTGTCGCCTTAAACGGAGTTGTCTCGAAGCCAGCTATTCTCGACAGTACCCCTGTTAGGAGTGGGAGGTTCATCGTCGTCAAAGTATGCCTACCCGGGCCAAGCACATCGTATGCTTTACCGTCTCTGAAGAATATTGCTGCCTCATACTCGTGGACTATTAGTTGCGCACCCCAGGTTATCTCCTCCTTAGGATACCTCCAGACAATATCGTCGGCAGAAGCCCCAACCCACTCTATTATCTGAGGCATATTAAGCACCTCCCTTAATGGATATTATTGCCTCCTCCCGGGAGGCGAATGCTGACTCGAATTCCAGCAGCTTAGACTCTAATTGTTTAAGAAGATTCGGAAGCATGTCGAGGCTTCCTGCAGTAGCGGTTCTACTCGCTTCGCCAGCTAGTCTGGATATCTCGTCGCAAGCCCCTAGAAGCCGGTAGTCGTAGTCCATAAGCCTGTCAAGCTCATCCTCCCGAACCTTAACAAGGTCGAAGAACCCTGAGTAACCGTAATCAGCATGCTCAACCTTATTTATAACCCTATCCATTATAGCGGTAAGCCTGTTCAGCGTCTTAAACAATTCAGCAGCCTCAGCGTCCGCAGCCTCCTTAATAACATTCTTCAAACCCGACCTTGCTACTTCAAGCTTCTTAATCATAAAATCCCTAAGGAGCTTGTCAGCCTCCCTCCTAACCTCCTTCTGCTTATAACCCCTGTAACCAGGGATGTAAGAAGCAATCTTCTCAGACAAGCCTCTTTTCTCCTCATATTCTTTAATGAATTCGCTCATTTCCATATAGCATTCTTCAGACTAGTTTAAAAACATTTAACCGGCGAGCAATAAATGAAGCGATGCTGTTCAAAGCATCCGGATTTCTTCAAGCGGTCTAACCTTCATAACTTCAGGGTTAAGCAGGTTGCTTGGGGCAACACCCTTCAAAAGGCTTATTATGTTTTCAGCAGCGGTTTCCGCAAGCCTCTTCCTAGCTTCTAAAGTAGCACTGCCTATGTGGGGAGTTAAGACAACGTTACTCAATTCCAATAGTGGATTATCAGCATCGATAGGCTCCTTTTCGAACACGTCGAGAGCAGCCCCCGCTATCCAGCCCTCTTTAAGAGCCTTAGCCAACGCAGCCTCATCCACAACCTGACCTCTAGATATGTTAACTAAATAGGAGGATTTCTTCATTGCCTTGAGTTCTTCCTGGCCTATCATCTTCATCGTCTCAGGGGTTAGGGCAACGGAAAGAACTAGGAAGTCTGCTTTCGACAATACTTCTTCAAACGGAGCATAGCTTATCCCAAGCTCGTCTTCAACCCTAGGCTTCCTAGTCCTACTGTAGTAGATAACCTTCATGCCAAGTCCCCTAGCTCTCTTCGCTATTGCCTGACCTATTGCTCCAAGCCCCACTATACCCAGGGTCTTGCCCACTATCCCCGACCCCAGCATGAGAGTTGGAGACCAAGCTATTTTCCACATGCCGTTTCTCACAAATCTGTCTGCTTCGACGATTCTTCTCGCGACCGCGAATACGAGGGCGATTGCAAACTCTGCGACAGCGTCTGTAAGAACCCCCGGGACGTTGGTGACGTAAACCCCCTTAGCAGTTGCTTCCTTAAGCTCTATGTGGTCGTAGCCAGCGCTCATCGTGCTCAGAACCTTAAGCCTCTTAGCCCTCTCCAAAACCTCCTTATCTATTCTCTCGCTCAAAAGTATGAGCGCGGCATCCTTGTCCTCTAAGCCCTTGATCAGAAGGTCTCGAGGCACAGGGTATTCCGAATCGTAAACCTCAACTTCACATTGTCTTTTAAGAATCTCTATAGCAGACTCCTGTATCCTGCGCGAAACGAAGACCCGCGGCTTCACGGAAGCGTTTAGAAAGCCTTAGTTTTTAAACCTAAGGAACAGGGTTCAAACAGGCGTTAAAACAATTATTTTAGGATAGAAATCGTTGTGTTTAACGGTTCTCTCATGCACTATTTTAAGCCCAGCCTTGCATGAAGCCTCTTTCACATAATCTGGTTTAAGAGATATCAGCACTATTCTTCCGTTTTTCTCCAAAACCCTACTCATCTCCGTCAGGCATTGAGAGTATAGTGGATAAGGGGCTATTTTCAACAATGGCCTAGTACCGTATGGGGGGTTTGTGATTATTCTATCGACTTTAAAATCAACGAGTTTAGAAAGCCTTTTGCAATCAACTTTTTTGAAAACTATCTTGTCTCCAAGCCCCATGGCTTCAGCGTTTAAAACAGCACCCTCCAAGAAATATTCAGAAACATCGAAGCCGTAGATTTTAACACCGTTTACTGCAAGCACTGTCTCAATGAGTATGGTGCCGCCTCCGCACATGGGGTCTAGCACAGTCATCCCGGGTCTCACATCAGCCAGCTTAACCATCGCGTAAGCTATAGACGGCTTTATGGCGGCGGGATGGATGAAAACGAAGTATCTCGTATGGAGATACTCTTCTTTAAGCAATCCTATGAAGCATGCGTCGTCAACGATTTCTACGAAAACATTTGTCTCAAAGTCTTCAAGCCTGACTTTAAGGCCATATTTGTCAACTAACGCTTTACCAGCTATTTTCTCAACATCTATACTCGTATACTCATGCTCACCCCTCCTCTCGCAAGTAACCCGGAAAGAAGAAGCCTTAAGAAAATCCTCTGGGAAATCTATTTCCAGCATTCTCTCATAAATCTCCTCCAGGCCATTTCTATCCTTACTAATCTTGAAGGAACCCAAGTATTCTATGACAGAATCTACGCTTCTGAGTAATGTAATACTGGAAATTTTCGATTCCGGCAGTTGAGCAATAAGCTTCCCAGGAACATGAAGCGGGTTATCTTCAACAACACACCCTGTTTTCTCTCCAATCTCCTCTTTAACTATGTCTTCGATGCCCGGTGGAAACGTTACCAGGATCTTCACTCTGAACAATACAGATAATAACCTTTTTATAACTTTTCGTAATGAAGAATATTGGATTAGAATCTAAAGCAAGATTTAAAAATGAATGGAAAGCTTTGAAGCTAACAAATAATGACACGCTGTATGAGGCTGAGCGTGTTCACGAGCATTT
>CAZTSG010000016.1:1308-28449 GCA_964616835.1 uncultured Nitrososphaerota archaeon | reverse complement strand
ATAGTCCTCCAGTCAACATTATCCTGAACAAGCTTCTTGGCTGCGGCGATTCTAACAGTGTCCCTAGGCTTCAATCTCCCGACTATCTTCTGAACGCTCTGCAGAGTGGTGTAAGTGTCTTGGGGCACTACTATCAGCGGGATTCCAAGCTCGTCCGCCCTGGGCAGAACCTTCACGCTAGGGTATAGGTTTCCAGTAAGTATTACGGCTGATGCTCCTGCTTCAAGCGCAGCCAGAACTATGTCTGTTCTATCTCCTCCGGTTATAATTAGCTCGTTCTTCACTCTTCTAAAGTATTTTATCGCGCTCTCAGGAGTCATGGCTCCGATCAGGAATGTTTCAACAAGGTTGTCTAGGCCCTTCTTCCCCGCTATCAGCTCTCCTCCCAGGGTCTCATGTATTTCTCTCACTGTAAGAGAGCCGAGTACACGGTCCTCAGGGATTACCCCAAGCACTTTCAAACCCTCTTTTTCAAGCATTGGTTTAACTAGGCTCCTAACCCTCTCAAGCTTCTCCTCAGCCACACGGTTTAAGACTACGCCCGAGACCTCTGCCCTCCAATACTTACAATAGTCTCTAGCTTGAAGAAGCTGGTCGATTACCGAGTCATCCCCGTACCTGACAACCAGAAATAATTCCGCGCTCAGTAAAGAGGCCATCTTAGGGGCTTGACAGCCCCATAGGGAGCCCGCTGAAAGAGTCGAACCCCCCTCTATAATCACGATGTCTTTCCCATGGGAAACAGCTCGATAAGACTCTAAGATCTTCTCGAATATTTTCGAATCCTTATCAGTATATTCAAGGAACTCCTTACCGAGTTTCAGACAGCATGTTTCAGCCTCCAGTCCAAGTATTTCCCTCATCGTTTCCGCATCCTCGTCAACCAATTCTCCCCGAGGCCCGGGGATGCACTCAGTACTAACCGGCTTGAAATAGCCTGTTCTCAAACCTTCCTCCATCGCGATACGTGCAAGAGATATTGTCAAGACGCTTTTCCCGCTAAAACCTTCAACCGAGGCTATGTATACTGCTTTCATTCCTCTTTTTCCTCCGCCCTCTGTTTCGCAAGCGTTATTTTTATATCTACTGCCATGCATCCCTTGCCTTCCTCATAAACCATGAGCGGATTTATCTCCATTTCAACCACATCCTTAAAACGGCACATGAAGTGGGATATTCTTATCATAACGTCTACGAGGGAATTTATGTCTGCAGGAGGCTCTCCTCTCACGCCCTTAAGCAGAGTGTAAGCCTTCGTCTCAGAAATCATCTCGAACGCATCCGACATTGTGAGCGGCGCCAGTCTGTAGGAAACGTCTCGCAGAAAGTTGACGTATATTCCTCCGAGGCCGAACATCATCAGGGGGCCGAATTGCGGGTCTCTAACCGCCCCGATTATAACCTCCCTTCCCGAAGGCACCATTCTCTGCACGATCGCACCGGAGACCCTTGCCTGGGGCATGAGCGTCCTAGCCCTGTTAACAACAAGCTCGTAAGCCCTACCGACTTCCTCGCAAGACTTGACGTTGAGAACAACACATCCCATGTCGGTCTTATGGAGAATATCGGGGGAAGCGACCTTAACAGCCACGGGGTACCCTATGGACTCTGCTATCTCGCACGCCTCTCTAATGCTTCTAGCCAGCATCGCTTTAGGAACAGGTATTCCGTATGCTGAAGCTATCTGGAATGCTTCCTCCGGTGAGAGGTTTATCCTGCCCTCTGCCTCTGCCACTGCTTTTATCCTAGCAACAGCCCCATTGTCGACACCGGTTGCTGTCGCAACAGGTTCTTCAGGCTTGCTCAAAGCCAAATAATAATCGTACATTCGTTTGAGAACTAGCGCTGCCGACTCCGGGAAATCGTAATTCGGTATCCTGCCTGCTCGCAGAATCTTTATTGGTGGCGACTCGTTATCGAAGCCCATGAAAGAGGCGAGAACAGGTTTTTCAACAACCTTTTTTTCCTTGACAATTACCCGCGCAACCTCTTCCGACGGGGTCATGGCCTGCGGCGTTAAGATGACTATAATGCTGTCTACGACACTGCTTCTTAAAGCCGCTTGCAATGCAAGCCTGTAACGGTTTTCATCCGCATCCCCCAGAACATCAATGGGGTTGCCTAGGCTGGCGTGAGGCGGAAAATTCTTACTCAGTTTTTCCCTTAACTCCCGCTCTAGCAACGGGAGGTTTAAGCCGAGTTTCTCGCAAGCGTCTACTGCGAGCACGCCGGGGCCGCCTCCATTAGTTATTACTAGAACGTTCTTCCCCCTGGGGACCGGCTGGTCTTGGAGTGCGAAAAGCATGTCGAAGAACTCTCTCATCGTATCGACTCTTAACACTCCTGTCTTCTTGCAGGCTGCTGAGAAAGCTATGTCGGAGCCTGCGAGAGAACCAGTGTGCGAGGAAACAGCTCTCACACCTACTTCCGTCGTCCCTGCTTTCAAGACTACTAAAGGCTTTCTTCTAGAAAGGCTTCCGGCTACTTTAAGGAAACGCTCGCCGTTCTTCACACCCTCCATGTAGACACCAACTACCCTTGTATTCTCATCCTCCGCAAGGGCTTCCAAGAAGTCCGTGATAGTAAGGTCAGCCTCATTCCCCACGCTTACGAAGTTTGAAAGACCCATGTTGTTGAAGCCAGCCCAGTTCAGTATGGCGCTCCCAAGTGCTCCGCTCTGAGACACTATCGACACGCTGCCGGGAATCGGGCTCGTAGGGGCGAAGGAAGCGTTCAAACCTATTCGCGCGTTTATCAAGCCAAGACAGTTGGGGCCTTGGAGCCGTATGCCGTATTCCCTGCACTTCGATACTAGCTTTTTCTCGAGCACCAGTCCTTCCCTCCCGGTTTCGGAGAAGCCCGCTGATATTATGATGATTCCCCTAACCCCTTTCCTCCCGCATTCTTCAGCAACATCTAGAACAGCCTTAGCGGGCACGGCTACAACTGCTAAGTCAACGTCTTCCCCGATTTCGCCTACGCTCTTATAACACTTGTAGCCGAGTATAGTGTCAGCGTTAGGATTAACCGGATAGATTCTGCCTTTAAAACCCGAGTTGATCAGGTTCTTCAATACTCTGTGGCCTACTTTCTTCTCCTCCCTACTTGCTCCTATAACAGCAACCGATTTCGGGTTGAGGAATGCTTCGAGCTTCATGATGCTATACCGTCTAGAGGCTGTTCTAGCGGTTGAAGACTACGTTTATAAATTTGCATCTTCGATACTACGCTGTTGTCTGATAAAAAACGCCTCAGAGAAAGGCCGTACGATGAGAAGAAGGTTAGCCTAGAGGAAGCGCTGAGCTACATAAAGACTGGAGACCATATTTTCGTAGGCTCCGCGTGCGGCGAACCCCAGTATCTTGTAAACGGCCTTGTCGAGAAGGCTAAGCACCTGGCTGATAACGAGATTCTTCACGTTCACACGCTCGGCGTCGCACCATACGCTAAACCAATATACTCCGGCAGGTTTCGCCTGAACGCTTTCTTCGTGGGAATAAACACCCGGGAAGCGGTGGCTGAGGGCAGGGCCGACTACACCCCCGTCTTCCTATCAGACCTTCCGAAACTGATAAAGAGGGGGGTGGTTCCGATAGATGTGGCATTAATACAGGTCACCCCGCCGGACGAGCATGGTTTTTGCAGCCTAGGCGTCTCGGTTGAGATAACTAAAACAGCCTCTAAGATGGCTAGGCTCGTTATAGCTCAAGTAAACCGTTTCATGCCGCGTGTGCTTGGAGACAGCTTCGTACATGTTAGCGATATCGATCTTATTGTTGAGCACGACGAGCCCATACTAGAGGCTCCGCCGCCTCCTAGGGATATTGTTTCCGATAGGATAGCGAAATATGTTTCCGAACTCGTTGAAGACGAATCGACTCTTCAAATAGGAATAGGAAGCATACCTGACGCTGTTCTCGGCACACTTAATGATAAAAAGGATTTGGGGATTCATACCGAGCTTCTTACTGAAAGCGTGGTAGACTTAGTCGAGGCAGGGGTGATAACTTGCGCGAAAAAGACGCTCCATCCCGGTAAGATAATAGCATCCTTTGCGATGGGGACTCGCCGTCTCTACGATTTTATAGACAACAATCCTATGGTAGAGTTCTATGAGTCAGACTACGTTAACAATCCTTTCATAGTAGCGCAGAATAGGAAGATGATTGCGATAAACCAGGCTCTTGAAGTGGATTTGACTGGACAGGTTTGTTCAGATTCGTTAGGCTACATTTTCTACAGTGGTCTGGGTGGGCAAGCAGACTTCATGAGGGGTGCTAGAATGTCTGATGGTGGTAAGGCGATAACAGTGTTGCCGTCGACTGCTAAGGATGGGGCCATATCTAGAATAAGGCATGTGTTGAGCGAGGGTGCTGGCATCGTGCTCACTAGGGGTGACGTGCAATACGTTGTCACTGAATACGGTGTTGCGCGTCTCGAAGGTAAGACAATAAGGGAAAGAGCCTTAGAGCTGATAAGCGTTGCATCCCCCAAGTTTAGGAATCAGCTCTTAGAGTGGGCTAAGGCCCATAAATATGTTCCCGAGGAAGTAATGCCGTTCCCCGAGATCGAGTATCCCGAGGAGTTGAAGCGCTACGTCACGTTGAAAGACGGTACTCAAATACTCCTCAGGCCGATTAAGCCTTCGGACGCGACGATGAAACAACACCTTTTCTACGCGCTTTCGAAAGAAAGCATCATAAAAAGATACCTTGGACCATTAAAATCGCTCCCCTGGGACAGGATATGGCCGTACGTCATAATCGATTACAAGAACGAGATGGTTCTTGTGGCCATAGTCACGGAGGAGGGGTTGGAGACCATGGTTGGCATAGGAAGCTACTCTAGGATACCGAACACGGATTCTGCAGAGCTCGCCCTAGTAGTTAGGGACGACTGGCAGGGCAGAGGTATTGGAACAGAGCTACTCAAGTACCTGGTCGAGCTGGCTAAAGCGAACGGCTTCAACACGTTGAAAGCATGGGTGCTTGTTGAAAACACTGTGATGATACATCTTTTCAAGAAATGCGGTTACAAAGTTAAATATCGTGTAGAGAATGGGGTATATGAGGTCGTCCTAGACCTCAACCAGCCTGTTGAGGCTCAACCTTAATCTTCTGGTAAACCGAGTTCTCCAATTATCTCTCTTGCTTTATCTTCTCCCACCAGCTTCTTCAAATCCTCAATTGATTTTCTCCCGCTCCAAGAATCCACTATCTTCATCACAAGCTCTCTCACACCAGGGTTAAGATCCCTCGTAGCAATTTCTGCACGCCGCCTCCTGTTAAGAATATCATCCGGCCTGTGAACAACCCCCAACTTGTGTTATAATCGCCCATATTAAGAATATAAGCTTTAAAGATGTATCACGGGCGTCTCTCCAAAGAACCCGAGCCTGATTGTTTCACCAGGCTCAGCGGGCGCGAATATTATTCTTACGCCCAAAGGCTTGTTTTTCAAAGCTGATATTTCAAAAAGGTCTTTGAAAACCCCTTTCAAGATACTGCTTGGAGTATCGTCTGAAACAACAACCATGTCTACTCCGGCTACGCATGCTGCCGTCAAATGGACGAGGTCTCTAAGCCTAACCTCGTCAGATGCAACTCTTTCTTTCAAAACATTATCCTCAGCAACTGGGAGCATGACCTCGTTGTACCCGGTGGCGCTCACCCCTGCTGCCTGAATAGCGTTTCCTATCAGGCTGTTCACTTCTTTAATCGTGCTAAATGTGCTGGGAAGCGGCATCCTGACACCTGAAGCGAATTCGATGATTTCCGCGACGCTTTCCTCCATCCATGGGGAGAGGGAGGCATCGATTCCGTAATACTTAACGCCAATATTCTCGGAAAGCTTTAAACCGACTTTCTCAGTAGACGCGTAAACCTCAGCAAGAATGTCTTGAAACTGGTTCAGAAGCTTGTTTCTGAGGAGGCTAGGGTATAGTAGGGATATTGCTAAGCCTTCTTCGCCGTAAATATTGCATGCAGTAGGAAAATATGGCGTAAGAATACTGTTACCAATGCTTACGGACAGTCTGCTCCCATTAGAAGGGTCTTCCTCACAGGCTCTTCTTAAAACGCGTTCAACAATATGGAAGCTACTCATGCTCCTCATGTTTATTGAAGCGAATACCTTGTTTCTAGCAACGTCAACAAGCTCCTCCAGAGCCGTGTGAGTATCTTCAACCTGCCCTATTGAAAAATAGTTCGCAACGTCAAGGTCTGCGAGTTGCGAGGCCTTTTTAGCAGGCGAGTCTTTACTACTTACTGGTGGGAGGGCGACTCTAGTGCTCCAGACGCTGTCAGAGAGGAGCATGGATTCAACAGTGGCAGAGAGCATTAAGCCAAGGTTTGTTACGTGCTCCCTGATGTTTAGCTCCTCACTTTCTGAAATGAAAAGCGTTACAGACCTTATTTTCATCAAAAATAAAAGTTGCCTTATGATTTTTAAAAGTTTCTATCAGAAACTCGCAACCAAGGACACAAAGCTAATAAAATCTATTTTAGCTTTTGAAATAGTAGGTGGAGCGGATGAGGGATTTATCAGTGGGAATACAATTGCTAGCGGATGATTTAGCCTTTAGGAATGTTAAAAAAGTTTTTTCTAGGGTTTGGAAGTTACTTCCTTTTACACATGTTTTGGTTTCCGCTAAAAATCCACGCTTGCTCGATGCTTGTATTAAGGAATCGCACGAGAGAGGGGCGAGCGTATACATTTGGAAGCAAATTTTCCACAAGATTGGAAGCGGAGAAAATATTCCTCGCCAACTTGTGGGGTTAGATTTGGAGCCGATTCACAAGCCTTGGATTTGCCCAAACAATAAGGAATCTACAGAATCGATTATGGAAGAACTACGTTTGCTCCTTAGTAATCATGATGTGGACGGCTTATTCATTGACGTTTTTAGGTATCCCTCTTCGTGTGACGGGCTTACATCTATGCTTACATGTTTCTGCAACTCGTGCATAACTAATGCGGAGGGAATGAATATTGACTTGGAGAAAACTCGTAGAAGCATTAAAGATTTCATTGAAAAAATTCACAGGCTTTCTGCAGAGGAAATCGTGTCATTAAAAGAGAGATTCAGCAGGCCCTACACATTCCACTGCTTACTCCATAACTCAGACATATCCAACTTTCTCAAATTTCGCAACCACTCTATAAACTGTTTTGTTAAGAATGTTGAACAGTTGGTAAAAGAAAGAGGGCGAAGGCTTGGACTGGATATATTTTCCCCTTCCTTATCTTGGCTAGTGGGGCAAGATTATTCGATTCTAAAGAACAATTGCAGCTGGATGAAGCCGATGATATACTGTAGCGGATTAGGTCCCGCCTGCATACCTACTGAAACCGTAAGCTTAGCTAGAGAGCTTCAGAAATTAAATCAAAGACTGAGAGACGAAGATCTAATTTACATGATTAGCCGTTTCCTAGACCTGCCTTTACACTATAAAAATTTGAGTGAAATCGAGGCAAGGGGGCTTCCGGCGGAGCTCGTGCGTCTCGAGACGATGAGAGCTAAAGAAGCGGTTGAAGAGAGAGTTCCAATATACACTGGAATAGAGGCTGTTTCTACAGATGTTTTTCCAATAAGCCCGGAAAGAGTTGAAAGCTATGTGAAAAACGCACTGGAGGGAGGGGCTGATGGGATTGTAATTTCATGGGATATAAAACTGGTTCCGGATGAAAACCTTAAGGTAATTAAAAAAGCTATAGCCTCTTTTTAAGGTTAAAAAATATTATTAATGCGTTGAAGAATGTTTTATCTCAGCTTTCAGCTGTTTAAGTAACCCGCTATGGATTAATCTTCAGAATGTCTTGGCTTGCATGGTTTGCTGAAGAAAAATTAAGGAATCCTCATCGAGCAGGCTAAGGGAAGACTAGAGAAACTCAGAGGAAGTGCCCGTGGATAGCTATGCCTAGGATAAGTAGGTAAGGAGATGATCGTATTATTGTTCAAGAGAGGTCTCAGCGTGAACCAAATTCATGGTTGCTGGACTACGATTCCCGGTAACGGAGCCTCTTCACCTGGATATTTCTGCTGTTTTCAATTCCTCGTAAAGCCTTCTAGCTCTACTGTCTTCTTCGAAATGCCTCCTTATCGGCTCAACAATCCTGTCGATAACGTCCGCCACCGCATTTTTGAGGTCAAGCGGGTGAAGAAGGCCCTTAGCGTAAGCCGATTCCAGCTCTTCATACGTGTAGAACTCTATGGGACCTCCATACTTGGATGGTCTTTCAACGCGGAGGCTCTTAAATTTCCTAAAAACAATGTGCTTAGTCCAATCTAATATAGGGTTGTTATCCACAACCTTCTCCGGACAATAAGCGGATAACACTTTTCTGAATATCGTTTCCCTAGAATCGTGCACGAATATTCCTGACTCAGGCTTGCTCTTACTCATCTTAGAGCTTATCATAATGTCTATCTTCTTATCGTCGTCGAATCCTTCAGGTTCTTTAACACCCTGAAGCCCCATCAACATGTGATGGCTTACGACAACCGGCTTCCAGTACCCGAGCCTAGGTCCAACCTCTCTTGCAAGCATGTTTGCCCTCCTCTGGTCTAGGCCTAGCTGGCATATGTCTGCGCCCAGCATGAATATATCCGTGACCTGCATCATAGGGTAGAAGTACTGGGCGACCTCCTTCAACTCGCCCTTCTTCCTACCCATTATGCTCAGGGCTCTCTCTGCACGTGAAACAGTTGTAAGCTTTGCTACTTGAATCACTGTCTTCCAGTATTCGGTGGATTTCACCAAGTCGCTGGCCCACACTATTTCGACGCTGTTGAAATCAACGCCGGCAGCCTTCCATACCTCGATGAAATATTCTCCGCAAAGTCTTATTTTTTCAAAGTCTCCTCCAAGCTTCCTGTTTATCCAGGCGAACCAGTCTGCCAAGTAAAGCTTGAAGCGTATGCCTGCCTTAACCAACGACTCTAACAAGAGCGGCCTGAAGACTCCGAATGCTATATTTGAGATGCCTGAGGGTTCAAAGCCGTCGTATGCCACTGGATGATCCTTAGTTTCTAAAAGGGCCCTGAGCTCCTCGAGCGTTATTATTTCCTCCCCAACGCTTTTCACTAATTCAACTTTCTCCTCTATATCCAAACTGGACTTCAATCTAAATATCCTGCTGACTTAAATCTTTAATCCACTTCTGGTCCTAAGCCTTTCTTCCTACAGACCCGTAGGCAGGATACCATTTTTGAAACCACAATGTAAAGGTGAAAGCTGGGATTAATAATAGGTTGCGTGCGATCGTCAGCATAAGCATCCATTCCGGGTAATACTGTCCTGCCAGAGCTAAAACGGCCTGCACTAGGTAAATCCAGCCCCACACCGTTGTTATTATAGCGTTAGTACGTAGGAAAACCGGGTGCGTCCATAACGCTTGTGGGTAAGACCATTTAGAGTATTCCGCGGTTAAAGGAGCTTCCGCCGCGAGCGTGCCCAGCCAGATTCCGGCTAGCGCAATATAGCCCAGAACATCGCTATAAGTCCGGAGGAATTCGTTTCCGAATGATACCATTATCCAGCATACTGCGAAATAGATGAAAGTGCCTGTCTCCATCCACGTCGGCTTCTCGAATAAACGCCTATAAACCCAGATTAGCATCCCTATTAGGAACGATATTCCGAGGCTCGTGACAATGTTCAAAAAACTGGAGGTAGCCCAGTTTAGAATCCAGGGTATGAAAGCTACCGATAACCAAGCCATACCGGATATGCGAACAGGCCCTTGCCTAACCGGTTCCCCCTTCATAGGCTTAACGGCTTCAGTAGTTTTCTTCGCCCCGGTTCCTGAAAACAAGTCTCCAAGCCTAAGCAACAGGCTGAAATCCCCCTCGACCTTGAACATGTTTTTCAAGTAGGCTGTTTGCCCGCTTAACTCTCCACGCGCGATCTTAAGCCAGACTTCCGAAGGCGTGTAGATTGTTAGAGCGGGACTGGGCACGCTTCCTTCATGAGCCGTGCATTTTCCTTCGCGGATACGAAGTACGTACTCGCCTGGCTCGCTTCCGCTGACTTTAAACTGTATGTCTACACAGAGGTCTCCTGCAGCAGAGGGGTTGAATACGTAAGGCATTCCCAGAATAGCCTCCCGACAGTTCTCAGGCATCCTGCCTTCCGTAGGAGTTATTGATACCGGTGGAGAAATTTTTTCAAAGGATTCTTGACGAACGGTTTCCTTCTCACGCGGTATTTGACTATCCCACCAAAGGTTAGCCATGTTAGCATAGGCCTCTGGCTCAGCCAAGGGAGTGTCTAGGATTTTCTGAGTCTCAGGCAGGATCTTACCGTGGGTGACTACTTCACGGCCTGCTTGACGCACTGCATCGAGATACCAGCGAAGGCTCTCTGATAAGGCTGGTTGAGAGAGGAGTTCCCCTCCGGCACAGAGTATTGTGGCAACAAGCTCCATGTCAGGATTGTCTGTGAAACGTCTAAATGTTTCGACAAGAGCCGAGAAATGATGCGACTCCGGAAAGCCACAGTTGGATATCAAGACCACCTTCTGAACTTTCTGCTCTTGGGGATAACGCAGTGGATGAATGTAGTGTTCTCCCCTCTTAACTATGTGCGGGTCAATGTTGGGTATGAGACGATCCATAAAGTTCTTCATCAAACCGCTTACGCTAAAAACATAGAGGGGGGTTGCGTATACAACGATGTCTGACTTCCGGATTTCGGGTAGAATTTTAGCCATATCGTCTTTATGGATGCACACGCCGGGTGTCTTAGTCCAGCACGTAAAGCATCCTAGGCAAGGTTTAATTTCGAGATCCTTCAAATATATCGTCTCGGTTTCAGCACCGGCTTCTCTAGCTCCCTGCAAAAATGATTGGAGGATACGATCAGTATTTCCATTCTTGCCACGCGGACTGCCGTTGATGGCTAAAATCTTCATCAAGTCTACGCAATGCTAATCAACGCTCGTTATAAAGGTTTCTAGTATTGAATTCAACGAAGCATCAATTTACTTGGCACAACTTATAGTTCAGTAACATTATGGCGAGCTGTATACTCGCTTGTTCAACTTCGTTAAAACATATAAGATGTCTCATGGGACCCCTATACATGCCGCTTACGAGCAGTGATTTAGAATCTTTCCTCAAGAAGCTTGGCGTAGAATACAAAATTTTCTTCCACGGCGAAACGTACTCGGCTGAGAAGGCTAGCGAGGAGCTTGGAGTAAGCCTTGAAGACATTGCTAAAACGCTCGTATTCATAAATGAGAGAGGAGAGCCGCTTCTAGTAATCATGCCTGGAGGGCGCAAAGTAAACCAGGACAAGCTTGCTAAAATACTGGGCTTCAAAAAGCTTAGGCTCGCCACTCAAGAAGAGGTTTTGAACCATACTGGCTATGAAGCGGGCGGGGTCCCGCCCCTCGGCCATTTAAAGCAAATGTTCTCTATAGTCGAAGAATCATTGCTTTCCAAAGATAGGGTTCACGCGGGCGGGGGTTCTGTAAACGCCACGCTAGAGATATCGCCGAAAGACATAGTTAGAATCCTCAACGCTAAGGTCATGAGCGTTCCAAGCATTCCTAAGAAATCAGACAATAAATAGGGCTGGTTACTAGTCGCAATATTCTGGAAGCCTGAGCAACTTAACCGTAAAGTTAAATTATGATATTTGGAATTAACATAATGGCGTTGGATGTGTATGAGGCTGCGGTGAAGCGCAGGACTGTCCGCAGGTTTCTACAGAAGCCGATACCCATGGAAGTGCTTAAGAAGCTTTTGAACGCAGCCCGGCTCGCACCTTCGGCGGGAAACTTGCAACCATGCGAATATGTTCTAGTAACCGATGGGGACCTCTTAGACAAGGTTTTCTCAACCCTCAGGTGGGCGAGATACATTGCTCCAGAAGGCACTCCCAAGGAGGGTGAGAAGCCGGTTGCGTATGTTGTTGTGCTGGTTAACACGAGGAAAGCGGGTGAAGGAGGTGAAGTAGACTGTGCTGCGGCGGTCGAGAACATGATCCTAACCGCTTGGGAAGAGGGGATCGGCTCCTGCTGGATAGGCTCAGTAGATAGGGAAAGGCTCAGAGAAATACTTTCAATACCGGAATACTGCAGGATACTCTTCGTGGTTGCGTTAGGCTACAAGGCTGAGGAGCCTGTTGCCGAAGAAATGAAGGGTGACAATGTGAAATATTGGAGGGATGAGAAGGGGATTCTCCACGTTCCTAAGCGCAGGCTTGAAGACATTGTATTCGTGAACAATTATGGTAATAAACTCTCAAAATATTAGTAACCTCGATAAATGTTTACTATTTAAACCCAGACTACTAAAATAAAAAGGTTATATATTGAAAACCAATAGGTCGAGAACACTATGAGTGAAGAAAGGTCGCAGGAGGAAATAACTCCATTAGTTTCTCAAATTAAAAACATAGGGTACTATGCTGGATTATCGTTCGGCACAGGATACTCGCTGGTTTTCCTTGGAGTAATCCTCATATTCGTGGAGATGATTTTTAGAATACTTCAAGCCGGTTTCTCACTAGCTACTTTTTCGACATGCCGCCTTGGAGAATTGCTACTCTAGTACTAGTCTTCATAGGGCTGTTTTTAGGAGTAGGCTTCGGCTCAACAATTGCTGGAAATGCTAGATCGGCAAAGGAAGGATCGTTAACTCTTGAGAAGGTTTACTCATCGATCTCCACGTTTTCACTAATGCTTCTCTTCCTGTGGCTGGGCTCTACTGTTTCGGCTTTCGTAACTAAGCAGTCGCCCTTTTCTCCCGTCTGCGGAGCTGCAGGCTCCGTTTTACTCCTCATAGGTCTTGGGAGGTATCGGGAGAAAGCATCAAGGTTTGTCGGCGCAATAATAATGCTTATTGCACTCGTACTGATATACTTCGTTGCTTACTGGAACATTCTATATAAGCCGATTAACGGACTGCTTTTCTCTGAGCTGACGATAGAAGCCTTATCACTGATAATCCTCGGATTATGTGCAGTAATATTCTCAATGCCGATTGTGCAGGAGGATTTAAAACAAGCCGTATTGGGCATTATACTCTCTGTCATAGGAATCATTTTCTCAGCTGGCGTTGTATACCTTAATTTTTCAGCCCTCTCTGTTTTCAGCCTATCCACACCGATAGCAAGAATACCGTATGTGAGCAATCTGCCAGGCTGCTCAATTCTATTAAGCAATGTACTCGCATTATATGGAGAAGCCTACTCTGCACTGATGGTTTTCACTGGGTTCCTGCTTCTAGGAATATCGGGAATAATAGGAATTGTGACAGCCTGTTTAACGCTAGCAGTTTCCATAAGGCAGCTCGCAGTAGGGCCTAAAGCCCCTCCTCCACCACCTCCACCCTCCAGATCCTAATCTTTATAATCGTAAACAACATTCGATTTATATTCTGGGATTTCAACGTTTTTGTTAAATTGAAGGATGAAGTATTTAGGGCGTACGACATAAGGGGAGTCTATGGAAGAGACATTACTGAAGAGGATGCTAGGCTCATAGGGCTTGCGTTCGCTACCTTCATCGGCGGCGAGGGAAAAACATTTGCAATAGGGTGGGACGTCAGGAATAGTAGTAAGAGTCTTGCTGCTTCGCTTATAGACGGTGTTGTTTCAACAGGTGCTAATGTTCTCAACATGGGTCTAGTGCCGACTCCAATGGTCTACTTCGCTATAGCTCACCGTAAGCTGGACGGCGGCGTCATCGTGACTGCAAGCCACAACCCGCCGGAGTGGAACGGGTTCAAGCTCTGCAGAGAGAACGCTAAGCTCTGTGGAGCAGGCTCAGGCCTAGAGCAGGTTAAGAAGATAATAAGCGAGAAAGCTTGGAAAACAGCTTCAAAAGGATCTGTGAAAAACATTGGCGAGGAAATAATCAAAGAGTATGAGGAATACTTGCTTAAAACATTCGAGGGAAGGCTGGGTAAATCCAAGGTACTGATAGACCCTGGAAACGGTTCATGCTCTAAAATAGGAGGTAGAATACTTCGTAGGCTCGGGCTCGATGTAGATTCTATAAATGACTGTCCGGATGGAAGATTTCCATCAAGACTGCCGGAGCCAACAGAAGAATCGCTTAATACTTTGAGGAGGATGGTTAGGGAAAAGAGTTACGATTTCGGAGTTGGTTACGACGGGGACTGTGACCGGGCCCTCTTCGTGGACGATGAGGGTAATGTTATACGGGGAGACTTAATGCTAACTCTTTTCGTTAAGCACTTTTTGAAGAATAGGGCTGGTGAGAAGATTGTCTATGACGTAAGCTGCTCAAAACTTGTTGAAGAGGTTTGTAGAGAGAACGGTATAGTTCCAATCGTGAGTAGGGTTGGGCACACTTTCATACTTGAGAAGATGCTTTCTGAAAAAGCTTGGTTCGGCGGAGAAATATCCAGCCACCTCTACTTCGGTGAGATATACGGCTTGGATGATGCTATTTTTGCAACGCTCAAAGTGGCGGAGCTATTAGCTCTAACTGGGAGAAAGCTTTCGCAATTAACAGGGAAATTACCTAAGTACGAGTATTTCAAGAAGAATTACGATGTCCCCGACGAGATCAAGTTTCAAGTAATAAGAGACTTAACAACTTTCTTCCAGGAAGCTGGATGCAGGATTATAACCCTTGATGGTGTCAGGGTTGAGCTTGAAGAAGGCTGGTTTATCTTAAGGGCTTCAAACACGCTTCCTCAAGTAAAGCTCACGGCAGAGGCTAGTAACAAGCAGGCCTTAGATAAAATAGTCTCGTATGCTGAGAAGAGCTTCAAAGAGATTTTGACAAGATATTCTGGAAAAAGTTAAAGGCTTTTAGAACCCGCTGGAGACAGGGAGGCCATCCATTCTCTTTTCACATGCTTAACAAATCCAGTATTTCAAGATTTGAATTACTATCAATATTGATTGATGGAGGATGTGTCCTTGAGGATATTGAAAAAGAAACTATAATCTATGAGGCTCCAATCACATTTACCTCCTTTAGTTTGAGAAAGTCTCTATCGAAAGTGGCAAGGTTCCTGATATTCATTCTTCTCATTATGGAGATGCTCGTGCAATCGGTGAAGCTGAAATCCGTTTTCTTCTGCTTTTTAAAAATTCTCCAAGCGTCCTCAAAATCTGAACTCATGACTTCGACAAGATTCACGGATTTTCTCAAGTATTCTCCAATACGAACCGCCTTACGCAAATCTCTGAGGCGAATAAAGATGACGGTAACGACTTCGTCAAAAACATAATCGGAAATATACAGAGGACCATACTTATAATTAACTATATCCGGCATCAGGATCTTTGCTTTAACGTGATTCTCATCCCTAGTATTGTAAAAAGCAACCATGAAGCTCGAATCCAGGAATATCATCTTTTCCCACCGTACAGGATTTCGTCAATCTCCTCACTGGTCCTTTCAGTTCCTGGGCCCCAGTCGAATGGTTTAAGTTTCAGCAGGTTTTTAGGATTAATCTTTTCTCTCTTCTCTTCTTTTTCAAGCCACTCCTTCATCGCTAAAGTTAATGCCTCTCCTACCCGCAGTCTTTTAGCTATGGCCCTCTCCCTAAACTTGATATATGTCTCCTCGTCTATTCCTCTTATCGCAAACAATTCTTTCTTCTTCATATGTATAACATGTAAAACATAGTATTTAAGCTTAAGACACTTATGCTACACGTTCCTCTTTAGGCTGCTTTAATTGACGCACATGATAGCTCCTGCGGCACCTACAATACTTGTTTTCCCGCCTTATTATTTTTAAAAGTGGTTTCTTGCCTAAAGCTTAAGGGATTCAAAGGCGTTGTTAAATAGAAAGACCTAATGCTTATAACTTGGCTGTACAGAATAGGTATGAGGAGACGTCTGAGTCTGAATACCTTAGGCTAAATTCGAAATATCTTAAGGGGGCGGAGAAACTTCTAGCGAAGAAGGACTATCCTCAAGCATCTGAAAAGCTCTGGGGAGCATTTGTGGAAGCGGTGAAGGTGTTAGCTATAAAGCAGGGCATAAGCCTAGAAACCTATGGGAGCATAGCTGAATTCATATCCAGGCTTCACAGGAAGCATCCTGAATGGAACCTAACGAATGCTTTTAAACATGCGGAAAGCCTGCATGTTAACTTTTATGAAAACCATTTGCCTGAGGACCATATTATGGAAAGTAAGAAAGTTCTCGAAGAGTCTATAAGGCTGATGCTGGAGAGCGAATAGGGCATCGGTCCAGGAATGCCATTTTCATGTTCTGTATCTCACTAAAGACTTTTATCTTAAACCTTAAAGTGACATACAGGGTCTTGGGTTTAATAACTCCTTTCGACCCGTGGCGCGGCAAGCTTTGCACATGCCCGGATAAATACAGTTTCTCGCCGTACACGGGTTGTGCACACAGATGCATTTATTGCTACATAACGTCGTATATTCCGAGGGCTTTCCAGCCTAGGGCTAAGACTTTCACTGCCTTACAGCTTGAAAAAGAGTTGAAGAAGCTCGACAAGAATAAACCTATATCCATAGCTAATAGCTCTGACCCCTATACACCGAGCGAATCGCAAAACTTCTTGATGAGGGAAGTTCTTCCAGTTCTTATCCGGAACGGCTTCAGGCTCCTCATAGTAACGAAATCCGACCTTGTAGCGCGGGATATCGACATCCTGTCTAAGGGAAGGGTTTGCGTCAGCATAACGATAACCACGCTCGATGAGAAGACTGCTAAGAGGCTTGAGCCTAATGCACCGTCTCCATCTAAGAGGTTGAGGGCACTTGAAGCATTGAGCAGAGCAGGGATACCGACGATGGTTAGACTCGACCCCCTTATCCCAAGTATTAACGATGACTCTAATTCTATCCGCAGGGTTTTGAAGGCTGCTTACGAAGCAGGTGTTAAACAGGTTACAACTTCAACCTATAAGGCTAGGCCGGACAGCCTCTCGAGAATCGTAGGAGCATTCCCAGAGCTCGGTGGGGAGATTAAAACCCTCTACTCTAACGGTGAGCCCATAGGAAGATCAAGATATTTGGAGAGAGAACTAAGGAGAGAGCTCATTTCTAGGGTTAGGGAGGTGGCTCAAGATCTTTCTATTGACTTCGCAACATGTAGAGAAGGTTTTCCGGAGCTGCATACGGCAAAGACTTGCGACGGTTCCCACATGCTCTAGCCTCTTAAAGCCCATTGTATGAATTCTTCGTTGGAAGCAAATTCTCTGTAAAGGTTTTTCGAGAAGACTACGTTTATCCTCGCATCCGGGTATCCTTGCCTCCTCCAATAATCTAGCCATTCTCCGATAGCTGACCTAACATCCTTGGAACCAACTCCTCCCATCATATTTGAAGTGTAGAATTTTCCAGCGGGGTCGAGTATCGTAAGCTCCCCACCCTCTACGGGTATTGCAACAGCTACGTGCCCGACACTACTGCTAACCCATTCAACAACCCATATACTATATTTTTCATTGGAATAGCTCAATATCATGCTTGCTAGAAGAATCGCCTGGTCTTCGCAATCCCCATGCTTCTGCCTTATTGTCTCATTGGGGAACCTGTAGCACTCGTCCCGCCAATAGAATTCTCCACCAATATCGGGTAGAACTGGCAAGGGGGAGTCGTAACTATATGCTACATTGTTTACGACCCAATCGTAGAGTTTCTTCAAGTCGGTCCAGAACTCTTTCCAATCCGAAGGATTACTCCATCCTCCTGTGGCTTCCGACACTATTCTCTTCACCTCAGCGTCTCTAGGCGTTATGAAGGCCCTCTTGTCTTCTCCGAAGCCCTGTCTAATGTTTACGTCTTTTCTGAGCGAGGAGTACCATGCCTCAATATTCTCCTTCTCATCTACTACAAGCAAATACTCTGAGCTGATCTTATCATACCTTAAGGATAAATCGTCATACTGGGTTTTGAGATAGGCATAATCCTCCCCCAGCTTACGATACGACTCCTCCAAGGCAGAGTACTCCTCCTCTAGGGAGGAGTAGCTTCTGGAGAGCGCTTCATGTTCTGCCAATAAAATATTGTGAGAATTTTTGACCTCAGACAATTCTGAAGAAACGCTTACGAAGGCTGTATTCAGAGACTGATATTTTGATTCAAGCACAACATAATCATAAGATAGCAATACCAGTAGCGTTGAAACAATTACAATGACGACTGTAAAAACTATGAACGGATAGTTCCTAGACCTGCTCATGTCGATAGAGGGAAGCAAAATAATTAAAAAGCTTTTAATTCGTTGAACGAATTAGAAAAGAAAAGAATAAATCCCATCGATGTTTTGCGCATGCCATGAAAACCAGGTTTACTCCCAGTAATCTGTCTGGCATACCATTAGGGGGAATAGGCACAGGCTCCGTGGAGATCAGAGGAGACGGGTGCTTCTATGAATGGCATATTTTCAACAACGGTGCTTGGTCTCTTAGAAACGCTGATAGGGAGCTTGAATACATGGATAAGAACGATTTCTTCCTAGCGGTTAGGGTTAGGCCTAGAAACGGCGAGCCAGTTATAAGGTTGCTCGGAGCTTATGCTGGTGAAAACAAGTATGACCGCGGCTTCGCTGTTTTGCATACCCCCTTGGTCTACGGACCCGGCGGGAACCCTTACACAATGCCGTGGGCGAGGCCAGTCGACTCAATAGAGTTTAAGGGCGAGCCGCCAATCGCTTTCTTAAGATGCGAAGACAAGGATCTTCCGCTGACAATCGAAGTCGAAGTCTTGTCTCCATTCATACCTGGGGATATTAAGAACTCTGCTTTACCAGCTTTCTTAATGAGGGTGAGGCTTGTGAACAAGTCTGATGAAGAGCTTGAAGCCTCTATAGTAATAGGCTTGAAAAACCCGATGGCTTTTAAGATTAGTAATGCGAAAGCGATCAGTAGAGTCATCGAGGTCAAAAACGTTGGTTTAGCGCTTAACTATTCGGGGGAAGAGATTCCTTCAACACATCCTCTTCACGAAGGCTCTATGACCCTCCTTGCCGTGGGCCCTAAATCAGAACTGTCTGCGAGAGTCGGCGTGCCCAAGAGCAGCGACCAGCTTGCAAGGCTCTGGGTAGACGCAAGATACGATGGGGCTATAGATGGCCCCTACGAGAGTTTAGACAGCGGAGAGGTTTATGGTATTGTTTGCAGGAAGCTTAGCTTCGTGAAAGAGGCAGAGGCCACATTCATACTCTCCTGGTTCTTCCCCGGTTCCTACGACGACCTTAATGAGAAGATCGGGCATGCTTACGAAAACTGGTTCAAGAACTCACTTGAAGTAGCTGAATACGTTTCGAGAGAAACGGAGTATATTTACGGTTACACGAGGCTTTTCCACGACTTGCTTTATTCTACGAGCATGGATGATTGGCTTATGGACCTTATAGCCTCCCAGATAACCACGCTCGTTAAATCAACATACTACACCAGGGACATGGTTTTCGGAATATGGGAGGGCTATGGTTGCTGCGGTCTTAACACCCTGGATGTGGGCTTCTACGGTTCTTCAATGATACTCCAACTGTTTCCCGAACTGGAGAAGAACTGGCTTACGTACCATGCTGAATGGCAGCTTAAACCAGGTTTATTCCCATATTACGAACTTTACGCACTAGCGTATCCTGAAAACATGACCCTCTTCAAGGAGGAAGTTAAGAAGGATTTTTCCATAGTTACTATGAAGGAGAAATTTGTCGAGACAGTTTCAAGAATAGTTGCTAAAACGGGGAAGGACCCGAGTGGAAGGATTCCCCATCTTTTCACAGGCTCCTTCAAGACGCCTGACGCCTACCATATGGTAGACCTCATGCCGAAGTTTGTTCTAATAGCCTTTAGAGATGCCGTATGGATGGGTGACGCCAACCTGCTTGGAAAACTGTGGGGCAGCATGAGGAGTGCAATAGAGTGTGTTTTGAGAGACGATGCTACAGGCCTCAAGCTCCCTTACCACACTACTCCCTCAGGATTCGAATCCTTGGGAGCAGTCCAAGAAATGCTCGACAGGACTCCTGAGATGTTTAAGGGACTCGGGTTAAGCCTTCTCCAGGGATACACTTTCATGCCGCTGGGCTTTCAAAGCTTTGACGCTTGGAGCTTTCTGGGAGTCTCTGCCTATGCTGGGTTAACGTGGATCACTGCTCTCGCCTCAATGGAGAACGCAGCCAACCTCATGGGGGAGAAAGAATACGGAAGCAAGTTGAAGAAGATAAGGGAAGAGGCTTTTGAAAACCTTGTCAAACTACTGTGGAACGGCGAGTACTTCAATCTTTGGAGCGACCCCCTGAGCGGCATGAGTGATAAAGCATGCATGTCCGCCCAGCTCGTCAGCCTTCTCTACTCCTACCAGTCTGGACTACCTATTCCAATCAATAGCGAAATGGTTAGGAAGACTTTGAGAAACATTTTCGACAATTGCTTCAAAAAAGGCGAAGGGCTTATCAACGGCATGTATCCAGATGGGAAAAGGCCTGCTGTACACGGGGACTTAAAGTATGAGAACGATACTGGGCTCCCCTACAGAGTGTGTTGTCAAATGGATACTCCTTGGACAGGCGTGGAGCTCGCGGTTGCTGCTCAAATGATACGTGAAGACATGCTTGAAGAAGCTATGACCATGCTTAGAAAACTTTACGAGAGGTATGGTAGGTACGGCATGTTCTGGAATCATGTCGAGTGCGGCGGGCACTATTACAGATCCATGGCATCTTGGGAGGTTCTCCTCGCTCTAGAAGGATTGTTTTATGATGGTTTCAACCTCAATCTGGTTTTCAAACCCAAGGTGAGTAAAAAATGCTTCAAAGGGCTGTTTACAATAGCAGGCTCATGGGGAGAGATTTCGCAGAGATTTGAAAACAATTGTCAGAAGCTAGAGGTCAAACAGATTAAAAACGCTTTAAAAATAAAGAGAATAGTTTTAGAAAAGCTGGGGGATAGGATTGGCTCCGTGGAAGCGCATTTGGATAGTTCAAACATTAAATGCCAGTACCTTTTAAGAGGCAATGAGGTTGAAATAACCTTAGAGAAAGAAGTATTATTGAGTGAGGGAAAGAGTTTAAGCATCAGCATACATTACTAGGATTAGTTTCCAAATTCATTTTTCCTAGAGAGTTTAAAGAAATGTTATTGAATATTGTGAAACATTTTTACACCTAGGAAACCTGCTTCTTCCCGGTAAAAGAAAGTTTAAAAAGAGGGGGATTCGTATCGGTTTAGATTGCCACTTAGAGAGCTCGTTGCAGGATTAGTTTTAATGACAATAGGCGTCTTCATATCATCATGGTCTTTTATAACCTACGAATCCCTTCCTCAAGAAACCGGTGGAAACACCTTTTTCAAAGAAACCCGTATTCAGTATCTTGAAAGACGCGGCTATACTTATCTTTTAGACCAGAGCTTTCTCTTGAAAAATCCTCTAAACAATACTGTAGCCGAACTTGTCTATGTTCAGATCCCTGTTAATGCAAGCAACCAGTTTGTCAAACTTATTAAAACGAGCGTGACACCTCTGTACAAGAAGGTTGATAATGACGGTGTTGAAATGCTTGTTTTCAATGTAAGCCTACCGGCTAGAGGGACAATCTGGATCAACACGACGCTTCAAGTAACTGTTGAAGCGTACAGCCTATTAATGGAGAACATTCCTTGGCTAAACATCTCTCAGGTTGAAGAGAATACTTGCGGCAAAAAATATTGGGCTGTTGAAAACGAAACATATATTGCGCTAGCTAAGGAGATAGGTCTTAACGCTAGAGACCCAATCTCAGCATCACTGGCAGTTGGAAAATGGATAGTGGATAATCTGATCTATACGCTGATGTGGAGAAGAGGGGCGGAGCAAGCTCTGGTAATTGAAAATGGTAGTTTAAAAGTCTTTGGAGACTGTGAGGAGGTTGCTGACGTCTTCGTAACGCTCACAAGAATACTTGGAATACGCTCTAGAGTCGCGCATGGCATCTACCTTCTTGAAGGGGATAAGGAGGTTACGACAATGTGGATTAAAATAACCAATGGGAATCCAGAGTGGTCGGAAAATTGGGGTGGCCACGCTTGGCCCCAGATATACGTGCCTCAAGTAGGGTGGGTGGATGTAGAGCTTCTCGAAGAGGAGGGTGTTGTTAAGATAGGAAACTTCTCCCAGTATCATGTGAAGTATGGCTTTGAAGAAAAGAGCTTCCTAGGCTCGACAATATCGTACTGCAGGAGCATGTTTTTGGAAATCAATGAATTATACTTTACCTTCAGGAGGATTGAAAGTTGGGGATTGTGAGAGTATTAGCATTAACCACGCTTGTTTTAACGCTGGTTTCACCAATAATTACAGCCAGATCGCAACGAATCTTTTTCGTAGGACTGAACATGGTTGTCGAATTTACTGACGGGGGAATTGCCAGAGTCACTTTGAAACAGCATCCCTTCAATATCAACGGTTCAAGTTTAATCTCAGACGAGGATATTGTAGAGGAGATTATTAATGAAGAGGAAGCAACCATAAATCTTATGCTTCTATTCTTTACGTCGAATCCAACTAAGACGAAGTACAGCATTATCTCCCATACGTATTTTGATCCTGGAGAGGAAGTTCTTTCAAACACCGGTATTCCGGGAGCTATGGAGAAGTTTAGGGGAGCATTAATATTAGTCGTCGATATCTTTCTTAACTCTACATCGGGATTTTTGAAGCTTGGGGAAGACACATACCAAGTTTCCATAACAGACTACTTTACTCTGAGAAGCCCGGAAAGTTGGATAGATGTTATGGAAGTAAGGTTTACTGGAAACGTTGAACTGCTCAATTTCTCAGTGGAGCCTGCGTGGGCGAAGCCTCCTTCAGCAATTGAGAGAAACTGTCTAAAGTGGGTTAACCTGAATGAGGTAGAGGCTCCAGATAGTTATATTCTAACCCTGAGGATCCCTGGAGTCGTGTTCTCCAAGCCTACTCGAAGCCTTAAGGCCACTGTTTCTGAAGCCTTCTTAAATGCAGACTCGACGCTCCGTTTAAAAATTAGGAATATTGGCTTTGAAGAAGGATTTTTCATAGTTAGTGTTTCAGAACCGTGTTGCGAGCAGTCTAGGAAGGTCTTTCTCAAGCCTAGTGAAGAATGCTGGCTGAAGTTTCCGCTTCACGCTTCAGAAGGAGAAAGGGTTACGGTGAAGATTTTTGGAGAAGGCGATAAATTGCTCGAGGAACCAGTATTGTTAAAAACCAAGAGAAGCGAATGGATGTTTTTCTTCATGCTTGGCTTATCAGGCATAGTCTTAACAATACTTGGAGCAATATGCATATTGATGGTGGTGTTGAAGAATAGGAAACCGCCTCCAAGTATCGCAGAACCATCGGAAACGAGTATTCAAAACCATGTTAAGGAAGAAGAGACTGGGACCAGTTTTTTATGAGTGGGAAATAAACCAGTCAAATCTTGAAAACGGATAAGGCCACTGTTGAAACGCTTCTCTAATTGTTCAAAAGTTAACTTATAATATAACCTCTTAAGCATCTAAAATACTGGGTAGAGATGAAGTTCACCGAGGGTTTTTGGAGAATGCGCCCAGGAGTCACACCCTACTATCCCGTGCAGGTTTACGAGGTGGAGATCGAACTCGACTCCCTAACAGTCTACGCTGCTACCAGACAAGTGACTCATCGCGTCGCTACTGTTGGCATGCCGCTTATTACTGTTCGCTTCTCCTCCCCTATGCTTAACGTCATCCGCGTGCAAATTTATCATCACAAGGGGTGGAAACCCTCAAAGCCTGCTTTCCAAGTAAACACCGACCCGTTGACGAAAGTGGAAATAAATGAGGATTCGCAGGCGGTAGCGCTAAAAAGCGGAAGACTGACTGTCCGGATTGACAAGGATAGCTGGAAGGTGACTTTCATGGATGGTAGCAGGGTGGTTACTAGTAGCGGTTGGAAGGCTATGGGCATTATGAATACTCCGGAGGGGAAGTATGTGAGAGAGCAGCTTTCCCTGGGAGTGGGGGAGTGCGTGTACGGCCTCGGCGAGCGATTCACACCTTTCGTCAAAAACGGTCAGACGGTGGAAATGTGGAATGAGGATGCGGGGACAATCAGTGAACACGCGTACAAGAACATACCGTTCTACATAACCAACAGGGGTTACGGGGTATTTGTAAATCATCCGGAGCGAGTCTCTTTCGAAATAGCTTCTGAGAATGTTGAGAGAGTGCAGTTCAGCGTGCCCGGAGAATACTTAGAATACTTTCTGATATACGGGCCGTCTCCCAAGGATGTTCTAAGCAGGTATACTGCTCTAACCGGGAGACCAGCATTGCCACCCGCATGGTCCTTTGGACTATGGTTAACCACCTCCTTCACCACGGATTACGATGAGAAAACAGTAACTGAAATCATAAAGGGCATGATTGAAAGAGATATTCCGCTTCATGTTTTCCACTTCGACTGCTTCTGGATGAGAGCCCTCCACTGGTGTAATTTCAAATGGGACGACCGCGTCTTCCCAGACCCCAGGGAAATGCTAAGGAGGCTTAAATCCCTTGGAGTACACATTTGCGTCTGGATAAACCCCTATATTGCTCAACAATCCGAGCTTTTCGACGAGGCTGTTGAAAAAGGCTACCTGCTCAAGAAGCCCAATGGAGAAGTTTGGCAGACTGACGATTGGCAGGCGGGGATGGGGATAGTTGACTTCACGAACCCGGAGGCGCGGCGCTGGTTCCAAGACAAGCTGCGTGAGCTCATAGACATGGGGGTAGACTGCTTCAAGACTGATTTCGGCGAGAGGATCCCCGTGGACGTCGTGTATCACGACGGCTCGGACCCGTTTAGAATGCACAACTATTATTCCTACCTCTACAACAAGACTGTCTTCGAGGTTCTGGAAGAGAAATTCGGAAAAGGCGGGGCCATTGTCTTCGCCCGCTCAGCCACAGCAGGGTGCCAGAGCTTCCCAGTCCATTGGGGAGGAGACTCCACATCAACATACGAGTCGATGGCTGAAAGCCTTAGAGGAGGTCTTTCTCTAGGTCTTTCAGGCTTCGGATTCTGGAGCCACGATATCGGGGGCTTCGAATACACTCCTTCTCCAGACCTTTACAAGCGTTGGTGCGCATTCGGCTTACTTTCATCGCATAGTCGTCTGCATGGCAGCGGCTCATACCGCGTACCCTGGTTGTTCGACGAGGAGGCTGTGGAGGTCCTAAGATTCTTCACGAAGCTCAAGTGCCGTCTGATGCCTTATATTTTCAACGCTGCCTGCGAGGCGCATGAGAAAGGCATTCCGGTAATGCGGGCGATGATGCTCGAGTTCTCCGACGATCCTACATGCGACTATCTTGACCGTCAATACATGCTCGGGGACTCGCTTCTAGTGGCTCCAGTATTTTCGCCCGAAGGCATTGTCGATTACTACTTGCCGAAGGGAAGGTGGACAAACTTCATAACCGGACAGGTGGTTGAGGGACAACGCTGGGTGCGCGAGAAACACGGATACTTAAGCCTACCCCTCATGGCTAGGCCAAACTCTATAATCCCGGTTGGCTCCAACGATAAGAGGCCGGATTACGATTACGCTGACGGAGTGACCTTCCACGTCTTCGAATTGCAGGAGGGTTCAAAGGCTTCGGCGCGAGTTCCAACCGTTAAAGGAAATACTGCAATGATTCTCGAAGCTTGTAGGGAAGGGGGGAGCATCCAAGTCGTGGCTGAAGGAGGATCTGAGAATTGGTCCATACTGCTGAGGAACGTGGATAGGATTCGTGCAGTTGAAGGTGGCGTAGCAAAACCCGACGCGTTGGGAACCATTATAATTCCAATGAGGGGTGCAAAAAGCTTAGTAATCAAGCTATAACGTATTAATACTGTTATATCCTGAAACACGCTTTGCTTTGCACCTGCATTGCTCTCCTAATTTCATTAATTCTTTATCAAGGTTTGTTAAGGGTGGTCTAGTCGATTTCAGCATGCAAGATTTTTCAATAGACTTGCTTAAGGATAAACGGATTTTCATATCGATGAAAGACTATGAATTAAGTTTTAATTTGTTTAAGGAAGCACTATAATTGTAAGTCGTTGAAAACCTTTAAAAGGTAATTAATTGTATAAATCTAGCAGGACGAATGGAAGTAGTAAGGAAACTAGACGAACTTGAAAGGGAAATTCAGAGGCTGAAAAACCTGATACTGTTCAGGGAAGATTTGCTTTCTGAAAAAAAATTGATATCGCTAAGGGGGACAGGTAGGCTTTTGGTCTCAGAGGAGGAGCTCGAGGAGGCAATAGCCAAGGCGAAGAAATCAATATTTTCAGGGGTTAAAAGATGTCCTACGTAGTTGATACACACGCTTTCATCTGGTACTTAATAGGTAAGCTTCCGGAGGAAGCGGATTCTATCTTCAGGTCCGCTGAGGAGGGAGAATCCACCATATATGTCCCGACGATCGTGCTGGCAGAGTGCTTGTACCTAGTGGAGAACAAGAAAATAATATTGATTTTAAAGAATTACTCAACAAACTAGAGATTAGCAGAAATTTTATTCCCGTCTCTTTCAATTTCCAAGTATTAAAGCTTCTTCCTGAGATAAACCTAGAAGAGCTTCACGACAGAATCATCGTTGCTACCGCCAAAATTCTCAATGCCAAACTAATTACGAAGGATAAGGAGATTATAGAGTCAAAGATAGTCGAGACAGTATGGTAAAAATCTTAAGGCAATACCGCGTCTCGCAATAGGCAGAAAAATAATTCGTATGATACTTCTTCCTTGAGAAGATGGCTGTTTGCTCCTGAAAGCTTAGAGGGTGAGCCGGCTATAAAGATTTAAGTAAGGGAAACCCGATTCTGTTTAGACAGAGCATTTATGGGCTTTGTTAAAGTCAGGTTTAGGATTATAAATCCTGCTGAAAGAGAGAAATTTGCAGATGTTGAGGCTGTTGCGGATACGGGGGCAATATACACAGTTGTGAGCAGGGCATTGCTTGAATCAATAGGCCTTAAGCCGGTTGAGAAAAGAAGGTTCAGAGCATTTGGAGGCGAGGTGGAAAGGGACATCGGCATAGCTGAAGTTGAGCTCATGGGTAGGAGAGGAGGCGTAACAGTAATATTCGGCGAAGAAAAGGACGTTGCAATCTTGGGAGTTACTGCGCTCGAGGCGCTTGGGCTTGAAGTAGATCCGATAAAGAACACGTTGAAGGAAGCACAACTTTTAATGCTTTAGGAAACGAC
>CAZTSG010000016.1:0-1208 GCA_964616835.1 uncultured Nitrososphaerota archaeon | reverse complement strand
ATCTTCGAAAAACATGTTTACCTCCTCTCCATTGATTACAGTCTTCTTCAACTCAGCGTCTTTCGGAATCATGCTCATATCCCTCAAGTACTGAGATAGAAACCTTCTGGCAAACTCCTCGAAAGTCAGCCCGGCGAACCTGCTTAACTCTCCGAACCCGCGTATCATCGAATCTCTTAAGGACTCGACGGTTCTCTCCAACCGTCCATAATTAACCCTCAATCCCCTAACCTCCTCCCAAAGCCTGTTATGAGCCTCCTCCAGCCTGTTCAGCCTCTTCAAAATCTCCTATAACCCCAAATAACCTGCAACCATGTAACGAAACTCTTTGTCTTTCTCCAGGAGCTCTATAAACCCCTCTTTCAGACTATCCATCTTGCCGATATAGAAACAGCAATTTTAACGTATTTAAGCGTAAACGTTCCATGTTGTTACAGCAAGCGTTACAATTCACTATCAGCTTATTAGAGCATATCGGTAGCTTTCTAATGTGCGAACTGATGCCTTAAACACATAATCCCAGGAACAGCTAGCACGATGATGCTATTAGACTGTGGAATTGGCTTTTTCAGCCGTGAACTTCTTAACAAGGTCTGAGAGCGTGTCTATCGCCCTCGTGAGCTCCCTCCTCGTCTCCAAGGACTCTCTCTGCAATGTCTCAAGCACCTGAGTGAGCTTTTCAGATATCTCGCCATACTTCTCCATCAGAATCTGAAAGTTCCTGTCAGTCCTCGATGCGAACTCCCTGAACTCCTGCCTGTAGTCTCTAAACTCTTCTCTAAATTCTCTAAACTCCTGTCTGTAATCCTTAAACTCCTGCCTGTAGTCTCTAAACTCTTCTCTATAGTCCCTGAATTCTTCCCTATAATCCCTAAACTCCTTCTCCATTGCTCCAAAACCCTCCTGCAGCTCCATGGCCAGCGGGCCGAATCTGACTTCGAATGATTTGAGCCCAGGGTTGACCCTGCAAGGCTTCTCCGAAAAGCCTTTAATCAAAACCGGCTCAGGAGGGTTCTTAATCTTCTCTAAGAAAGCCTCCAACTGCTCGTCCTCACCCTGCGCCATTATCGTCACAGCCCCATCCCTCTCATTCCTAACATACCCGGAAACCCCTATCTCCTGAGCCGCATCCAAGACGAAGCGCCTATAACCGACCCTCTGAACCCTGCCAACCACCCTAACCATAACCGCCCTCTTAGGCAAGCTAA
>CAZTSG010000015.1:0-29147 GCA_964616835.1 uncultured Nitrososphaerota archaeon | reverse complement strand
AACTAGCTAGGAGAGCCGGTTGCTCCTCCTCTAGCGTGGACAGGGCTCTGAATAGACTTGAGAAGCTCGGGATTGTGAGGATGGAGAAGCTTTCAGTAAACAAGATTGTTGCTCTAAACTTTAATAACAAGGTTGTGAGTCTACTTATCCAATTCAACAGGGATGTGAAGAAAGCTGATCGAGATAATTCTTAGGGAGAAGCCTGTTGGCAGAGGTGTTACATTCCTCGGCTTAGAAGGATCCAGTGGAATGGGCATTATTCAAGCTGGAAGCTTAATCAGGCTTTTTAACATGAAGCCTATCGGCGAGATTGTTTTCTACGGTTTTCCAGACAATCTGGTAATAGACTCAATGGGCACTGGCAGAGTCCCCACGGTAGAGCTATACTACGCTAAAACCGGGGAATTCGTGATAAGCGTGTTCACGACGATGATGAGGCAGCAATACATCGATTCCCTGACGAATAGGGAGCGCAACATGCTCCTATCGGCACTGCTCTACACTATGAATCTTATAGACTCTAGGTTTCTGATAACCGTAGACTGCGTTAGCACAGCAAGCAAGAACGGGAAAGTGTATTTAGTAGTGAATTCTCCAAGACTTGTTGAGAAGTTTAGAAATAGAGAAGATTATACTCTGATAGAAGGAAAAAGAGTAAGAAACTCTATATCTTTGATAGTAGCGATGGCGAGGTTTATGAAGATCCCGGCGGTACAACTAATCCTGCCGATCCGAGAGTTGGCTGAGAGCAATATTCAGCTCTGCCTCCAGCATTTGGTGAGCCTCATCAAAGAGGCGTTTGCATACATAGGGCAATAAGTAACTAGGGAAAGTGCCATTGGCTTATGAAGCCGTTGGCCCCAATCCCGTGTTTTTCACGGCCGTATCTTTTCAACGGTTTAGTCAAGTGTCTATGCGCCCTTTCCGGGGGGAGGTAGGGACAGTCTTTTTTTAAATCCCGCTCCAGCCTAATGATCTGAGGCTCCATAACAGTCTCCCCGCATTTCTCGCAAGCAAAGCCCTGTCTGAGGCCGAGGCTTTTACACCTTCTTCCGCACTTGGGGCATAGTGGAGGGGTTTTCACGATTTTTTCGCACAGCTCTAAAACCTTCATCTTCTCCACGTTGATCGTCAACAACCCCTTGTGCTCCTTAACCCCACCGTAAACTCTTACAAGATCCCCCGGCTCGAGTTTGGAAGCCGCTTTCCTCAAGCCTCCTGTGGGGGAGTAGAAAGCGCAGAAAATCTTCTCGCCCCCTTGGCCCAACAGTATTATGACATGCCCGCCTTGAATAATCTTCTTTTCAATCACACTGCCTTCTACGACTACTGAATCATACTTCTTGATGTCGCTGATGGCAAGCGGCTTATCGGGGAAATGCGCATCAGTACCCTGATTAGTCTTGAATATGCACCAGCATTCTATTTCCTCTTCAGCCCTGACGAGCTTAAAGGCCTCGTAGACAGCTTGAGGAGTTTCGCCTCTTATCCCGAATAGCACAGGGTCTCTCCCATGGGGGGTTATGAGAATGCGCCCCGTCTCCGGATCAATATTGTTGAAAGTATTGGAAGACGTCTTATCCATTAGGTAAACGCTTTCGCGATCTACCATCCTAGGCTTCCCATAGTTCTCCTTAACCCTGTAGGATAGGAGCTCATACGTGTAGTCTTCGAAAAGAGCTCCCGCTGAAGCAAGCGCACCCACAACCCCTACTTTCGAAGTCTTTAGGAAGCTACAGGAGGCACCTACTTTATCAGCTACCTCAAGCGCCTCGGCAGGTGAAACCATGCTTCTTAAAACTTTCAAGTAGAAGTTATGGAGTAAATCATCCTTCTTAGGAATCCTGTTTAGGAAGACTACTGCAGGATCAGACCTTGGATTACTTAAGTCCGAAAGATTCTTCACAATTCTTAATACGGATTCTTTAACCTCCTCCAGGCCAATCTTGGACTCGTCGACAGCAATCCTTATGCTCACCGCCCCATTACCCCTAGTTTTCCAGGGAATATTGGGGTTGAGTCTGACGAGAAGCGGGTAATCCAAGAACCTTACTCCGTCCCTACCATCTAGATGCGTGACTATCCTTGCAGCAACGTGTGTAGTGCAGCCGAATACTTCTGAATCAGTATCGTCTATCCCGATGTTAAGTATTGTTTCGACCAAACGCTGAGCAGTCTAGAGTATTGAGGCTTTTAAGCATAGTCTTGAAAAACGCAATACTCAAGATTTTAAACCGTAAAGTCTCGGAAGCCTCGGGAGGGATTTGAACCCTCGGCAAGCAGCTTACAAGGCTGCCACTCTACCAGGCTGAGTTACCGAGGCTCAATATTTTTTAACTAAGATGGTTTAAAACGTTTTCGCCTTTTAAGCTTGGATGAAAAGGTTAAACTAGCTTTAACAAACCTACTTAAGACATGGCTTCCAGAGTACTAGGCGAGCGCGCAATAATAGGTCTCATAAAGAAGAAGTTCCCCCAGAAGGGGAATATTCTCTCACCCTACGATGATGCTTGGGGATGCGTTCTCAAAGCTAAGTATCTTGTTTCATCGGGAGACATGTTTGTTGAAACAACGGACGCTCCGCCTTTCATGACGATTAGACAGATGGCTTTTAAAAGCTTCACGATAAGCGTTAGCGACATGGCTTCTAAGGGGGTTGCCCCTACCTACTACTACTTGATCATAGGGCTTCCAAAGGGCTTCGGGCAGGGGAGCTTCAGGGAACTGTTGAAAGGCTGGGAAGAAGCAGTAAGACTCTACGGAGGCACGATTATGGGCGGGGATACGAATGAAGCGCCTTGCATCACTATTAGCGTTATCGTAGTATCCTTCTCAGATAAGCCTCCTATTTCGAGAATAGGAGGGAAACCTGGGGATATTGTTGCCGTAACCGGTTTCTTCGGAGAAACCTACTTGGGTTTCAAAATGATGAAGAATCTTAGTAAGATACCTAGGAAGATAAGAAGGAGGGTGGTTGAGAAAGTATGCAGGCCCGTAGCAAGGCTCTACGAAGGAATCGCGCTCAACGGTGTCGCAGAAGCATGCACTGATTCCAGCGATGGCTTGGCCATATCCCTCTACAACCTTATTCGAGGAGGAAGGAATGGAATACTTGTTGAAAACCTCCCTATAGCCAAGGATGTCGAGGAAGCCCTAATCACGGTTGGGGTAGAGCCATTCCAAGCAGCGTTCTACGGTGGCGAGGAAATGGAACTAGTCACAGTAATCCCCGTGAGTAAGTGGAACAAGGCTCTTGAAAAAGTTAGACGTTCAGGTGGGAACCTCATACCGATAGGTAGAGTAATAGATAAGAGGGGGGTATGGTACCGTCGGGAAGATGGGAGGGTCCTTAAAGTTTTAGAAAAGGGATGGGAGCACCTCGCATGACCCTAGCTTGCTACAAGAGTCTCCGTTTTGTCAACGCCTTCTATCGAGTTTATTTCTGCAGTAATCATCGCTAACTCCGACACGTCGTTCGTCTGTATCAGGACCACTATGTCGAACCTTCCGAAGCACTCGAACGCGTCCATAACCCCCTCAATCCTCCTAATTTTTTCAAGAACCTGAGTTACTTTCCCATTATCAACGTTAATCAGCACACAGCCGTAAGTCATTTCGAAACACCTCCGGTACCTGTTTCCACCTCGACAAGGGTCTCCGTAGCGTTGACGTTATCCAGCGACCTTATCTTCCTCACTGTCCTACCTATTTCAGAAAAGCTATCGGCCTCTATCTCTGAGACAACGTCGTAAGCACCCAGACTGGAGAATACGAGCTTAACGTTCTTCATTTCCCTCAGTCTTCTGACAACGTCTTTGTAGGTTCCGGCTCTACACCTTATTAACACTACAGCCTTAACCATTGCTAGTGTTCCTCATCCACCGTGATTTAACTTTTTCCAAGATGTTTCATATACAACGCCCCCTCCTGGACATCCTCCAGCCTATCTATGCCCGGATAATTATTCAAATAGTTCACAGCCTTTTCGCTTAGGGGTCCAGAGGGTTTTGTAATCAGGTTTATGACCCTGCCGTAATACGTTTCCCTCATCGAGTTTGAAACCATTAGGATAACGCTGTTTTCCAAGGGGTATGGCTCTCCGCTGACCGACACGTTTACAAGCCACGAGTTAGACGGGAGAAACCACGATGTTAGATTGCCCATCCAATCAGCCCTCCTATTAGACACGAACATTAAGATGGCGCCTAGCCTCGTATCAGTATCTATTTTAGCGTTAAATAGTATAGAATAAGTGTATGCATCTTCCGCAAGTTTTAACTCTGAATAACTAACTGACTCTCTAACACCGTATGCAAACTCGGGTTTTGGAAAAGATGTTGCAACAAGTGAAAATATGAAGTAGGCAATTATCATTCCAGCCAGATACTCCTTCTTCATACTATCTAGCTCCTTGCTGAAAAGGCTCATCCCATATCCGGCTAGAGGAGCTGCAAAATATATTACGAAAGTGGGAAGCCTGTGAATAAGCACATTATAGTTTTCCAGGGAGATTATGAAGAAGGCTTCAGTCATGAAGAGCGTTAACGGAGCCATGAAAAATATGGAGTCTAAAAGCTTGTTCTTACTGCAGTATTGAATAATGCCGTATATTGCAAAGGGCAGGAAGCCGAGCGATATTGGAATAGTGAACCATAGGATTGTTGAGAGAGCTTCAGGATGAAAGATTATTGTTAAAAAGCTTGGAAGAACTATTCCAATTATAGGCATTAATATAAACGTCTTTTTGAAAGTGAATTTCTTAAACTTTTTAAGAAATCTTATGGGTTCTACCGTGACTATTGGGAAAAATATTGCCCCAGCAATTAGTATAACGGGGAGAAGTCTAATCTTAATAGCCATGTTGAAAAGGAGCATTAACATGTTTTCATCTTTTCCTGAAAGACTCCATATTGAAATCGAGGAAGCTAGCAGAATAATGATTGTTATTAAAATCAATACTAGTAAGCGTAGTAAGCCTCTTTCCCTTAAATATTTTACGTAATAGTAAAGGTATGAAAGAAAGAGAGATGTAAAGAAAATAAATAGTTGGAAAACGGAAAGATGATGACTCATAGCAGTAAAGAAGCCTGAGACCATTGCCAAGTATATCCATCTCCAATCTTCAAGTGCTTTCCTCGCAAAAAATACTGACAATCCGAAGAATAATATTCCTAAGCCTTCCGGTATTATCACACTACCTATTTGATGTACGAGCAGATTTATTACTGCAAGGTATAGTAGCGTGTATACGGGTTCGTTTCCAGATATTTTAAGACTCCTCGAGATAAAGTATGGTGGAAGAATGAAGAGAGTAAAGACAAGAGGTTCTACAAAAGTAAGTATGCTGAGAAACATTTCGTAGCCAAATATCCGCAAGAGCGCTAAGTGAACATAGTAAAAAAGCGGTCCATGAGGCAAGGGAACAGGCTTACCCTCGTTAAGCACAAGGACCCTCGATGTAAACTCGTAAATGTCGAAACCGTAGGGTAAACCATATTTTAGAGAAGGCGTAATCCTAAGAAGCATCGCCAATACGAATACGAGGGTCAGCCACCAAGTATCTATGTTCCTCAACTTTTTATCCAAGTCTGAACCCATAACGCCTCACTCCTCCTCACCACTATCGTATCATAGTCGTTTATTTCAGACAGGAAACCCGGATTAAGGCAGTAGAGGGCTAGGATACGCTTGGCCCCAGCATTTGGCGACAGATCTATTTTAACGGTTTTTTCTTCCCGCGGCAATACTTGCACGACACTATGGTCAACGATTTCAAACCCTGCGAAGCTGTAGGAAGTACTGTTCTCGTATACAGTGCTATCTGCGTATCCTAGCATTACAAGCAGGACTCCTTCAGACTTACTGCTCGAATTATTGCTTATGGAAAGAGTTATAGAAACACCTTGCTGACCCTCTTTGTAGCTGACTATCTTCATCGAAACGAAGTCTCGGGATGGTGATTCTAAAAGCTCGTATGCAATAAAAAGTAGTATTAAGAAAGAGCTCATTAATAATAGTGTTTTCTTGAAAAAAGCACCTTTTCCACTTACTTCGTCTTCTCGCAAAGGATAAGCGTTTCACAAGATTTAAGCTTATTAAAGTATCGGCGGTTTTTAGAAAACTTATTAACTCTTTTCTTATGGCTTTCGGGAATATGACGCTGGAGAAAAACATCGTGTTGACGATTATCTCAGGATCGGTAGGTTTATTAGTTTCTTGGGCAACAATGAGATACATACTTAAGAACTTTGTGAAACGCGGAATATTCGGCATAGACTATCATAAGCCTGGTAGGCCACAAATACCTGAGATGGGGGGTTTAGCCTTTATTGCAGGTATTGCAACAGCCTCCATACCCCCGCTTTTACTGAACACGTACTTTGCAGAGACTCTTGGAGTGCTAACTACGGTGCTGGCAACAGGCATAGTGGGCATAGTTGATGACCGCATGAAGCTTAGCGCAGTTGCGAAGCCGGTTCTCACCGCCGTAGCAGGCATACCTTTAATAGTTATTCACCCTTATAGCGGTACTCTTGCTCTACCTTTAGGAATCGTCTTCAGAATCCCCTTGCTATATATTCTCCTCATCCCAGGGATGCTCGCAGTAGTATCGAACTCTATCAACATGTTTGACACTATGAACGGGACCGCTACAGGATCATCAATTCTAACGTTGGTGGCAATGCTTACAGCCATCGTCTTAAAATATTCAGCCGGAGGAAAATTCGACGTTAACTTGGCGGGGTTACTGTTCATCACCATCCTGTTACCGCTGCTAGTATTATTCATGTACAACAAGTATCCCGCTAAGGTTTTTGTCGGAGACACAGGCACCCTCTCCATAGGGGGGGCGCTTGTAGCATTCTCAGTCATTAATAGTTGTGAAACACTGTTAGTAATTAGCCTGCTGCCTCAACTCACCAATGGCTTCTTCAACCTTTCGAGCGTCGGGAGGCTTTTCGAAAGATCAGAATTAAACGTAAGGCCGATAATTGTTTCTGACGATGGGCTAATAGTTGCGAGTAAAGATTCGAAAGCACCCGTAACACTAACGAGATTCGTCGCAGCATTAGGCTTCAGAAGCGAGAAGGAGATTATAAGAGCAATGATGACATTATGCGTCTTATCGAATTTGCTAGTCGTATTAACAGTTGTACTAGGATTATGGTGAGATCATGGGTAAAATCCTAAATCTTAAGCCGTTGATTTTGATAATCTTGTTCAACTATTTCGTAATCATATTTGGGTCTCAATTTTTCTACATCATTCAAGTCAATATTGAAAGGTTTTTGAGACCCTTAGCGCCAAGGTTACTCATAGGGCTCATTCAAGCATCTGTAGGATTGTTCCTCATACTCCTATGGATATTCACATGGCTCAAGCTCTATAAGCATCTGTTTTCAAAAGAGATTAGCAAGAGCAACTAGAGATCATGATAGGCTTAAACAGGTTTCGGCAATCTTTTCAGCAGGGTCCTCCATGCTTCTAAGCCTCATTAGAGAAGAGAGCCTCTTATCCTCGTTGAATTCTATTTGAACAGTTCTCCTAAGCCATCGGCGTAACCCTCTTTCATCAGTCGCTTTAACCAATAAGCCTTTTTTAACTAGGAACTCCTCCACAATCGTAGAGGAAGGATAGAGGGATACTGTGGGAACGCCCATAAGCACTGCCTCCGTATTCATCGTGCCTCCGGCACCGATGAAGCATCTAGAATAGAACAGGATTGAGCGAGTGTCTTCACCATGGTTGAGTATTACCACACTACTGTTTCTGAAGATTTTTCGATACGTTTCCTTCTCATACCTAGGTACGATTACGAGCTTCATGTCCTTCAGGCTCCTTTCCCGGAAATATGTCCTCGATACTGTTTCAAGCGTCGGGCGGCCACTATTTAGGTAGGAGGCCGCGTATTCCTCAGGTCTGTAAACAATGTACTCGCCCCCAGACAAGCCGTATTTTTTTAAAACACTCCTGTTAGGAGTAAAGTCCCTCAACCATGCAACTGGGTCTAGAGAATTGTAGGTAATGATATTTTCTCTACTTATACCGTAATCGAGCCAAGCTTTTTCCCCAACAATCCTAGGGGTTAAGAGCTTGCGGCTTAAAGGAATTGTCAGCTTCGCCACGTAGAGCGAGTGGGGAGAATCGTTAACAGAAATATGAGGAATATTTAACCCGAATGAGGCCCTAGCAGCCTCCGGCGAGCTGAAGCTTAAAACAATTTCTGGAGAAAGCTTCTTCAATAGTTTTGAAAGCATCAAAGTCCTCTTCAGCGAGTAAACGAGCTTATTATAAAGGTCGCGTCCCCCGTGTTTCCCTACGATTATCGGCTTGATACGAGATAGTTTAAAAATATTAGTTAATTCAATATATTTACGGGATACGATGTAGGTCTCACAACCTTTCTTCTCAAGCTTCTCCTTAACTTTTCCGAATAAGAGGGCTTGCTTAGGCGTGAGCACATCTATCATAATTCTTTTCCCAACCAATTTCGGCCTAAAGAAAGAGTAAGACATTATTATTCCTTTATGTTTTATCCAGTTAATCTTAAAAAGATGCTTAGCAAGCTGAATCGAATGAAGCCGTTCCTCACGACAGCTAGGGAAGCCGTTAAAAATCTCAAAAAGGGAATTTACAGCGTTGGAGTATTCGGATTCGGGCATGTTGGCTTAACGATCGGGATAGGCTGGGGTCTCGTGGGAGCAAGAGTAATCGGTATGACTTTAGACAAGAATGCTATAAGAATGCTCGAATCAGGCGTCTCGCCGTTTCCTGAGGAAGCTTACCTGTCCAAATACATAAGCATGTTAAAAAGAAGAGGGTTGCTTAAAGTCACAGATGATTACCGCTATGGAGCATGTGAATCCGATATTAAAATAATCGCCGTCCCTGCGTATCTTTCTGAAGAAAAGAAGCCGGACCTATCTCCGGTGATGGAAGTATCTAAAGAGATAGGCGAGCATCTTTCCAAGGGGGATGTTGTGATTGTCGAAACATCTCTACCGCCTGGAACGACACGCAACCTGATTAAGCCGATTCTTGAAGAAAAGAGTGGTTTTAAGGCGGATGAAGATTTTGCATTAGCATACAGTCCTGAAAGAATCTCTGCGGGTACAGCTCTAGAAGACTACTTGGAGAATTATCCGAAGATAGTTGGTTGCGATTCTCCTAGAAGCCTTGAGCTAGTTTCAGAATTGTATTCAGCCGTCGTTAAGAGAGGCGTTATCAAAATGTCCAGTACATTGGCTGCGGAAACCGAGAAGCTTTTTGAAGGAATATATCGTGATGTTAACATAGCTTTAGCAAACGAGCTCGCTCTATTCTGCGAGAAAATAGGAGTTTCATTCGACGAAGTACAGAAAGCAGCCAATTCTCAGCCCTTCTCCCACCTGCATAACCCTGGTATCGGCGTAGGAGGAGCCTGCATCCCCGTGTATCCTTACTTCGTCCTAGAAGTTGCATCTAAGCACGGCATAAAGCTTCAGATCACTCAATTAGCAAGGAGCATTAATGAACAAGCGACTGAAATTTTTATCAGAAAGATTATTAATGCAATTAGGCTTTTGCGAAAAGAACCGTCGCACTGCGCTTTTGCACTATTAGGGTTATCTTTCAGGGGAGGGACTTCGGACATGAGGCTCTCGCCAGCTTTGAAAATACTTAGCTTTATTGAAAAACTCGGGGTAAGCATCAGGGTCTGCGATCCGCTTGTCGAAAAAGTCGAGGGTAAGGGTTATGAGGTAGTTAAGGACTGGAGAAGAGTAGTTAAGGGTGCTGATGTAATAATTATAGCAAGCGACCATAAAGAGTTTCATGAAATCAGAATAGGGGAAGCCTCTGAGCTAGCTGGAAAAGACCTGGCGATCTTAGATGGGAAAAACGTCGTCAACGATTTTAACGTTAAACCACGGTACCGAGTACTATACGTGGGAACAGGTAGGCCAGCTTTTATAATAGAGCCGGACGGCCGTAAAGAACGCGTAGAGATGGAAATCTCCTGAGTCATAGAGATAAAGGTTATTAAATACCTGCTGACGGTTTTTTAACAAGCCCGGGAAGCCCGGTGGAGCCAATTAGGGCGCCGAATGTAATGGCAAAGCGCATTAAGTGAAAGCGCCAAAACATGGGGGGCTTTGGACCCCTTGATGAGAGTTCGAATCTCTCCCGGGCTATCCCTCTTATTCCCACCTATTTGAAAACACTGTTCTCACTTAACACGCTTTACGTTACAATGCCTGAGACTTGGAAGCCCTATTACTTCAATTTTTCAAGAAGCCTGTAGATATCGTTTGCAGCGGCTTCGCGTCTCCTCCTATTGTCCTTCAAATATCTTCCACCCAGGTTTTCGAAGATGCTTCTCGTAATCCGTCCGCTTCTAAACCTTTCTATCGTATTGTCGATCATTTTCCTCAAGTCGCTGTTAACCTCTTCGAAAACATCGTAGCTTCTTTTCACTTCTTCTCCGACCCTCGGGTTTTTCGCCGAGATCTGTTCTATCGCCTTAATAATCTTCCTCTCAGATCCCGAGATCCTCCGCTCACACTCTTCAAGGCTTGTTTTATACTCTTTTGAAGAAAGCCTTCCAAGAGCGTTTTTTACCTTGGTTTCTTCCAGACGGTACTCATAGTCGATTCTTTCGGCGAGGGCCTCTACCGTTTTCTCTATCAAGCTTTCAATCTCCTTCTCTTCCTTGAGTTCTTCAACCGGTTTCGCAGCTTTTTCCCTGAACATGTCGACAACCACGAGCATTGCTAGGGTTAGCAATCCGAGCATTAATGAGATACTCCTGCCAGCCGCTATCTGTACGTGAGTAAAAGTAATACTCAACGGCTGAGCCGAGACGCTTGGCATAGCATTAGTAATACGGGTAGCGAACACACTGTTTTTCTCCACACCTACGGTTGTTGAATCTACCAGTATCTCCCAGTTTCCTCCGCTTTCCACCTTCACGCTTAAAGAGTAGGTGTTCACAACATCGCTATAGTTCGCCAAGTCTTTAATCAGTATGCTGATTCTCCCACCATCTACAGCAGTAATAATGTTTTTAATAGGTATGTTGTATTCCACTGTTGCTTCATATTCTTGACCGGGGTTTAGAGAGTATCTTGCGTAGACTCTTACGACGCTCATATTCTCTGCTAATCCACTGGAGTATGTTCGTAAAGAGCCCAGCGCATCCTTAACCTTAACCGTCTGACTAATACTGAGTGGAAGACTTATACTCAATATTTCGCTCGTACTTCGCTCCCCTATGTATTTTATTCTTAACTGGTCTCTTACAGTAACATGCAGATACTCTGCAACTATTATCTCCCTATGCAGGCTTTTTACTACACATTTTTCAAATGCTTCAGGATGAAAGATTATTGAGCCATTAATGTTTTCAACGGTTTTCGTCCTGAAATAAGTTTTCCATAATCCTACACAAGTGTTATTCTCGAAAATAGGGTCGAAATAAGGAAGGTATTGGCTGTATAGTTCTATTCTTCCATTCGTTCGGAAAGTAAAATTCACATATTCCGGCATGATGTTGAAACCTGTTAGAACAGGCAGTTTGAAAAATACTGTGCTTCCCACTATTTTATCGCGCTGCACGAAGCCGATTCTAAGGGTTGCGCTTAACGAGTCGCCGTTGACAGGAGGTATCCTTGCGGCAAGATAGTCGTAATCAGCTTCATTCTCCAAGCGTAGCCGGATTCTTATACCATTAGCCAAAAATAGGCTCGGCATATCTGTTGAATTGACCAGGTTGGGGGAAGCCCATTTCGGAAGCTGTATTCTTAAAGTCCAATTAGCCTCCCTCAACTCATCTAACGCCCAAGGTCCCAGCGTCATGTTAGCAGTGTAGAACGCAATCGCATCCTCATTCATGTTAACCCTTAAGTCGACGCAGAAGTCTGAGAGAGAGATCTGTGCTGACGCGCTCGTCTCAAGCAAGATGCTTAAAACTATTGTTAGGATGAGAAAGAGCACTGTCCTCCTTTTTCCCCCTTGCTGCCGCATTGCTGGCCGTATTTTTAAATAGTGGTTAAAAAACCTTTATTTACGCAACATGCGGTTTTAAACAATGCTCCAGAACTATGTTTCGAAAAAGGCGATCATCCATCCAACAGTAAGGTTTGAAGGCAGTAATCTCGTCCTAGGAGGGAGCGAGATAGGTGAGCAGACGTATATCGGGATGAGCACGATAATAGGATACCCTTCTAAGAAAAGCCTCTCCAATAAGATTCCTGAGGATATTGGTGACTTGGATTCATTATCCAAGGGTGCTAGAATAGGCTCCATGTGCCTCATAAGGTCTGGAAGCATTATTTACGAAGAGGTTTTAATCGGGAGAAGGCTGGTGACGGGTCACAACGTCCTAGTAAGAGAGGGAAGCCGGATTGGAGACAATTGTTTAATCGGAACGGGTACGATGCTCGATGGGAGTGTCCAAATAGGAGACAATGCTAAGATTCAGTCCGGCGTTTACCTTCCTCACGGCACTATTGTCGGCAATAATGTTTTCATAGGCCCCTGCGCATGCGTCACCAATGACCGCTACCCGGTTTCGAAAAAACTCCTCCCCGTCGTAATAGGGAATGATTGCATAATAGGGGCGAACTCGACGATAATATCTGGAGTACGCGTCGGAGACAACTCTGTGATTGCAGCAGGGGCGGTGGTCACAAAGGACGTTCCACCCAACGTAGTCGTCATGGGCGTTCCGGCAAGAATATATTTATCTAGAGAAGAGTATGAGAAGAGGAGAAGAGAGTATGAGCATGGAGTATGACGTGCTTTCAAAAGCTAGGGAGGCTGCTTCCAGCGTTGTGGATCCGGAGATAGGGCTAACTCTCGGAGAACTCAACCTGATTAAAGATGTTAGAAGGGAGAAGGATAGTATAATTGTCGAGTTCATCGCAACAACACCATTCTGCCCTCTAGGAGAGGTTTTAGCCTTAATGGTTAGGGATGCGGTTAAAGAGGTTGTTAAAGGTCAGAAGGTTATTGTTTATATCAGGAATCATCTTGACGAAGAAGGGATTAACGAAAGGGTTAACAAGAATCAGTAGAGTCCATCATCATGGTGCAATTAGAATATAAAGGGACTTCTGGGAGATACTGTTGGAAGAACGTATGTGCGTGTAGACTACTATTACACCTCTCAGACGTTGGCTCTACTACTTACAAGTTCTTTCTGGCTCATGTAAAACATTCAAATGATTGGATACTTTAGTGGGATTCTTAATCATGTACCCAAGGCATTTATAACCGAGACCGATTGGAGAACCTCTGCTTATTCAGGGCAGGTCTTGTTTGATTGGGAACCGAAAAATCAGGGCGGGCCAACTAGCTCCATATCATTTACTATGACTATGGGTTCCGACATATCAGCTTCAGTAGCCTACAGTGTAGCCAATCCCGCGCAATTCTCTTGGAAAGATCAGACTAATCCTTCTACAGGAGATGTTAAAACAGAACATACGCTTGACAGTGCCACCACAGCCGTGACGTATACTGTAAAGCCGTCGAGCATAGGATATTTAGATTCAAATAAGTCGGGTGGCGCTGAACCAATGCTTGTCGGACACTACATAAAATCCAAGCTAGTTGCCAGTATTTTTATTTATGAATGGGCGGACTTATCTTTCAGCGTCAGCTTAAGAAGCAGTGGAGTTAGCCAATACTAGCTTTACTTTGAATTCAGAATTTGGGGAGCCATATTTTTGTATATTAACAAGGAAAGTATAATGAGAAGGTTTACAGTAATTAGTGGAACCTGTATCTCAGGATAGCTCCTATGCCGCCGATGCTCCTGAGCTTCTCAGCGGACTCATGTCTACCACTGACTATCGTCACCTTACCGCCATACGCCTCCACCAAACGCATCATATCCGCCACCCTATTCAAGAGGTCGCGCGACTTAGATGCCAGCTTAGCATGTATTATCAAATGACTCACAGCCCCTTTTTCAACAGTCCTCCAAGTTTCTTCAACACCGTACACAGCCTTCTCCTCAGCCATATTCTTAAGAAGCTCTTCAACAGCCATCATCTCGTCGATGCTCTTCAACTCTTTCGCTACAACCTTCATCTCGCCGCTTCTAAGAAACTCGTTAACAGCAGATAATGTTCCGCCAGAAGCATGGAAACACCCTACTACGGCACTGTGAATATCCTTATACTCTTCTTTCAGAAATCTCAGGAAAGACTCGTACATGACACTTGGGCCGATTAGGATTATCATCGGCTTCTCCCTGAGCCAAGCCTCTCTCAAGACTTTAGCAGTCTCGTGGAAAAACCTTTTCAAAGTGGCTTCGCGCTCCGCAGGGAAGTTTTTACCAGCAATATCCTGCTCGACCCCAAAGCTTTCAACAATACCGTAATCCCTCACGGTAGCGATCGTAGAAACCCCGAGCTCAATGGCTACGACGATGAACCGTTGAGTACTCACACCTTGGCTCAGTATCCTCCTCTGAATCGGAGAAATCTCCTGCTTCTCGAGAACAAGCCTGTCACCAACCCCTATTGAGAGAGTATGGTAATGACCCTTAACACCCTCCAGATCCTCCGGGCACTCTAGCACACGTCCCCTGAGACGAATATTCTCTGAGGAAACGTCGAATTCAACACTTTCCACAACTATTTTTATAAGGGCCTTACGCCTAACCTTCTCCTCCCCGCCAACCTTCACAACCCTACTGGTCTCAGCGAGAGCATGGTCGCCCTCATCTATAAGATGAAAAGCCTTCCACAACTCTTCCCCAGAAAACGGCTTGACCTCCAAAATACCCTTGTCGTAGTCCACTATAATCATTAACGGCACTTCCTCCTCGCTTGCAAAACCTTTGTCAACTCTTCCTAGTATAAGAGAGAAAATATAAGTATTATCTTAATCCGTCAACATCAACTAGACGACCGCGCTCTTTTTTACGCATCCCTTTACGTGGTGATGAGAATATTCATAGCAGACTATTGATTTGTTTAGCAAAAATATTGTAGACAGAGAATCTGGAGTGTTAAAAAAGATATAAATATATACAAGCGCCGGCGGGAAGATTTTCGCCATTTATATTTTTACTGGTCTCGAACTTCCGACCAACGGGTTAACAGCCCGCTGCTCTAGGCTGTTAAACTACCTGCTGAGCTACGCCGGCCCGCCGGCTGATAGTCTGCAACCAAGGAAGGTTAAATATTTTTCGTCCCTATCCTTGGAAAAGGCTGTAATTTTTCAGATGTTTCTCGAATCCTATTCTCTTAGCCGCGATATGAGTCCTATTACGCCAAGTATCAGTAGTACTAGGCTGGCGAATAAGAAGAACGGGTACATTTTATCCAGAGCCTCCCCAGTATCTATAGTGTAGTATAAGAGTAGGGCTCCGCAGCATGTTAATAGTATTGCGAACAGTTTTGCTACCAGTACGTCTGTTTTCAAACCTCCTTCAGCACAAATATCCCTTAAGATAAATCTTTCCTTATGTTTAAGCCAGCCTCTTCTTCAAGTAGACATCGACCATGTAGGATAGGCCGTACTTGCTGAAGGCCTCCTGCTCAGCCTTCTTCTTTATCTCGAAGAATTTCTCTATCTCGCTCTTCCACGGCTCCTTAGAGTACCTTGTGTCCTTCTTAAGCTCGTTAAGCCTCTTTATATCTACGTCAAGAAGCCTGGTGCTCGGAAGCTTATATTCCTCTATGTCTGAAGCATAAACACCCATCCACTTGGCTTTGGGTGTTGCAAGCTCGGGGACGTGCGCCGCGTTGGCTGAGCCTGATATTATGACTTGCGCGATGTGAAGGCCCCAAGGGTCGGCGTCAGTGAAGATATAGACTGGGAGGTCTAGCTCCGTGTTAAGCCTTCTTATGAGGCGGCGCGTAGCGCGGGGGGCTTGTCCAGCAGTATGGATTAGGATGGCGTTGTACTTCCTCCAAGCCTTCTCCTCGACGAACCTTGTGAACATCGCACCCTTCTCTATGCAGAGAACCTTGTCGGCAGAGGTTTTCACGAATTTTGCTGTAGCGAGGGCAGGCCCTATCATCAACCCATCTGGGTGTGATGTCAGGTTGATCCTTTTACCCTCGTAGCCCTTAACCGTGTACTCGATCGTAAGGTCTGCGAAGATAGCGCTTCTCTCTTCAGGATAGATGTTGAAATCCTCTCTGGGCGCTCCTATTATAGATTCTAGCTCAGTTATCACCCTGTCGGACTCGCTCTGATCCTCGAAGCCCAAGTCAACACCCTCAGCCATGTAGAAAACATCTCTGAGCGTGCTCGTCTTATCCTCGTCTATCAGCTTCCTCGCGAGGCTTGCAACCCATATCAGTTGGGTAAGGGGCTTCAAGTGCTTAACATTCCTAGAGGTGCGGAGAGCCTTCTTAGGCCCTAGCACGTAGTGCCCCTTCTTCTCGTCGAAAACTATGTTATCGACAGTCCTCAACGGTATCTGGATCGAAGGAGGCTCCTTCTTCTCAACCTGCTTAAGCACTTGGAGGGCAAGCCCAATTATGCTACTCCTAGCCTTAGACTCCTTCCTCATAAACTTCAATGCTTAAGCCCATTATCCTTTTTTAAGCCTTAAACAGTCTGAGGAAGCATGCTTCATTAAAACAGAAACGTATTTAGGATGCTCCAGCCCATTTTTAATTCGAGGCGGCAGGTAGGCTCGGGGGGCTCGCCATCCCCTGTGACCCGAAACTGGCGATACGCGGGGAGCCGATAACCGTGGGGACAGGGCGGATTCGCGTAGCCGTGTGCGACAGGGCTGTGAAAGCCGTTCCTTACCGGGCGGGTGTAGCAGAGCGTGCCAGCCGTAGGGCGGGCATGCCTGCTTAATTACCGAACCCCGCTAGGCCCGGGAGGGAGCAGCGGTAAGGTAAGCTACCCGCGTTGGTAAGAGACGGTTGGAGGTTAAACCTGCTGCATACAGTTGCGTTGAAGAAGCCCGATCCCCATGGGGCTGCCGCCTCTCCAAAATCTTTCAAACTTTTCCATGGGAGCTTTAAGTGATAGAATTGCCCATCGCTTTTTAAGAGAGTAAAAATGTTAAGAGGTGTTTAATCAGTAAACCATTTTAACACCCAGTATTCTAATGCTGGGAGTGTAAAAGTAGCAAATGTGCGGAATAATAGGTTACGTAGGCAGTATGAACGCTTCGCGAATAGTTTTAGAGGGCTTGAAACACTTAGAGTACAGGGGTTACGATTCCGTTGGTTTCGCAGGAGTATTAAACGGTAGTTTGATAGTTAAGAAGGATGTGGGGAAGGTCGACGAGGTCCATGCTAAGCTAAACTTTCTTGAGCATGATCTTAAACTAGCAATAGGGCACACTCGGTGGGCTACTCACGGAAGAGTCACTAAGGCCAATGCGCACCCCCACACCGATTGCAGGAGGAACGTAGCAATAGTCCATAACGGCATAATAGAGAATTACGAGGAACTGAAGAAGGAGCTAGTTTCAAAGGGCCACGTGTTTAGGAGCAAGACCGACAGCGAGGTTGTGGCACACTTAATAGAAGAAGAGCTTAGTAATGAGAAAAGCTTCAAGGAAGCCTGTTTCAAAGCGTTCAGCAGGCTTGAAGGAGCCTATGCCATACTGGCTATTAATAAGGATGAGCATAAGATCGTGGCCGTTAAAAAAGGCTCGCCACTCGTAATAGGCTTGGCGGACCACGGCTCCTTCGTTGCCAGCGACATACCTGCGTTCATAAATTACACTAAGAAAGTAGTGTACCTCTACGATTACGACATGGTTGTTCTTAAACCAGATCCCGTTTTCTACAATATTGAGAACGGTGTTTTATTAGAAGTAGAAAGACCAATACAAAGCGTGGAATGGGACGCTGAGAAAGCTAGGAAGGGAGAGTTCGAGCACTTCATGCTGAAGGAAATTATGGAGCAAGTCGACACGGTTCAGAGGGCAGCAGCGCAAGATAAAAGGATTCTTGAGAGGATAGCGAGCGAAATAAAAATGGCGAGGGGCGTCTTCCTAGTGGGATGCGGCTCAAGCTACCATGCTTGCCTAACAGCGAGCTATGTTTTCTCCAAGATTGCAAGAGAACATGTCAACGTCGTGCTGGCTTCAGAATTTCCTAATTACGAGCATTTTCTAACAAATAGAACACTCATAATCGCGGTCTCGCAATCCGGTGAAACATACGACGTGCTTGAGGCCATTAGAGCGGGAAAGAAGAGGGGGAGCAAAATAATATCTGTTGTGAACGTTATCGGCTCGAGTCTGGCGAGAGAGTCCGACGCATTCCTACTCATGCACGCGGGCCCAGAAATATGTGTCCTCTCAACTAAAACCTATACTTCGCAAATAGCTCTCCTAAACCTGCTCGCTTACACTCTAGCCGGAAAATATGAGGAAGGCAGAAGGCGGTTGAGATATCTTTGGAACGTCATATACTACCTTACTTCAGCAAACACAAGGAACAAGATAAAAAAGCTGGCCGAGAAACTCATGAATGAACAACACATATTCTGCATAGGAAGGGGCCTCCAGTACCCGACCGCGATGGAGGCAGCCCTAAAGATAAAGGAGGCAAGCTACATTCACGCCGAAGCATTCGCGGGCGGAGAGTTAAAGCATGGGACCATCGCGCTGATAGAAGAAGGAACGCCCTGTATAGTATTCATCTCCGAAGAAAACGAGAAGGAAATCCTGTCGAACGCTACTGAGATAAAGTCTAGGGGAGGGTACATCATAGGGGTCTCTCCTAAGAACTACGACGTCCTAGATTTCTGGATCAAAGTGCCGGAGTGCGGAACAGAGAATCCTATCGTCCAGATAATACCAATTCAAATACTAGCCTACCAGCTCGCAGTACTAAGAGGATGCGATCCAGACAAGCCTAGGAACCTTGCCAAAAGCGTAACCGTGAAATAAAAAATATGGGCCAGGCCGGACTCGAACCAGCGATCTCCCGGTGTCGGCTCAATTATTTTTTTGCTAGATTATCAGCCGGGCGCCTTGACCACCTAGGCCACTGGCCCTGTTTCTTTATTCTTAAGCCGGCTATTAAATTTTTTCTTGAATGATTAAGTTGATGCATTACCGTGTGAGCATTGAGCCTGGTTTCAATTTTTAAGCATGCTTATAGCCTGAAAAATCGGTAGCGTTGCTAAACCAGGAACCCGGAAAATCCCTCCGGGTCCGCTTCTTATTTCCATTAAAACTTGTCGATATTTTTGAAACCAAGTACATCTTATAGTTATGCTTTTAAGCTCTTGTTCAAATTGTCATTATGGATGGAACCAGAGCTGAGGAAGAGGCTCGTAGATTCAATAGATTATCTTCGCAAGATGGGTTTCTTCGAGGACTATTCTAATTTGTCATCTGAGGAGATCCTTGAGAAGATTTTCAGTGGTGAGATAAATTATAGTAGTTTATGGTATCTCGAGTGGGGCATTAGACCACGCGGAGCCTTTCTCAGAAAATATGCGGCTGAGCAAAGGGAGGAATATATGAAGAAGAGCGATGCCGAGATAGACTGCGAGCTGGCCCCTTTCGATACTAAGAGGTTTTTCATCGAGAGCAGTGAAATCGAAGCGAGGGATGGGCATAGCCCTAGTTAAGAAGCTCGCTAGGATCTCAAGGGGGATTTTTAACCCGACGAGTATAAGGGAAGAGGTCAGTAAATGGAGTAAAAGGGAGGGAAAGGTTCCGTCTGTGGTGAAGCTCTGGAAACACTCCTCCGGATGGGGATCCTGTATTAAGGTGTTCTTCGAGTTCCGTGGGAGGGAGCACGTGGGCGAGTTCTACACCTGGACAAAATCCCGGTTGCAGCCTTGATGGTTTCTTATGCTTGCATTTTTAGAGTTGAGGAGGGGTTGTTCTCGAAACTCATTTTTGCCTGCTCCGCTTTTTCTTAACCTCTATTCCTTTACTTGTCAAGAATTCGTTCATCATTTCCTCGTTGAAAAACATCTCCCTTGCTTCGTTAATGGCGTTTACCCTCTTCATGACTTCGTCGATTAACTGCTCGTCGCTCATCCCAGTTGAGTCGAAGGTCGTGAAGAAGCCCGACTCATAGTCTATCTCGAACCTGACTTCAATGCCATGTTTTTCGCTAACCCTCCTAGCTATTTCATCTCCCCACATGTGTTTCTCGGCGAAGTACGCGATGGCGCCTCCTTTCTTAACGTAATCCTCGAACCTCCTCTGCTTAAAATCCTCGATGATCCTTTCTTCCTCCTCATCCTCCTTTTGCCTGATTTCCCTTTTTTCCTCATCTGTCTTCGCCCTCTCATACTTCCGCTTGTACTTCCTCCAGAGGTAGAACTCAGATATTTCGCTCCTGGTCGGCTCTGGACCGGCATCAACCTGTATCTTTCCGTTCTCATATGCCGTGATGAAGATGTCGAAGGGGTATAGCCTAATGGCTATCATCCATTTCCTGGGGGAAGAATATCCTAGTAGATCAACCCTCCCTGCCTCGAACTTCTCAGCTAGCAGAACCCTCAGCCTCTCAACCACGCTCATCCCTCTATCAGCTCCTCCCTAGTGTATACTCTTATGAGCGGGGGCACGCCGGGCTCCTCCCCAAGCACCTCTTTTGGATCATATGAGAATCCTATGGCTATGCCATACTTAACGTTCTTATAATCAGGGAGCTGAAGATGGTTCTTAAGGTCCTTAATTGCGCCACCAAGCAGCTCCTCAAAGCTTCTCCCGGTTACCGTTGACTCCATCTCTATTATGGCTATTACATCGTCCTTCTTAAATACTACTTCGCCATCGACTATGATATCTTCTGAGGCGGAGAGAACGCCATCGACTTCCCCGCCTCCGCCGCGACGGATAAATTTCACCCTGCCCTCGAGCACATCCAGAGGGATCCCGGGCTTCTCAGAGAAAGCTTTAAGAATATCTTCTTGATAGTTTATCTTCCCATATCCTTCAATCACGATACGTTCGCCAGCTTCTCCTATCTTAACGGATACTTTATCTTTGTCCTCAGCCTCTATTATCTCGTGGAGGAGACGGGTTACCTCCTCTTGCTTACCCTCGATGCAGATTATCTTTATCCACTCTATCCTGCTCGCGCCCTCGGGTACATGGACCCTGAGCTCCTTGCCCCCGCAGTATGCTTTCTCTCCGTTGTCGAATCCGACGAGGATCTCGTATTTGCTTCCAATGCCTTCTTCCAGTTCCTTTAATGCATCGTAGCCCAGCAACCTGAATAACCACTCTTTTAAATTTAAATTGCCTCAGTATGATAGCATGTTTTCAACATGTTTCTGAAACAAAAATTTTCTCATAAAAAATGTTGTTATGGTGACGAACATAGGTACATAAAAGTTTGAGAATGTTGCTATATGCGTTTAGAGATTGTTTGTGTCGCAAAACGACACAAAATTTTTATACCTCCCACCATGGAGGTGGGAGGGGGTTTGAGGATGCGGAGGCCTGCTCATAGAGTTTCCGCTCTCACCAAGCTGCTTCTTGTTCTCATGCCGCTGGCTCTCTTGACTCTCAGCTCTTTTGCTCATGCTCCCCTCTTCTTAGGCCAGTCTCCCTCCCAAGCAATGCCCTCATCCTTCTCTTGGACGGGCTTGAGGACGGACACAATAGCAGTAGGCTTCTCCGTCGACGAGGTAATCTGGTTCGGTGGCACTGGCTATCTGCATATTAAGGCTGATGCCCTAGGCAATTACAGCGATACTAAGAGCACTACTGCCACGATAACTGTTCCAGAGGGCCTTTACGCGGACGTTTATGTTTGTGGAAACGATTTCTACAGACACCCGCCGACGGGCTGGGTTGTTAGGGGGAAATACTTGAAGGCCTACGTAGACGGGAAAGAAGTCTATAAGGACACTGGATACTGGTGGGCAAACTGCTTCACTAGAGTAGCAACGCTAAGCCCCGGAACGCACAAAGTCAAGCTGGAAATATACATTAGAGTAGAAGTATCATCAAGCTTCGGAGAACGCGACCTACACCACGCAGTCCTAGAAATAATCCTCAGGGGAAACGGGAACATTCAGGTTAGTAGCCATACTGCTGAGGCAGCCTTGGACGGCGGGGTGGAACATGTCTTCACCTTCAGGCTCCCTGAGATGACGGGGGTTGGGAGCGTTTGTTGGAACGCAACCTGGAGGGGGTTTTCAAAGACTGGCAGCGGAGCCCCGGGGAGCGTTCAAAAAGTTTCCTTCGAGGGTGTTAACCGTGACGCTTGGGTTTTCACAAGCCCGGTCGTGATAAGGGTTGGAGAGCCTGTTCCCTCTGTCAACGTCACCGACGATTATGTTATTGACGCTGTTTACCATTCTGGCTCGGAAGAGGCCGGCATTTATCGTATGGCTGTTGCCCTGAACAATGGGGATGAAGTCGGGTATACTTCAGCAAACTACCTTGTCACCGAGATCAGGCGGGACACGAGGGTTTTCGGCGGGACTTTGATAGGCTCAGCCGTTTGGGCGAACAGCAACTCTACGATTCTCTTCAACCAGACTGTAAGCTACTATGGTTCAGCAGGCTGGGTGACGGAGAAGATCAGGGAAGGTGTTGAAACAGGCTTTGCTGCGACGAGGGTTTTCGAAGAGGTTAATGTTTCAAGGAGAGTAGTGTTCTCCTCTAAGAATAGGAGTGACGAGCTTGAGCTGACGACAATGCTGCCCAAGCTGACCCTTGTCTTCACGCACATCAAAATCTCTGCCGAGAGGAGTGGCAACAGTGTTGAAGCGAGAGCCTGCTGGGCTCACGACGGCAGCCCTGTGGCCGGCTTAAGGATCATGTGCTTCGAAACAGACCAGAGCAGTGTGACAGACCTGGATGGGCGTGTTACGTTCAGAATCGTCGGCTCAAGCTTCCAGGTTACGCTCTACCCTGCGGATTCTCTGAACGGGATAACCGTTTACGAGGAGGCCCGGCTGAGGCTTTGAGGATCAGGGATTTCCTGAACGCTGTTAGAGCCTGGCCAGTATGCTTGGCTAGTGCGGCTATAGCGTACTTTACTTTATCCGGGTTGCTATTTCTGCTAGCGCCCGATGTTGCTTTCCTGATCGTCCACGGCTACCCGACGGCGAGGCTTATCCTTAGCGTTGCCGCCTCCTTCCTCTTCCTCAACATGCTCCTCGCCCTGACATGCTCTGCTTCGCTCCTCGCCATGAAGCGTGAGAAGATTCTGAATGGTTTGAAGAAGAACAGTGGGAAGATTCTCAGGGGTTTTGCGCTCCTCTCACTCTCCAGCCTCGCCTCCTTGATTCTGTTCGCCTCCTCCGCCTACTATGCTCTTCTAACAGCGACCCTTGGGACGGTTGAGACGCTGGGGCTCCTCGCCTTGAACTATGTGGTTGGGATAGTGGCCTCGATGATCATAGCCTCCTCGATGATCTGGCTGTTAACCTCCCTGGCTGGGAGAAGGTTCTGGATGGGCTTGAAGGGTTTCCTCTCAACAGTTGCTCTAGTCCTCCTGATGCTCACCATCCTTTCGCTAAACGGGCTTCCAGGCCTCTTCGCTTGCTCGCTTCTCATCCCTACAATCGTAAGCATCATTATTCAGCCTAGTGGCGAAGCACAGGTTGTTAAGAACAGGGGTTTGGGAAACTTGCTCCAGCGATTCAGGGTGAGGATCGTGGGGAAAAAGGTTGCAGCAGTATTTCTCTCAACCATCATTCTCACTTCCCAGACTCCCCTGGGAAGCATGTTGCTCGTCTTCGGCGAAGAGGCGAGGTTCAACGAGGACAGGCTTAGAGAAATCGTTTCGAAGGCTATTGCTGAAGGATGGGGCAGCGGGGAGCTTGCCAACGCTATCAGAAGCGACCCTGAGCTAAGCATGCTTTCAAACTACGACCTTAGCGGGATAACCATAGAGAGGAGTGATGAGGGAAGCGTTGCAGTAACCATACCGCTCAGAGCCACGGGCTTCAACATCTCTAGGAGAATAAGGGAGAAGACGGTTGTCTACGATGTTTATCTTCAAAGCGCCTCGGGCGAGGCTAGGGTCGGCGACAAGCGCTACGTTCCAGCAGGCTCGAAGACGGAGGAGAAGACCTACGGGCCCTTTGAAACGCTAGACGAGGCTTTGGCGAAGGAGGCGGAGGTCAAGAGGCTTACAAACTCCACGAGGATCGCTTGGAGCACTGCTACGAAGACGGAGTCGATGCCGGTTACCAGGCTTGAGACAAAGTACGCTATTGTCCCAACGGTTGTTGAAACAAGGTACAACGTTATAGCTGAGTACGAGGACTATCAGAAAGCGCGCAACCACCCTGCTGTGTACGCCACAGCCGCCAGGGTGAGGACTGTTGAGAAGCAGGTCTGGGTTGAGTCTTACAGGCTTGAGCTCCTGAGGGAGACGACAGACGGGTATGAGGCGTTCAGGATTGCTGAAAACAATAGGGACTACGTTCTCGAGGAGGTTAGGGAGGTCATAGTCATATTCGTCTTCGACGCCTGCATTCCTCCTACGCCCTATGCCCCCAATTACTTGGGAACAGTGGAGATGAAGAAGACGGAGTTCGAGGAGAAGCTGAGAAGGGGCGAGCTCGCCAGGGCTTTCGACAACCATGGTAGAGAATACTACTATTATCCTTCTCAGGGAGCGGGCTCGATCAGGCTCTACAAAAGGGGAGAAAGGAATGAGGAGGGGGACAGGGTTGTGGCGTGGAGAATATACCGCAGGGTTGACACGTCCCACTGGGAGACCAGAACGGTCTACCAGGTCGCGGTCCCAATAGGGCAGGAGGAGAAGAAGATTAGCGTGGCTGAACTGCCGGGCTACGCGAAAGGGTTCCCCTCGCAGAGGGATGCGGAGAACTCTAGGAGCAATGTGGAGCCCAGCCTGAGGAGATGGGTTGAGGAGAAGGGCTTAGCGTACAAGTCTTGCGGGGTAGAGCCCTATGAGGAGGCTGTGACGAGGCTTGAAACAGTCACCAGGGAGGTTAGGCATTACTACGTTGTAGCGACCTACGTTAAGCCTGTCTACGACGTCTACGAGCTTAAGCCCTACCGCAGGGTCTGGGAGGAGACAAGCTACGAAGAGGAGTACGGCTGGGTGTTCAAGGGCTACGTGAACGAGGCTCCGGAGAGCTACGATAGGGCGGCATGGGTCTATGCCCCAGAGGTTCTCAACTGGACCTCAAAGATCTACCTGGGCCTCGTAACAGAGTGGGAGGCAAGGCTCCTATCCGGCATGGACCCGAGGTACGTTTACGAGAAGCACAACACTACGACAATAACCAGGGAAATAGTCTACTACGACGTCTACAACGCGACGTGGAGACTACTATACCATTTCTACAAATACTTCTATTACCCCTTCCATGAGTACCTTGCAAACGGGAACGCTTCCTCAAGCGACCACTGGGTTTTCGAAAGCATGGGGAGCGCGAGCGGGGAACTATGCTCCTCAGCCTACAGGAGCAGCCCGAGCAGCCTTAGGATAGTGTCTGAAAAAGGCAGGGGGGCCTGGAGGCAAACGTTCTACTTCGACGCCGGCGGAGCATCTCCAGTCGTCGAATTCTGGTACATGTTAAGGGGGAGCGGAGCCCTCGCAGTAAAGAAGCCCGACGGCTCAGCACACCTCTTCCCCCTAGGGGAGAGCGCTGGTTGGAGCAGGTTCCTCAGGAATTCTAGCGACGTTTTCGACGAGGCAGGGTACTACACGATATCCTTCGTAGCCTGCGAGGACAGTGAGCTTATCGTAGATGATATTAGCGTGCACGTAGGAGGGTACGGCGAGTGGGTTTACCAGGGGGACGTGGAAGAGAAGCCTGACGAAGCTCCTCCAGACGAGAGGTATAAGCCATTCTACGTGATCGAGGACAAGAGGCTCGTAGGAACCTTCGAGGAGAGCGTTGCAAACAGGTATCCGACCCCGCCCTACATAAAGGAGTTCAACAGGAGGGAGAAGACGAGCTACACCGTAGACCTCTACAGGCTCTACTACCTTGAGGGAGGCACGGTGAGGTACAGGGTTTTCCACTGGGAGAAATACAGGGTTCCGGTGGTGGTTAGGAGGGAGGAGACCGGGGCCAGCTGGGTCCTCGTGGAGAAGAGGGTTGAGGCAAGCGTCGGGGGACGCGTCCTCGTCGAGTCGAACGTTCCGGAGAGCGTTGTCAGAGAGAAGTACAGCGACCCCTTGAAGTACCACCTTGTCCCAAAGATCGTAGACGGCGGCGAGAGGCTTGAGCTCGTCTGCCAGACCCTCGACGAGAACCTTGCTAAGAAATACGAGAGAGAAGGCTACGTCGTAACCAGGGCCAAGGTTTCTGCGGCGGACCCGGTAAGAATTGAGATGAAGGTACTCAGCGCTTCTATAGAGAGGAACGAGCTCAGCATGCTGGGTAAGCAGAACCTTCTCAAGGTTGCCATCGCAAACCCGACCCGGGATACTTTAACCTACCAGGTTGTTTTGGAGACAGCCAACGAGAAGCGCGTGGAGAAGGAGCCTCCCCCAAACATCCCTGTTTCAGTGCCGGAGGCCATGGAGAAAGTCTACGTCTACTCGGTTGCAGAGCCGGGGAGCTGGCTCACCACAACTCCTCCCGGGGGAGCCCAGTATAAGTTTCCGTTCACCGTCTGGGTTAGGAGGGAGCACGAGGGCTTATACGGGGGGCGGAGCGAGAACACTGCGTACTGGCCCGGCGGGCAAGTAAGATGCGACTTCGTAGTCAAGGTTCTGAGAAACGGGAGGCTCGTAGCCAAGCACAGGCTACTGGAGACCTTTGAAAACTTCGACGTAGGCAGAACAATCGCCAGGCACCCGTTTGAAACAATAAGCGGGTTCCTAATGGGCTTTGCCTCAACAGCAGCCATGACTGTGATGTGGCTTATCCCCACGCTCCAGCCGGTTGCAGCCCTAGTAACAGCGGTTGGTCTTACGTGGAGCACGGTGAACGCTCTCTCTGTTTACTCTCAGACGGGGAACGCTATCGAGGCCTTGACGGTAAGCCCGTTCGGATTTGTTGTCGCACCCATCAGGGCTTTAACCGACCCGACGATGGACAACAGCCAGAGGGCTTCGATAATAGGAGCGTTGATCGGAGCCCCGCTCGGAGCATACGTTGGGAGGGAGATAGCTCTGGATGTTGCTATGATGCGGATGCCGAGCGAGCTCAGGAGCAACCCTGAGGTCTACGGAAAGCTCTACGGGATCGAAGAGAAGTGGGGAACGCAATTAGCGTGCTCGATCGCAGACTACATGGGCAGGGTCTATCCGCACCTAAAAGTTCCAGAGCCAGAGGGGCTGGTAGCGTCGATTCTGAATAATGCCTTGGGGAGCAGGCAGGAAGCATTGTACGTCGCGAGCATGCTTAAATGGATGTCTGAGATGGACAAGAGCTTCCTGAGCCAGCATGCTGGGAGCATGATGGAGTTTCTCGCAAGCCCGTTGCTAAAGTCTGAGCTCAGCCCCCTGCTCACGTTAAGCCCTGAGGAAGCCTTCCAGCTGTCCCAAATGGCTGGTGGAGACTTCATCAAGATGCTCCGCCTAGCGGAGTTTAAGGCTGCGTGGAACCAGCTCTCCAATCTCGGACCAGATGTCGCGAGGATACTCAGCCTTAGCACAGATGGAATTGAAGTGGGCGTTGAGAAGAGCCTAGCGGGCAAGCTCTACCCTGGCATTCAGAAGGGGACTGTCGTGGAGTTTGAGTTCGCAAGGGGAAGCATCGCTTTCAAAGGAATGCTGGCCTACGCCGGGGAGAAGACGGTTGGAGAAGGAAGCTACCTTGTCTTCGCGTTCAAGGCTGAGCAGCATACCCCAGCCATTTTCGAGCTCCTCAAGGAGGATCTTCAAAGCATTAAGGTTGTCCCAGGCTCGCAGGTTGAGAAAACCTTCAGCTTAAACGCGTTCAAGCTCTCCGACGGGAAGCTGAGCATAGATAGGGGGATCCTGGGGATGGATGGCTCAGTGAGGTTTGATGATGGAATGGTCCTGAGGCTGGATGACCCGTCGGTGATGCTTGTTCCCAATGATAACCCGTTTGAGACAGGGGAGCTGAACAGGATGCTGCTCGGCGGGAGAATAGGTGGGACGAGCATAGTTGTCGGCGAGGATGGTGTGAAAGCGTTCTACGGGGGAAGCTATCTGCCTGCTGTGGTATCGGCAAGCTCATTAGGGCTTCAGCTGGGTTTGCTTGCGAAGCCAAGCGGGGAAGCGCTGACGATAACCCAGATGGACTTGGCTCAGAGGAGCATAGTTGACCCAGGATTACTGAACGTTTTCTACCCGAATGGGGAAACCTCAGTCGTCATCTACACGGGCAAAGAGCTTCAAGCACCATTATTCTCATACCTCTCAGGGGCTTTCGTAGGAGTCCAAGCGGTTGAGACAAAGGTAGTTTGGACTAGCATCGATAAGAAGGCTTTCTACGAGCAAATAGCGAGCGTAAGCAAATTACTCGCAAGCATGTTTGGAAGCGACTTCAAAGAGGAGCTTCTCAAGTCTATCCTGCTCAACAGCCTAACAGACTCCCAAGCCCTAGACGTAGCCAACACCTTGGTGAAGAACATAGAGTGGCTCAAAGCGTTAGGCGGGGAGAAGAGGGTAGAGATAGTAAGAAAGATAACGGATTACGTTAAGAAAGGAGAGACGTGCGACGAGGCCATTCAAAGAGTTAAGAGGGAGAGCGAGGAGTACGTTAAGAGCGTTGATAAGGAGATAGCGGAGTTCTACTCCTCGATCTCAATCTACGACGCCCAGCTCGCAGGCGAGGCCCTTGAGCTGATAAACTGCGTTAAGAAAAACCTTGGGTACGATGCTGCGAAATGGCTCCTAGACGTTTTGAAAAGAGTATACGGAGAAGCCCTCGCCTCATCAGGCGGCAACAGGGAGGCTGCGAACGCTAAGCTCAGAGATTTTGTGGAAAAAGTCTTCAAGTATCCCGAGAGCGTGGCGCAAGACTGCGCCCTAGCATCAGCAATAGTTAGCGAAATGAGAGAGAAAAGCATCGAGCAGGCGTGGGAGGAGCTCAACAGAATAGTCAACTACCCGGATGGAATAAAAGTGAAATGCGTTTTGAAACAGCATAAGGATAATCTGAGGGTTCGTGTATCAAAGAGTCAACTTATTTCGTATCTGGGGAGTGAGCCATGCTGGATTAGGATCGAGGTCAAGGGAAGGATCTTCTATAAGGAGTACAAGGGCGAGGACATGGATTTTGACCTGCCGCAGGAGATCGGTGTAGATGGAGAGGAGGTCGAAACTAGGATTTTCAAA
>CAZTSG010000014.1:0-30620 GCA_964616835.1 uncultured Nitrososphaerota archaeon | reverse complement strand
CTGGCAGTTCGACAGCGACTTCATACTCTACGATATTCCGAACAACAAGTGGATTGAGCCAGTTTTAAACGCGCTTATACCGCCTAGTGAGAAGCATAAACAATTCTAGTCAGGTCAAGCCTTACAACGTCTTCCCTTGAACAACGTGAGAGGTAAGGAACCGGAGTGGATGAGGTGTTTCAAAACAGTGAAGCAGGTTGAGGAGAATGCGGGAGCAATGGGCTTCGGGCCTTTAAGCAAGGATCAGATGTAGCAAATAGACGAGATAGTGGGCGAGAGAACTCCTAATATTCTCTTTAAAGCTATTATAGATTAGGCATAAAACTGGCTTTTTCAAGCCTGTTTTTAGGATAGCAGATTTTATATTCCTTGCTAAGAACCGAGTCTTGATGTGTAGGACTACATCTCCCGTATCAGAGCCGCCCTCGCCTGAAACCATTGCAGAACTACTAGCCCAATGGATAGATCCGATTACTGAAGAACCGCCTGGTACAAGGTATTGCCTTTATCCAACGCCGGCTCGGGGAGCTAATACTCAAGGCAGCTACCTGATATATCTACCACCAAGCTATGAGCAAAATGATTCAAAGCGTTACCCAGTAATCTATTGGCTTCACGCAGGTTTTCAAAGCGCAAGGCAGGGAGCATGGGCGGTTCAAAAATACGATACAGCCATAAGGGCTAACTTAATGCCAGAAGCAATTATCGTTCTCCCTCAAGCACTGCCTGTTGGATGGTACGTAGACTCTAAAGACGGTAAGCTGCCTATAGAGCAAGTAATCATTAAGAATCTAATCCCACATATTGATATTAAATATCGTACAATAGCTCGAAAAGAGGGACGTGGCATAGAAGGTCATTCAATGGGTGGATTTGGGGCTCTACATTTGGGCCTCAAGTTTCCAAACCTATTCGGCGCCATCTCTGCAATAGCGCCCAGCATACTACGTAATTTGAGTGAAGAACCTGTATATCGTACGTATTACACTTTTAACGGTGATCAAAACTATTATGAAGAGGTCGGTCCATGGAACTTAGCCAAACTTAATGCGAAGACGCTGAATGAAGAAAAAATAAAAATAAGAATACTATGTGGCGAATACGATTCGCGTTTACTACCTACTTTACAAGAGTATCATGAGTGGTTGAAAAAGCTAAATATCGAGCACATATTTGTTATGGTAAAAGGTGCGGGGCATGACTATCGGGAAATATTCGAAGCTTATGGACAAGACCTGTTCACGTTTTGGTCAAACGCCTTTAAAAACTTGGAGTAAGAGCGCTAATTTTTAACTGGGGTGCGCAGAATGGAAAACCCCTGCTGAAATCGCTAATTATTGCATACTCTGCTGTAACAATTCTATGAGAAAGGATGCTAATCAACGTTAAATAGTTTGTTCTCAGCGCTCCATGGGTTTATTGAAAAACCTAGTATTCGTCTATTTTTGCTAAAAGGCTAGTTTTCTCCTAAGACCCCAGACAACTCCTTCTGCAGCTTTTTTGAAAGCTGGGAAAATCCTTTCTATGCTTAACAGTGCTGAGTCGCTTGAATTGTCGTCGCAGGTTTCCCCGCGATCTTCTCCCTTACGCTCCAAGCCCTGTCGAAGAAGTCTTTCAACAATCCAGCCATGTAGTCAAAATAGTTGGGGAAGCCGAATGCTACCACATCGCAAAGATTAAATCCATCCTAATAGTCATCCAATAACATGGAGGATTTCGAGTTTCAGTGTCCGACTAAGATAATATTTGGAAGGGGTGTTGAGAAAAAAGTTGGAGAGGAAGTGGGAAAGCATAGCAAGAGGATACTTCTCCACTACGGCGGTGGAAGCATTAAGAGAATAGGGCTTTACGACAGGGTGGTTCAATCCTTAAAGGAGGCGGGTATCGAATTCATCGAGCTTCCTGGAGTTAAGCCTAATCCTCGCCTAAGCCTCGTCAAGAAGGGTATAGAAATATGTAGGGGAGAAAAGATAGATTTCATACTTGCTGTCGGAGGGGGCAGTGTCATAGACTCTGCTAAGGCGATAGCAGTCGGCGTACCCTATGAGGGTGATGTATGGGATTTCTACGCTCGTAGAGCCGAGCCTAAGGAGGCCTTGCCAATCGGGGTCGTGCTTACTATACCCGGCGCAGGCAGCGAGGCCAGCCCCAGCTCAGTCATAACCAACGAGGAAGACTGGCGTAAGCTCTCAATAACCACTGAGCTTATACGCCCAAGATTCGCTATAATGAACCCTGAGGTAACGTTTACAGTACCGCCTTACCAGACTGCTTGCGGAGTAGCCGATATCATGGCTCACGTGATGGAGAGATATTTCACTAACGTGCGCCACGTGGACCTTACGGATAGGCTTTGCGAAGCAACTCTGAAGACGCTGATTAAGAATGCTCCGATAGCAATCAAGGAGCCGAATAACTATGATGCTCGCGCCGAAATAATGTGGGCCAGCACTGTTGCGCACAACGATATTCTTGGGACAGGGAGAATAGGAGACTGGGCTACGCACATAATGGAGCACGAGTTAAGCGGTCTCTACGACGTGCCGCACGGTGCCGGCCTAGCAGTGCTTTTCCCAAACTGGATGAGATACGTGTATAAGCATCGCGTAGATATATTCGTGCGATTCGCCGTCAGGGTCTGGAATGTTGAGCCGGATTTAGAAAGCCCTGAGAGGGTTTCACTTGAAGGCATAGAGAGGCTAAGGGCCTTTTTCAAGCAAATAGGGCTTCCGACAACGCTCAGGGAGCTTGGTATCCCGGACGATAGGCTTGAGGAAATGGCGTCGAGATGCACTGACAACGGGAGGTCTAGGATAGGAAACTTTGTGAAACTTAGTAGGGACGACGTGTTAAACATATTCATGAGCGCTAAGGAGTGACGCGGGACTGAAACATTGCTTATAGGCGACAGTGCTTTAGTAAGGCTGCGTAATGTTAATATACGGCTCTTACTGAAAGATGCTAACCAACGGTGGACGCGATGGCCATGATAAGACTGAGGGAAATAGACTCGCTTAACAGGCTGTACGAGGAAAACCTTAGGTCAGTAAGCATGGACAAAGATGTTAAAGCCGGCGGGGCACTTCTAACCTTTCCAGACAAGGAACGGAACCTATGTGAACTCTCGGCAACGTTCATCGTGAAGAAAGGCCGTTTCTCTAAAGAGCAGAGGGTGGTGGTCGTACTTCCCTTCAAGAAGGATAGTGACGGGGTTTATGTAGCTAATGTCGAGGAATCCGTGTTCCACGTGGTTGAAGACGACAAGGGGAGTCTGAAGGAAGTCTGGAGCGGCAGGCTTAGCGAAGCAATGGATAGGCTTGGGGAAATTGCAAGGGCTCATGTTAACATTATATCGGCAATATCTAAAGCTTCCTCCTAAACCTTCCAAAAACGTAGTTTCTATTGTGTTGAATCGAAGTATTCCTTTATCCTCTTATAGCATTCCTCCTCGCTTCCGCAATTGGCGACAAGTTTTTCAAAAGGACAGGTTTCTCTCCCGTTCCTATCCAGTATCTCTGGAACTATTTTAAAATACTCGACTTTCGTTCCGCCTTCCTTTAACGCTCTCAAGCCTTTTTCACTTATCACATGGGCATAGACTTCAGCTACTCCAGCGTATCTGCATAGCATCGCTGCCGCCTTCCCCACAACCCTGTCAGCTACTGAAGCCCCTATTAATTCTGCACCATGGCTTTCTATAGCCTTTACCATTCCAATCATACTGTGTTCTCTCGTCCCATACAGTAATCTGCCTGCTTTAACTATCGCTAGGCTTAACGCGTTTTCTTTAAGCAAATTCTTAGCGAGCTCTAGGTCTTTCATTCTCTTGCAACGCTGTTTTTACCTTGTTTCTCCGAGCCGTATAAGAACCTTCTTATCTTTCCCATAAATATCCCTTAGAATTTTTTCTTAAAATTCTTAAAAAAGAGATATTTAACTGCTTTGCGTAAAATGAAGTATAGGAGATTTGGAAAACTGGATTGGCAGGTTTCAGCATTAGGCTTCGGAGCGATGAGGCTTCCAACGATCGGCGGCGACAACTCTAGGGTTAACGAGCCTGAGGCAATAAGGATGATAAGGTATGCTATAGATCATGGTGTTAATTATGTTGATACCGCTTACCCCTATCATGGTGGCAACGGTGAAATAGCTGTCGGCAAGGCTCTGGCAGAAGGGTATAGGGAGAGAGTTAGGCTGGCTACGAAAATGCCGATTTGGCTCATCAATTCCAAGGAGGACATGGATAGGATTTTCAACGAGCAGCTTAAGAAGCTTCAGACAGATTACGTGGATTTTTATCTTCTCCATGCTTTGAATAAGGACAGTTGGCTTAAGATTAGAAAACTAGATGTTTTCGACTGGGCGGAAAGAGTTGTTTCCGAGGATAAGATAAAATACTTGGGCTTCAGCTTCCACGACGAGTTCCAGGTTTTCAAGGAGATAATCGATGCTTACGACAAGTGGACTCTATGCCAGATACAGTATAATTATGAGAACGAGGAGGTTCAAGCTGGGACGAAGGGGCTGAAATACGCTGCTGGAAAGGGGCTTGCAGTAGTGATAATGGAGCCTCTCTTAGGAGGGGCCTTAGCAAACCCGCCTCCGGCTGTGAAACAGATCTGGGATGAGGCTGGTAGGAATCCTGTGGAGATGGCGCTCCAGTGGCTATGGAACAAGCCTGAGGTCTCTGTGGTCCTAAGCGGTATGAGCACACTGGAGCAGGTTAAGCAGAACATAGAGTTTGCCTCAAGGTCTGGAGTAGGATTGCTTACGGAGGAGGACCTTAAGCTGGTTGCAAGAGTACATGCCGCATATAAGAAACTTCGTCCGATCCCATGCACAAAATGTGGCTACTGTATGCCGTGTCCAAACGGCGTAGATATACCTTGGAACTTCGAGGTTTACAACAATGGTGTCGCATACAACTCTATGGGTGCGAGCAAATGGGCATACAACAATAATATTCCGGTTGAGAAGCGGGCGAGTGCATGCGTGGGATGTAGGTCTTGCGAGGAGAAGTGTCCCCAGAAGATTAAGATCAGCGAATGGATGCGACGAATCCATGCAGAATTAAAGTATTAATCGTTTTTCCAACTTTTTAAAAATAACAGGCTGTAACTGCAGGATTATCAAGAATCTAGTTTATATACCTGTTTTTGTATCTAATCTCAGCATGTCTGAGGGTCCGGCGGTTGTTTGGAGCAGGGAGGATGCTTTAAGGGTTAGCGAGTTTCTAAAACGTGTGGCACCCGATTTTTCTGATAATGCCCAGGCTATTGTTGAAGCAGACCGCGGTGACACGGCTGTTCTTCGAGTAGATTTCTTCAAGAAGAATAGGGTTGTTAGAACAGTACGGGTTGTTGTGGTCAGGGATAGGAGTGGAAATCTCGTCAGAGTCAGGCCTGCTGAGGAAACAACCGGATCCAGAGAAGAATATTCTAAAGGTTCCTCAAAGGTTTTATCACTAGCTACTCTAGAGGATCGCCTTAGGGTCTTGAATTGGCACCACAGCAATTCTCTTTCAATGATTGCTAAGAGGCTTGTCGGCTTAGAGGTCTTTTCACTCCTTCCCTTTCCGGGTGTTCAGGAGGCTAACAAGGTTTTCAACAATGTTTTCTACGAGTCCCCTATAACGCTCCTCCCCTACGGCTACTTCGATAAGAGAACGGGCGAGTATGTTATAACTAGGCCAGATACTCCTACCCCCTGGATTAACTACATAGGTCAAGGGGGTTACGGCGGGATAGTTTCAAACACTGGCGGAGGATACTCTTTTGACCGCGACCCTAGGAACCGCCGTGTCACCAGGTACCGTTATAACTCTATCCCTGTCGACCAGCCTGGGCACTACGTTTACTTGAGGGATGAGGACACGAGGGAATTCTGGAGCCCTACTTGGCAGCCGGTTAAGAAGGAGCTCGAGTGGTATGAATGTCGGCATGGACCCGGCTACACGCGGATAAGCAGTAGGTATCGAGGCATCGAGGCATCAATCCTCTACTTCGTACCCCCGAATCCTCCCCATGCAGAATGTCCTGTCGAGCTTCATGTTCTACGTTTGAGAAACAAGAGTGAAAACGTCAGGAGGCTAAAAGTGTGGACGTATGAGGAGCTCTCCTACTGGGACGCATACATGGATCAGACGAACTTGGACTGGGGGCAGCAGATAGTTTCAAGCTCCTACAGGAACGGCATAATCGTGACAGGAGTCCAGTTCCGTCCTACTAAAACCTTCTTCGCAAGCAGTATCCCCCCAGATGGATACGATACTAGCAGGGAAGTATTCGTAGGGGCTTACAACGACCTCTCTAAACCGGAAGTGGTTGTGAACGGAAGGTCTGGATTCAGCAAGGCGTCGAGGGGCAACAACATTGCCTCGCTAAGCCACTTCATAGAGTTGAAACCGGGCGAGGAGAAGATTATTGTCTACGTGCTGGGGATAACGGATAATCCTAGCCTAATACCCAAGACTGTGGAATACTATAGTAATGCTGAAAACGTTAAGAATGCTTTTGAAGAACTCTGTAGGAATTGGAACGAGTATCTCGGAAAGCTTACTGTCGAGACACCCGATCAAGACATGAATGCGATGATAAACTTCTGGAACGCGATACAGTGTCGAGCAAACCTGTTCTGGTCCAGGTTCGTATCCCTCTACGACACCGGCCTAGGCAGGGGAATGGGTACGCGCGACTCCGCCCAAGATACTCTGGGAACTGTTCACAATGATCCTCAACATGCTCAAAGTGTTCTGAAAATGCTATGGAAGCTCCAATTTAAAGACGGGCATACTTGGCACCAAGTATTCCCCCTCACGGGCGAGGGTGGTCCCGGACATGCTGCAGAATCCCCTGAGAAACCGCAATGGTTCAGCGACGACCATCTTTGGCTGATAATAGCGACCTGCAACTACCTTAGGGAAACAGGTGATTTCAAGCTCCTCGATGAGAAGCTTCCCTATCAGGATGATAAAAAGGAGGAGACTATTTGGGAGCATATGATGAGGGCTGTTGAATTCACGCTGAGGAAACGCGGTGCGCATGGTCTTCCCCTGATAGGGTTCGCAGACTGGGATGACACGATGAACCTTGACCATGGCTTGGAGAAGGCTGAGAGTGTCTGGACAGGGATGCTTTTCTGCAGGGCCATGCTGGATTTGGCTGATCTCTGCAGGGCCCGCGGGGATTCGAAGAAGGCGAGGGACTTTGAGAAGTTCCACCGCGACATGGCTGATACGATAAACAGAGTTGCGTGGGACGGAGAATGGTATGCGAGGGCTTACGACGATGAGGGTAAGCCAGTAGGTGTTAAAGGCGAGAAGTATCATTGGATAAGCCTAATACCGCAGGCTTGGGCCGCTATAGCTGAGCTCGGAGACTACGAGAAGGCTTTGAAAGCGCTTGAGAGCGCAATAAGAATGCTCAACACTCCTCTTGGAATTAGGCTGATGAGAGACCCTTTCAACAGCAAGAAGACGGATGAGGATTCTGTCGACTCGGAAAACCTGAGGCGTTTCGGCGGAACAGTGACATACCCGCCGGGCCTTAAGGAGAACGGTGGAATATTCAACCATGCGAACACTTGGGCAATAGTGGCTGCTGCCAAGCTTGGGCTGGGCGACTTGGCCTACAGGCTTTACCGCCAGATACTTCCCCTCGCGCGGAGAGACATGGATACGCTGAAAACAGAACCGTACGTCTACTCTCAGAACGTGGCTGCGCCGGAGCATCCTGAATACGGGCGTGCGAGAAACTCTTGGCTTACTGGAACAGCCTCTTGGGCATATGTTGCAGCAACGCAGTGGATCCTTGGTATACGCCCAACATTCGAAGGTTTGAAAATAGCTCCCTGCATACCTGAGTCTTGGAGTGGTTTCAAGGCTAAGAGGGTTTTCCGCGGCGTTACTTACAACATCGTTGTCAAACGAGTTGGCAAGGGTAACAAGGTTTCGCTCAAGGTAGACGGTAAGCCTGCTCCCGGGGACGTCGTACCGTTTCAACCGAGCGGAGTAACTAGCGTCAACGTTGAAGTTGACCTTGGAGAATAGGGCTGCGTGCCCCCCAAATTAGTAAAACTTAAATTAAAAAACCAATTATTGGAAGCGATGAAGAAGCTTCTAAAGCTTCCTACGGATCCGATCGAGGTTGAGGCAGATAAAAAAATAAGCCGTCTGACCGACGAGATGCTTCTCACAGGCTTTCAGGGGAGAAAGGTTGGTGAAGTTGTTCAAGTATGGTCTAGAATGCTTAGGAAAAAGAACATCGTGATATGGCTGGGACTGGCTGGCGCAATGGTTCCAGCCGGGATGAGGAGAATAGTATCATACCTTATTCAAAGAAGGATGGTCGACGTCGTAGTTTCAACGGGTGCAAACCTGTACCATGATCTTTTCGAAGCACTCGGTGGCAAGCACTACGTTGGAACCCATTTGATAGACGACGTTAAGCTTAGGAGAGAGAAAGTAGACAGAATATATGATGTTTTCGCTAATGAGAAGAAGTTTTACGAGACAGACTTGTGGATAGAGAAGTATTTTGCGCGAACCCTTAGGGATGACTATCCCTATTCCTCCCGGGAAGTATTGTATTTGCTGGGGAAGTTTCTAAGAGAGCATGCTAAGGATAAGGAATCTATTTTGGTAAGCGCGTATGAAAACGGTGTCCCGATTTTCTGCCCAGCCTTCGGAGATAGTTCTCTAGGCTTCTCCATAATGTTCTCAAACAGGAGGGAGAAGGTTGTGAGCGTTGACGGTAAAAAGGTTGTTCTCAAGAAGAAGAGGATTATCGTAGACTATTTGAAAGACGTTGACGAGAGCTCCAGGATAACGGAGAGGGCGAAGCAAACAGGAGTGATTTACATAGGTGGCGGAGTGCCTAAGAACTTTATCCAGCAGACTGCTGTCATAGCGAGCTATCAAACCCGGCGTGACAAGAGCCACAGTTACGCAATCCAAATCTCTACAGACATGCCGCAGTGGGGAGGTTTATCAGGATGCACTTTAGAAGAGGGTCAGAGCTGGGGTAAAATCGGTCCCAGAGCTCAGAAGACACAGTGCTACGCCGACGCCACAATAGTTCTCCCTATCGTAGTGCATTCTTTAAGTGAGAAGTTTAGGAGACTGCGTAGGAACGTTCCAGTCTTCCATTGGAGGAGTAACGATTTAAAGATAAAATACGTGCCCATGAGTCTTTAGACGAGCGCCTCCCCCCTCTCAGTCAGCGAGTAATACTCTCTCCTCCTACCCATAACGGTCTTGGAGCCTCTTTTCCTAACATAGCCTTTCTTAACAAGCTCGTCCAAGTGCTGGTACACAGTTGGTATCCTTACGTGAATACCATACTTCTCCCTCAGCCACTTCCAAATCTGGTAACCATACATCTCTTTCTCCGAAAGAAGCCTGAGTATAGCTGTCTTAGTCGGGCTTAGCCTAAAGCCCCCGCTCAACTCCTCTATGAGCATGCCTAGACTGGACTTCCTATAGGCTATTTCCTTCATCACCTTAGGATCCTTAAGCCCGCTTCCAGTGACTACGCAGACAACGCTTGAATCCCTATCTATCTCCCCGTCTCTAACAAGCTTCATCAACCCTGCTAGGGGGAGGCTTCCAGCAGGCTCCGCAAGTATACCCTCCTCCTCCGCTAAAATGCTTAAGGCTTCGAAAATTTCCTTCTCGCTGACAGACACTGCTACGCCATTTGTCTCTCTTATTGCCTTTAAAGCAGCATCCCCGAACCTAGGGCTTGCCACATTTAGATCGAATATCCTGCTTCTCGACTCAGGCTCAGCCTCAACAGTGTCAGCACCCCTCTCGAAAGCCTTCACTATCGGTTTACACTCATCCGGCTGGACTCCAACAATCTTAACTTGTTTTCCAACTACCCTCAGTTTCTCAAGTTCTTTCAGCATCTTGAAGGTGGCGTAAACCAGCCCGCCCTCCCCCATCGGGAGAATAATGTAGTCAGGTAGACTCCGGTTTAGCTGAAGGAATACTTCAAGCATCACTGTCTTCTTCGCCTCGTTTATAAGAGGATCGTATTCCATCGCTACAGCAGCATCCCTCACCCTCCTTTTCTCTCTGAAAGACTCTACAACACTTACCTCTGCACCGTATATTATCATCTGGTAAAGCTTTCCAAGGTCTATCGTAGGCTTGACTTTAACATGCATCTTCAACCCTGCTTTAGAAGAGTATGCTGCCAGCGAAGCTCCAAGGTTCCCGGTTGAATATGTCAGTATCTTCCCATACCCTAGGCTTAAAGCTGTTGACACGAATAATGCGGAGCTCCTGTCAAGATAAGAGCCCGTGGGCTCCACTGTCTCATCCTTTATCCAAAGCTCGCCTACCCCGATTCTTCTCCTAATTCTCCCGCTTAGTTGCAGAGACGTATCGCCCTCCCCCAGAGAGATGTGGAACTCGCTTTCCAAATTTGGAAGCACCCCTGCATACCGCCATATCCCAGGTTCTCCTGTTTCCTCTAGCGAGAGTTTTTCAATCTCCAATGACAAGCCTTTTCCACACTTGTCACACAGTTTTCTTTCGAGGCTGAAGCCGTATTTTGCTCCACAACCTGTGCACTTCAGAACATGGTCAAACATTATAATATTATCCTATATATAGGGCAATACTTATACATTTCCGGTCTAAGTATGCTCTAAGATGATTTCAACAAATCCCAATAGAAAGGGGAGAGGCGAAACAGAGAATATATGGGGAAACACTAGGGTTTTGAAGGGAAGCGTTTTAGTAAAGCGTGGGTTTGCACATATGCTTAAACATGGTGTAATAATGGATGTTACGAGTGTTGAGCAGGCTCAGATAGCTGAGGATGCGGGTGCAGTTGCAGTAATGGTTCTGGACAAGCTTCCCTACGACGTTAGGAAAGCTGGAGGCGTTGCTAGGACCGCCAGTTTGAAAAAAATAGAGGAGATAATGGACAGTGTTACAATCCCCGTGATGGCTAAATGTAGAATAGGCCATATTGAAGAGGCTAGGGTTCTTGAGGCAATAGGAGTCGATATGATAGACGAGTCCGAAGTCTTGACTCCTGCCGATGAGGAACGACACGTATGGAAATGGGACTTTACAACGCCGTTCGTAAACGGTGCTAGAGATCTTGGCGAAGCCTTAAGGAGGATAGAGGAGGGCGCGGCAATGATAAGAACTAAAGGAGAAGCAGGAACCGGAAATGTTTCTGAAGCCATTAAACACTTCAGGCTTGTTAAGAATCAGATTAGAAGTCTTTCTGCACTACTCGACGACGATCAGGAGCTTATGAAGAAGGCCAGAGAATTAAGAGTCTCATACGATCTTGTTCTTGAAGTCGCGAAACTGGGCCGTCTGCCGGTTGTGAACTTTGCAGCCGGAGGGATAGCCACTCCAGCCGATGCTGCACTCATGATGAGGCTTGGCTGCGACGGCGTGTTCGTAGGCTCAGGGATTTTTAAGTCGTCAGATCCTCGTGAAAGGGCTGAAGCCATAGTGCTGGCGGTGACACACTTTGACAATCCTAAGATTGTTGCTGAAGCACAGTCGATGGTAGACGAGCAGAAATCCATGCTGGGCCTAGATATTAAAACGCTAGAGCTTAGGATGCAGGATAGGGGTGCTAACGCTTGACCAAGCTTAAAATCGGCATACTCGGCTTACAGGGCGATATAGAGGAGCATGAGAAAGCTGTCCTAAGGGCATGCGGGAAAATGGGCTTAGAATGCGTTGTTACGCGCGTTAAAAATGCTGAATCATTGAACAGTGTTGACTGTATTATAATCCCGGGAGGTGAAAGCACAGTTATGGGAGGGCTTTTATACAGGAACGGGCTTCTTCCTGAGTTAAGGAAGAGAATATGTAATGGCCTGCCTGTGCTCGGCACTTGCGCTGGGCTGGTACTTCTTGCTAAGAAGGTTAGGGACAGGGTTCTTGGAGAGACCGGTCAGCAAACGCTAGGAGTCCTCGATGCTGAGGTGGAGAGGAACCACTTCGGCAGGCAGAGGGAATCCTTTGAATTGTTTCTCAAAATTCCTTCAATAGGCGGGGAGCCTTTTAAAGCAGTCTTTATCAGAGCGCCCGTAGTACTGTCTGTCTGGAATAATACTGAAGTGCTTGCAACCCTAGGCAATATAAAAGTGTTTGTAAAAGAGAATAATATCTTTGCAACATCGTTTCATCCTGAGCTTACTGAAGACACTAGAATACACGAGTTATTTCTAAAGAATATTGTCGAAGTCATTAGTTGATTCAATTATGCCAAATCATGTCTTTTTTCGACGTTTCTAGTTGATGAAAAAATAGATATATGGTTTTACATTGGAGAAAATTATTTTAGAATTGTTTCTGAAATGTCCTTAACCGCAAAATATATATAGCTCTATGAACATGTAACTTAGAAGGTGCCGGCATTTGAATGCGAGGAAGTTTAAAACGACTCTGGTTGGTGCCACTTTACTTCTTTTAGCTCTTGGCTTAACATATCCTTTGACGGCGGTAGTTTGGAGTGTTTATGCCAGTGCATTATCTGAGATTCAGTATCTTGATTCAACCATTTTAATTCAGGACCATAGGGGTGCGCCGGCTGGAAACGCTTATGTAACTATATTCGAGCTCGCAGACGGAGGACCAAGAAAGCTTTCTGAGGGCTTTGCGGATAATGTAGGCACCTACAAGGCTAGGCTAAGCCTTCCGAGAAAGCTTGTCTACGTAAATATTCCTAAAGAAGATGAGGCAGAAAACCTCGCCGTTGAAAGTAAGGAAATATATGCCGTCGTAAATCTCTGGATAGTGGCACACAAGGTATATGAAGAACCAGGAAGACAAGTCGTTGAAATCGGAACTCTAACCTTATCCGTTAACCCAGCAAGCATGAGACATCCACTAGATTACCTACAAAATAAGATAACCCTTTCAAGGATCGAGTCCCAAGCACGAAGAGTAGAGGATTTGAAAACTCTTGTAGGCTCATCACTACAAACAACTACGTCATACTCGTGCCAAATCCCAAAACACCCTTATCAAGAAGCAAGCTGGGCGTATACGACTGTTCTTAAATTCGCAACCTGGGACAACATAGAGGCAAGGTTCTCCTACCCCAAAGGTTCTCTAATTAGAGTTGAAAGTAGGGAGAGGTATTTCATAATTAGTAGCTGTGGATACTCGTCTTGGAATAGTGGTGGCAGTACCATAGTTACGCTAAACCATCCTTTTTCTTTAGTAAACCCGGTATCTGGAAGGAAAATCTATACCCTAAAAATTAACTTTACATACTACTTTATCAGGTACTGGCCTCCGTATCAGAGCACAGTTATGGTAGAAAAAGTCTATGCTGCAGATACCAGCAATGATGGGGCGCAAATTGATTTTCCTCCGGGGGGTTCCTCTAGTTGGAGCGGTACTCTCCCAAGCTGGACTTCCTATTACTTAACTCCTCAAGGAATTGAGAGGCAACTAGACATAACCGGTACAGATATCGGTTTCTCATTTTCAATTGGTGCAAGCGTTAGCTTCCATGGTGTAGGTCTCTCCATCTCAGTGGGGGTGAGCAAGCAGCCTAGTCCAGTTGCATCTCTCTACATTCGTGCTGGTACATGGCTAGATAATTACAAGGTTAAGACTGTGTCTAGAGACGGTAGTAACCTAGAGACTTACAGCAACTGGGTTCCGCCCTGATGTCACTATGTTTCGTTAATTATGTGTTTAACCTATTTCAAATAATCGAAAAAGGTTCAAAGAGGTTGTTACACTCGTCCTCGAAATATCTGCTCGTAGGGGGGTACAGTGTCTTCAGTAAACCTTCTAATTCCTTCAAGCGTCTTAGGATGTTGAATCATCTCTTTTATCACGTAGAACGGCAAGGTGGCTACGTGAACACCTAGTTCAGCAACCTCTCTGACCTGCCTAGCGTTCCTCATACTTGACGCTATCACCTGCGTCTTAAAGCCGTAATTTCTAAAGATTGTTAGTATGCTTCTCACTAGGTCTACTCCGCTTAAAATACCGTTGTCCCTGCTTACTGTGAAAAATCTTCTTATAGGCTCATTCATATATAGTTCAGAAACGGATTCGCCCCTGCCTCTCACAGCCATCCTAAACTTTTCCTCAGCTATTTTATTCAGTAGTTCATAGTCGAAGTAGTCTTCTTTCTTGAAACCTACTCCAAGCCTGCTGCGAATATAATCGTCTACCCTGCCGGCGAAGGGGCTCACGTAGGTTGCTCCAGCCTTCGCGGCGAGGAGCGCTTGCTCAGGCGTCATTACAAGAGTGACGTTAGTGGGAATGCCTTCTTCACTAAGTTTCCTCACTGCTTTCAAACCGTCGAAATCGTTTTTCTCCAAGCCCATGCTTGGGTTCACAGGTATCTTTATCACGACCTCGCCGTATGGACTGAACTTCTCGTATAGTAGTCTAGCCTGTTCAACCATCTCGCCCGCGCTTAAGGCTATTACTTCAAGACTCACAGGTCCCGGGACAGTTTTCAGTATCTCCTTAATATAGTCTTCCATCGATACTCTGCCAAACCTCTTGTCTACAGCCTGCTTTATGAGACTGGGATTCGTCGTCGCACCGTCTACAATCCCCCAAGAACACGCTTCTCTAATCTCATCTATATCTGCAGTGTCGATGAATATTTTCATCCCGCTATAAAACTGTTGCACCGCTTTAAAAAGTTTCTTTTAAAAGCGAATCTAACAATATGTTTTAAAATTCCCAGAATGGCATTCCTTTAGATGAAGAGAACAAAGGATAAGCCCATTCTCCCTGTTGCGATAATAATTATAATTCTTGTAGCGATAGTTCTGTTCTTGATGAATCCTGTTTGGAAAAGAAGGTCTTCGGAAGAAAGCGAGAGCGGTATAGACAAGTATTTCGAGACTCTCCCCTTAGAGAAGCTTGAAGTGAAATTCTTCGGATGGGTGACACCTGATGAGGAGAGCATAAGTTCTTTCTTAAGAAACGCTAGTAAATTTACTTGGGTTTCTCCCACAGGTTCGATTGTCAATGGTAATGGAGATTTTGTTCCGTGGGTAGACAATAAGGTCATAGAGGCCGCTGAGACGAACAACGTAAGCATAGTTCCACTCGTAGCTAATAAGGGTTTTGACCGTGGTCTTGCACACAGAATTCTTACAGACCCGGAGGTTAGAGAACGTACAATAGCTGCAATAGTCGACTTTGTAATCGAAAACAATTTCTCCGGCATCAATATAGATTATGAGAATATTCCGCCTGAAGATAGAGGGGCATTAAACTCTTACATGAGGGAGTTGGCGTCAAGGCTTCATCACTATGGGAAGATCGTTACCATAGATGTTGCAGGGAAAACTTGGGATGATCCTTCGGGATGGGGTGGGGCATGGGACTACAGTACGCTTGGAGAAGTTTGCGATTATGTCTGCATAATGTGCTACGACTACCATTGGCCAGGCAGTGAAGCAGGCCCAATAGGTCCTTTGAGCTGGATGAAAGAAGTTATCTCGTACGCTCTTTCAACAATACCCCGGGATAAAATAGTGATCGGAATCCCCTTCTACGGTTACAGATGGTTGGGGAGGAGCGGTGTCGGCTTAACTTTTAAACAGGCCGTGGAAACCGCTAAGAATTTTGGTGTGAAGATTTTATTCAGCGAGGAGGATGCTGAATACTATTATTCTTACGATTCCTATACGGTTTGGTTTCAGGGAGCGAAATCCGTAGAGATAAAGGTTTTAACAGCCCTATCTTATGGAATAGATAGGATCGCTGCTTGGAGGATTGGACAGGAAGACTCGCGAGTATGGGAAGTGATCAACAGAAAACGATGATTTGAATTTTCGACAGAGGACTGTGCGGTATTGGTCGAACGGAAATTATAGCTTCTGTTCTTTCTCAGGCTCCTTCCAGAATGCTTCAAGAATTTCCATGGCTAGTAGAATCGCCAGGAGAATTATGAGTATGAGTTTGCCCAATGGAATACTTCCCAACGGCGTGTTAACAAACGGGGGTGCTTCGACAAGCAATAGGATAAATCCTAAGGCATGTATCTTTACTCCTATCCACTTCCCGATAACGTCCTCCTCCCTAGGACTGTACGGATCTGGAGAACTGTTAAAATCCCCTTTAGTAACGTATCGCTTTATCCCCTGCTGGTCTACCCTGATACCGATGATACGGTGAACTATTTTATCATAAGGGGGCTGCTTGTAAGGGTTCCTGTAGACAATTACATCGCCCACTTTAAGGTCCTCTTTCCCGCTTAGTAGCAATAGGTCTCCAGGGTACAGAGTTGGGTACATGCTGCTCTTATACCAGGGCGTCATGTCTATCTCTACGACTGCCAAGGGGCTGTTCGTCCCCGTTGCCGTGGTCAGTAGAGACATGGATACTAATACTACTATTAGGGGTACCAGTATTGTATTGAAAAGGATTTTCAGAGGCTCCTTAAGCCTACTGTTCATCTCGACCAGCTGGCTAATACTCTTCCTCCTCGACTTCTACGTATCTCGCTGCCGTTTTTTCAGCAACAGGCTTAGCTTCCCTAGCTGCCCTCCTCATCCTAACTAGAGCAATCAATAGTATTGCGATTCCGATTACAAATAATACAGGCGGCGCTACTGTCCTAAGAGGGTCTAGCTCAACTGTTAGTTTCAGCCTCTCATAATACCATGATTCTTTAAGTTTAAACTTTGCTTCAACCTTTTCGCTTCCAATACTGGTCACGTTCAATCCGTAGACTCCAGCACTGGGTATTTCGAGCTCTCTCGTATAATTTCCAGCGTTGAAAGCATGCGAGATTCCGAAAGTACTGTTCTGTTTACTGTATATAAATACGTGGAGGGTTCCGTTGGTTTCAACATTGAGAACGGCTTTGTACTGTTGCTTATATTCTCCGGGGCTTAGAGTAAATTCTGCAACATTGTAGGGGAAACTTGTAGTTTCATCTATTGTCTTAAGCACTGGTCCCAAGACAGTGGATGAATAAGGTTCTAAAGTCTTTTTCTCCACGATTGCTTCAAAAGGCCTGCGGGAGAAAACCATGTATATTACGAAGGGCGACGATGCTATTGCTAATACTGCTCCTAGGACGCTCATTATTAGACATTTCTTTCCAATATCCATTTAGACTCACTCCTTCACTCTCTCAAGTCTACCGTTTCTCTCAACCAGTAGAAATACGTGCTTACTATCAACATCGCTATACATGGTTGAAATTGCTTTCTCAACTTCTTGCATAAGCTTCTTCGCATACTCCTCGTTTTTAAATATTACTTTAACGGAATACGGCATACCCTCTTTTATTTTCTTCTTAAGCTTCTGTCTGAATATTTTTGCTTCCTGCTCGTCAGCTAAGTATACTTTCCCCTCCGCAACCTCTTCTCTGTTGTAAAAAACTTTTATGTTTTTAGTGTATTTATCGGGCTGTCCGGATTCGACTACCTGAGCCATACTCTCTGCGTTAGATGATTGTGATTTAAGTTTACCTATTCACTATTTTATCTTTAAAAACCCTTTTTATTAGACGTTCATTCACATCAATGAGGGTTAACGTACTGCTTGGAGATATCGATAGTTCTATTATTCGATCAGATATCGTGGTGGCGATAGACGTTCTACGCTCGTCTACGACCATATTGACTGCTTTAGCGAATGGCGCTGAGAGAGTTATTCCTGTTTCAACCGTCGGAGAAGCTTTTAAAATAGGCGGTGGGAATAGTGTTCTACTCGGCGGTGAAGATAATAGTATTAAGCCTTCTCTCTTCCACTTGGGCAACTCGCCTTTAGAGTATACTCGGGATAAAGTTGAGGGTAAAACTATTATTCTCTATACCTCAAGCGGGGCAAAGCTTCTAAGGTTCCTATCACTGTTTTCTAAAAAAGTTCTGATAGGAGCGTTAATCAACTCTTCGGCTCTTGTTGACTACTTGGTTAGGCAAGGCTTCAACAACGTTTCCATAGTGACGGCTGGTAAAATCGGGCAACCGGCTCTTGAAGACGTTTACTGCGCTGGTTTAATAGCTAGGATGCTTCCATGGAGCGAGTGTAATAAGAATGCTGAGATCGCTATGAGAGTGTCTGAAATGAGTATTGAGATTGTTAAGAGGGCTCGCCACGCTGTGGAACTGGCTAGGCTTGGGCTTGGGGGAGACGTAGAGTACTCGCTTTCCCCGGATAAAGTAGGGGTAATAGCCGGCCTCGTCTCCTCTACGGGATGTATCCGGCTCCTTTAACAATGCCTTTCTTTATTCTCCTCCTGTATTCCCTATTCTGCTCGTAAAGCCTAACCGCTAAAGAGTGCGAGCATATTCTCCTCTTCAAATACCCTACGCAACTACAATTATAGTTTCCATAGGCGTCTTTCGAAACCACGTAAACACCGTGGTCGCCCTTGACCTCGTAGCTGGAAGTATCCAGCTGGCTTATCCTCTTATCCCTTATTATGGCCTTTGCTTTCAAAACTAGTTTCTCAGCTCCAGAAGCCCTCCTCTCCTTAACTGGTTCACTCATAACAAGGACCTCTACAGTATGACTGAACACTACTAGGCGTGTTTTTAAGAATTTACTTCGCCGTGGTCTGCGGGGTTATTCTCGAAAGGCCTTCTGGAAACTCTAGCCCAAACTCCAGAACCCTCTTCTTAACTAGGTTAAGCATTCTCCTTTCAGTAAGCCTCCTTACTTGACTGGGCTTTAATACGCCTATGTCTGTTATTATCGCCGTTATGAACCTCGGCGGAGTTACGTCGAAAGCCGGATTAAAAATCCTAACCTGCCCCCTGCCAGGCTCGTGGGGTACGATCCTGTTTGAAGGCGGCCACTCGTCTAGAGCGTTTGCAGATATCAGCCCCCTGCTCTTCATATCCTTGGCGATAAGGCTGTAAGGGTATGTTACTTCGTCGATGCTCCTCTCCTCTATCTCGATATCGCTCCCCTTCTTGACGTCTAGGGATATTGTCGAGTAAGAAGTCGCGTAATAGAATGGTGCATTGAAATACTTGAAGATCCTAGCAATATCTGCCGAGCCTATCTTATTAGCCACAGAGCCGTCTCTAGCAACCCTGTCAGCACCCAGTATAGCCTTGTTAACACCCAGTCTTTCAAAAGATATGGAGATCATGTTGTCGGTTATTATCGTCGTCGGCACACCTACTCTACTCAACTCCCATACTGTAAGCCTATAGCCCTGGCTCCTCGGCCTCGTCTCCTTCGAAACAACCTTCACGTCGACACCGTTTGAATACGCCTCTTCTATCACTCCTAGGGCGTGACCCATCAGCGTTGAAGAAAGGCTTCCCCCGTTGCAATGCGTCATTATAACGTCCCCGTTCTCGACGATCCTCTGGCCGTGTTTCCTCATGAAATAGTTCAGAGCCATGTCTTGAGCAAGTATGAAGTCGCATATCCTGCGTAATGCTTCGATGAAGCGTTCAACGCTTCCGGACTCCTCGTACTTCTTCTTCGAATAATCGTGTGCTAGAAAAGTCGCCCAGGCCAAGGGGGCTGCAGTAGGCCTAGAGTAAGCTATTTCCCTAGCCACTCTACCAAGGTCCTCAACAAGGTTTGGCCCCTGCTTAATCTGCAGGGCTCCGACCAGCAGGGTGTAGGCTCCTGCAACACCTATTGCCTGAGACCCCCTTACAACCATGCTCTTTATTGCTTCAACACCCTCCTTCCAATCGCTTATCTTCCTGCTCTTTACTTCGAAGGGAAGCCTGTTCTGGTCTAGGAGTATCAGCTTATCCTCCTCATGGTTATACCATAGTGTTACGGGTAGGGTTGTCTTAACATGTATGGGGAGGCCTAGCTCAGGATCCTCCTCCAGCCCCAGTTTCCCTGAAACATGTTTTAAATAGTCCATTCCGGGGGATTCAATCGGTTAGGAAGTTTTTATCTTTATCTTCTCCGACCCCTGCTCATGGCTGGTGCCGGGGGAGTGGGGCTGAGCTCCTCAAGGCTTTCGGAAGCGATAGTTGCTTCAGGGATGAGGCTTGGGATTAGGCTGAGCGATCTATACGAGGTTTGCCGCGAAGCCATGCAAACAGGTGTCCACGGTGTTTGCATACCGACAGCTTACTTAGGGGAGTTGGGGCCCTTCCTGAGAAACACTGGTTTGAAAGCATCTACCATAGTGTCATTTCCAACGGGCCTGCTCCCGGTGGAGATTAAGATAATGGAGTTGAGGCTCGCTGCCCATCGGGATGTTGAAGAGGTTTACTTCTACCCTAATATCGGCAATTACTTGGACAACAGGATTGTCGATTTCGAACTGGAGCTCTCCCAGGTCTTGGAAGAGTCTCAGCTAATGGGTTTGAACCAGATTAAGCCCGTTGTGGAGGTTGAGGCTCTTTCAGAAACCAAGATGGATGAGTTAATTAGCATCTTCAAGAATTCTGGTTTCGACGGGGTAATGCTCTCCTTCGGCTCCGGTTTGAGGAGAATCAGGCCTGAGGAGCTTAACTTGCTCAAGGCTTTCCTCAGGCATGTTGCGCTCGAGGTTAATTGTAGAATCGGTTCCATGGAGGAAGCGGCTGGCCTAGTTGAGAAGGGCGTTGAAAAAATATGCACCGTCGATTATAGGATTGTTTCTGAAAAGGCTCCCAGTAGGCAGGTTTGATTATACGGAAAGCATATATTTTCAGGATCGCTGTCCGGTAACGCAATTGGCAGCCTATAGGATTGCGCTCATGCCGGGCGACGGTATTGGTCCAGAGGTGGTTGGGGAGGCCGTTAAGATAGGTAGCACGGTTCTTGAAGCACTTGGAGTCTCAACTTTTTTCGAAAAATTTCCGAACAGTGCTGAACACTATCTTAAGACTGGTGAGACACTGTCTGAAGAAACGCTGGGGAAGCTGAAGGGCTTTGACGCCGTATTCTTCGGGGCCGTGGGCGACCCGAGGGTAAAGCCGGGCGTGCTCGAGAAGGGTATTCTTCTTAAACTACGTTCATCCCTAGACCTCTACGTAAACCTCCGCCCAGTAAAGCTCCTGAAGGGTGTTGAAACGCCTCTCAAGGGTTTTGGACCCGGGGACATCGATTTCGTAGTGATACGGGAGAATACTGAGGACTTCTACGTTGACATGGGCGGTAGGGTTGATGCTGGCTCTAGGATTTTCGAATTCACCGTGAACACTGGGGGCGCCAAGGGGAGCAGGTATAGGGTTGAAGTGGAGAGCAGTGGTGGCCAGGCATTCCAGATAGGAGTAGTCTCCCGTAGGGGTGCTGAGAGAATAATAAGGTTCGGCTTCGAATATGCCGCTAAAAGAGGCATGAGGCTAGTGACCTTCGTAGACAAGGCTAACGTGCTCACTGAAGCATACGGGTTGTGGAGGGAGATGGTTGAGAAAATAGGAGGAGAATACAGGGGCGTGGTTGAAGCAGAATTCATGTACGTTGACGCAGCGGCGTTACACATGGTTTTAAACCCGAGGCGTTTCAAAGTAATCGTTACTCCAAACATGTTTGGAGATATTCTGACTGACCTTGGGGCAGCGATCCAAGGTGGATTAGGCTTTGCTCCCAGTGGGAACATAAATCCAGAGGGCGTGTCGATGTTCGAACCGGTTCACGGCAGTGCTCCGGACAAGGCTGGGAAGAACATCGCCAACCCTACTGCGGCAATCCTCACATTCTCGCTGATGCTTGAACACTTGTGGAGCAGGAGTGGCGACAAGCGTTTGCTAGAGGCCTCGAAGATCATCGAGAAGGCTGTTGAGAACACTCTGGCCGCTGGCAGGTTTAAGACGGTTGACATGGGTGGGAACGCGAGAACGAGCGAGATGGGTGACGCCATACTGGCTGAGGCTAAACGCTTGGTGTATAGCGGGAGATGAAAAGCCTGATTTTTAAAAAGGACGCGCTGTACAAGCTTAGCGCGAACTATGTTCCGGAGAGGCTGCCTAGGCGCGAGGAGCATCAGGCTGAGGTTTTCAAAACCATCATCAGCTTCCTGGAGGAGAGAATGCCTATTAAAGCAATAGTGTTAAACGGTCCCAGCGGCACTGGGAAGACTGTTACTGTTAAGAAGGCTTCAGAACAGGTTTCGAAATACTGCGAGCAGAGGAAAATCAGACTCGAATACAGGTATTTGAACGCTAGATTCGCTTCCTCAGACTTCACACTGTCCCAGATGATTGCGCTAAGCCTCATTCCCAACATACCTAGCAGAGGGTATAGTAGTAGGGAGCTGTTGTATACTGTGTTCGACTATCTTGAGAAGTCTGGCAGCAGTTTCCTGCTTGTGCTAGACGATTTCGACGATTTCCTAGGCGAGGTCAGGAGCAGGTTCTTCACAGATCTCCTTAAAATATCTGAGGAGTACGGTGACAGGGTTAAGCTAATACTCGTGCTGATTGGGATACGAGATATTTCCCGTCAAGTTAAGGATGCTTGGCTTACCCATTTCCTGTGGAAAATAGGCAGTAGCTTCACGCCCTACAATGCTGACGAAATATCCATGATATTAAGGGATAGGGTTGAGCTTTCATTCAACGAGGGTACTGTAGACGATTCTCTAGTATACATGATGGGCAGGATGACTGAGAGATTCGGATACGGCTCCGCAAGATACGCTCTCGAGCTCCTTCTCATGAGCGGGCTTAACGCAAGCTACGAGGGTTCTCCGAGAGTAATGGCTGAGCACGTTAGGGAGGCTCAGTACAGGCTGGAGAGCATAATAACCCCCGCCGATTTGAAGTCAATTGTTTCGCAAGACCCCGAGACGGCTCAGCTCCTCAAGAGGCTTCAAGAGGCTTTCGAATCTTCGGAGGAGCCTTTCATCAGCTTCAAGATGCTTGAGGAGCATGGTGTTAAAACTAGGGATGGCAGCGTGGTTGAGAGGCTTAAGAGGCTCCACTTAGAGGGCCTTTTAGACTATAATCCGTCGAGGAGAGAAGTGGCGCTTATGGGGATGCCGCTTAAGCTTCTTCGGGACGCGCTTGACTAGTCTTCTTCTCAGAAAGGATTATGAGTAGGACTATTACTAGAAGCGTTGCGAGAAGCAGGTAGCTCAAAACACTGGTCTCGCCCTTCTCAATGTCCAGCCCTATTTTCTCACCGAGATAGCTGTAGAATAGTGCTCTTGGTATTGTTCCGAGGAGTGTTGCGATGGTGAAGGCTACGAGTGACACGCCTGTTATTCCTGAGAAATAAGAAATAACGTCGAACGAGACCCAGGGTATGAACCTTGCTGCGAATATCACTTTGGAACCGTGCTTGTTGAAGAACTTCTCAACCTTCTCGAGTTCAAGCCCGCCGACGATCTTCTCCACGATAGGCCTGCCAAAACTTAAGCCTATCGCATAGTTTACCAACGCCCCCGCCATGAGGCCTGCTGTCCCTATCATCGAGGACACTATAAAGCCGAAGGCGGATCCTCCTAGGATGAGCACTGCCTCAGCAGGTATTATTGAGACAATCGACTGAATAATCATTACGATCAAGAATATCCATAATCCACCTTTCAACACGGCTTCCTGAAGCTGTGTGAACAAGTGTGAGAACACGCGGGGGTAGACGTTGAGGATTACGAGAATAGATACAACGATTATCGAAGCCAACAGTTTTACGTCAAACCGCATCTCGTAGACTCAGCATGATGCAGGAAACCTTTAAAAAACCTTTTCTCAGCCATGGAGACATGGCTCCCCTAGGCTCTGATACTGCAGAAAAATCCTCAGGGGTTTTTCCTGAACTAAGCCTGCTCGACGACGAGAAGGCTATGGAGAGGATCGACCGTGGAAACATGCGTGCCATGATATCTTCGTTCCCAACGCTCGTCAGAGACGCATTGGCTCTTTCGCAAAACATTGTTGTCCCAGACAGCTATAGGATGGTGGAGGAGATAGTGGTTTGCGGGATGGGTGGTTCAGCAATAGGCGGGGATCTTTTCAGAGACCTCTCCAGCAGGATGATTCCCGTAAACGTTTCCGTCGTCAGAGAATACGATATGCCTAAGCACGTAGGCGAGAAGAGCCTCGTAATAGCGGTCAGCTACTCGGGTAATACTGAGGAAACACTGGAGTGTTTCAAGCAGGCGTGTGAAAAGGGGTCGCGCCTAATCGGCATTGCTTCTAACGGGTTGCTTGAAGAAGCCTGCTCAAAATTAGGAATCCCCTTCATCAAGGTTCCTGCGGGGTATCAGCCTAGGGCTGCTCTACCACTACTCTTTATCCCCCTGCTTAAAATCGCTGAAAAAATAGGTTTCCAAATGGCTAGCGACGACGAGTTGAAAAGACTCTGCGGGCTTCTCGAATACTACAATAGGGTTCTCTCCCCAGGTTCTCCTACTGAGAGTAATCCTGCTAAACAGTTAGCGGCCAAGCTATACGGGAAGCTTCCAGTAATATACTCGCTGGGGCATCTTAAATCAGTCGCCCTAAGGTATAAGGATCAGATGAACGAGAATGCTAAGATGAGAGCTATGTGCGACCAGCTTCCGGAGCTAAACCATAACGAGGTTGAAGCCTGGGAGAGGGCTGACTTTAAAGAGCTTCTCCACATCATCCTGATAGACACCCGTTTTAAGAACAAGTATGTTGCTGAGAGCATTAGAGAGCTTGTTTCGAAAATAGAGGCTGAGAGCGTTGGAGTAAGCGTGTTAACCCCCCTTGGGGAGACGATGCTTGAAGAAATGCTTTCAGCAATATTGTTCGGAGACTGGGTTAGCTACTACCTCGCCATACTTAGAAGAGTAGACCCCACGCCTGTCTCCCTGATAAGCGAGTTCAAGAAGAAACGCGAGGAGAAGGTGAAGTACTTCAATACCTTCAGGGAGTGGCTTAGCGGAATAAACAAATAGAGCATTTACTACTATTCTCTACTTCAGAAACCTAGTTATGCCGCTTTCACCATGCTTCTCCCTAGTGATCATTCTCGTGAGCTCAGCCATGTTTATCTTCTTGAACTCAATATTGCTCTTCTTCAGCACTCTATCCGCCTCAGACGTTATGCCTGGGGAGAGCAGGATAACCCTAACACCCGCTCCAACGCCTCTAACATATCTTAGAACCTGTCTCACTGCCTCCTTGCCCGCCCTGTCCTTCTTTATTTCTACGATCGTCCTCCGCCCCTTAGCATCGACGCCGAAAACGTCTACGATACCCGTGTTCTCCTCATGCTCCATGGACACTATTCTGAAACCCTCTTCAATGAGCTCAGGGTGTTTCTTAAGGGTTTCAGAAATCTCCTTCTCGCTTAAATACATGTAGAAGCCTCCCTCATCCCTAAGCCTTCCTGAGAAAAAGCTTCTGAAACCGTAGATTCTTACGACGATTTTCTCCGGCTTCCTGATTCTTTTCAGGACAAGGTTTACAAAGCCCTGGCCCGTGGAGACGCTAACATGGTTTGGAGGAGGCTGCCAATTCACGGGTTCGAGCTCAGTAGCCCTGTGTATCAGAAGCGAAGTGTCCTCCTTGATCACGACCAGTCTTTCACCCTTCTCCAAGAATGATCTCGCCCTCCCGGTGTAGTCGGCTTCACATAAACAAACCATGGCTATGAACTCTCTTGCGCACAGAGCTTCCCTAATCAGTCTGGCAGCATTCTCTAAATCAAACGCGTCCATCAATCTTCACTATCGTTACAGTATTGCGGCGATTCATCATTATAATTATTACTTTTCCTCGCCCCCATCGTAGGGGTCTTGTTAGTTAAAATCAGGATTTAAACAGTTTTGTCAACATCGTTTTTAATAAAACTCTTTTTTTTATCTTTCCTAGTTTTTCGAAGGTGAAACTTAATAAACCCCCCAACGTTATTATTTTCTAGTTAATACTTAGGAGGAGGGAGAAGCAGAGTATTGGATGGTAAGAAAGACGATTCCGCGAGCAGTTTTGGCAAGAAGAAGGATTCTCCCGACTATGTTTACCTGCGCGTCGCCGAAGCCCAGCCGACAGACGTTGGGCGGGGCTATGCTAGAATAGACCCTGAGGTCGCTAAGCTGCTTAACCTCTCGCCGGGGGATGCTATAGAGATAGTTGGTAAGAGGAAGACTTACGCGCTGGTCTGGCCTGCTTCAGCGAGGGACAGGGGTCTCGGATTAATCAGAATAGACGGCTACACGAGGGAGAACGTTGGCGTAAGCTTAGACGACAAGGTTAGGGTTAGGAAGGTCACTGCGAGATACGCCACCACCGTCGTACTGGCTCACACGGAGCAGCCTAGGATGGTTAACGGCGAGGAGTTCGTCAAGAGCATAATGATAGGCCGCATAATAAACAGGGGCGACATAATCCCGGTGAGGATAATGGGTAAGATCGTTCAACTCGTCGTAGTCTCCTACCAGCCTGCTGCAGAAGCAGTCATAGTGACCGAGGACACCGTGGTTAAGATAAGCGAGAAAATATACCAGCTTAAGAAGCTCTATCCGAGGGTTACCTACGAGGACATAGGTGGGCTCCAGGATGCGATACAGAAGATCAGGGAGATGGTTGAGCTCCCATTGCGACACCCTGAGCTCTTCGACAGGCTGGGCATAGAGGCGCCCAAGGGCATTCTTCTCTACGGGCCGCCGGGCACAGGCAAGACTCTTCTGGCGAAGGCTGTCGCCAACGAGACTAACGCGCACTTCATAAGCATCTCTGGACCGGAGGTAATGAGCAAGTACTACGGTGAGAGCGAGCAGCGCCTCAGGGAGATATTCAAAGAGGCTGAGGAGAATGCTCCGAGCATAGTTTTCATAGACGAGCTTGACTCAATCGCCCCGAAGAGGGAGGATGTGACCGGCGAGGTTGAGAAGAGGGTTGTGGCACAGCTACTATCGCTCATGGATGGTCTCCAGAGCCGTGGGAAGGTTGTTGTAATAGGCTGCACGAACAGGGTTAATGCGATAGACCCCGCGCTGCGGAGGCCAGGGAGGTTCGACAGGGAGATAGAGATAGGTGTCCCAGATAAGAAGGCGAGGCTAGAGATACTTCAGATACATACTAGGGGCATGCCCCTAGCTGACGACGTTGATTTGAAGAGGCTTGCCGAGCTCACACCCGGCTTCGTGGGCGCTGACCTCGCTGCCCTAGCCAAAGAGGCTGCTTTAAGATGCCTCAGGGAAGTCCTGCCGGAGATAGATCTGGAGATCGACGTGATTCCGATGGAGGTTCTTAGCAAGCTCGTCGTAAGGATGAAGCACTTCCTTGAGGCCCTGAGGGAGATAGAGCCCTCTGCCCTCAGGGAGATAATGGTTGAAAGCCCGAATGTGCACTGGGACGATATCGGGGGCCTGGAGGACGTTAAGAGAGAGCTTATAACCTCCATAGAGTGGCCTCTAAGGTTCCCTGAGCTATTTAAGAAGCTTAACATAAGGCAGCCCAAGGGCATTCTTCTCTACGGGCCGCCGGGCACAGGCAAGACTCTCCTGGCGAAGGCTTTAGCGACGGAGAGCGAGGCCAATTTCATAAGCATCAAGGGCCCTGAGCTGCTTTCCAAGTGGGTTGGAGAGTCTGAGAGGGGTATTAGGGAAGTGTTCAGGAAGGCTAGGCAGGTAGCGCCATGCATAATCTTCTTCGACGAGATAGATTCGATAGCGCCGATCAGGGGTAGGGATGTGAGTAGCGACGTAACCGAGAGGGTTGTAAGCCAGCTGCTCACGGAGATGGATGGTCTGCAGGACCTTAGGGGAGTGATAGTTATAGGCGCGACGAACAGGCCGGACATAATAGACCCTGCGCTTCTGAGAGCAGGCAGGTTCGACAAACTGATAGGCTTAAACTGGCCGGATAAGGATACGCGTAAGAAGATATTCCAGATCCATCTGAGGGGTAAGCCAGTGGCCCCGGACGTGAACATAGAGGAGCTCGCCTCAATAACTGAGGGCTTCTCGGGCGCGGATATTGCTCAAGCCTGCAACGACGCGGGCCTCCTAGCCATAAGAGAGCTCCTGGAGATGACGAACGACGAGGAGAAGGTTAGGAGGATGGCTGAGAGGCTCGTAATACAGAAGAGGCACCTTATGGAGGCGATAAGCAAGATAAACATCCCGTCACCGGAGGAGCGCAGGGCGTACGAGCTTATGATGAGCAGGTTCGCTGGCACGGCTAAATCCACAGTCCTAGCCTCGCCAACGCTCATATAGAAAGACATAATCCCCCCAATACTCGTGTGAAACCTTTATCTACTGCGTTAGAAGCCTAGTTGACCAGCCATGTGCGCGAGCACAAGGTATACTCCTCCTGAGACAGCCGAGATAGGTATTTTCGGCGGAACCGGAAACTACGACCCCTCCTACCTGCAGGACGCTAAGCAGGTCAAGGTCTACACTCCATACGGCCCTCCTTCGGACCTGATTACAGTAGGCTGGGTTAAGGACAGGAGGGTTGCTTTCCTGCCTAGGCACGGCAGGCACCACACTATCCCGCCTTACAAGGTCAACTACAGGGCTAACGTCTGGGCTTTCAAGGCGATGGGGGTCACGAGGATAATAAGCCCCGCCGCCGTCGGGAGCCTTCAACCGGAGTTCATAAAGCCCTATGAATTCGTTGTGGTCGACCAGTTCTTCGACAGGACTACTAACAGGAGGAGCCTATCCTTCTACGAAGGCGGTGTAGTAGGCCACGTGCCCTTCAGCGACCCCGTCTGCCCCGAGCTCAGGAGAATATTCCTCGACTCGGGCAGGCAGGTTCTTCCAAACGTCAAGATTCATCCGACGCCCGAGGAGGAGGCTGAGAAAAAATCCTTCACCTACGTTACTATAGAGGGCCCGAGGTTCTCCACCAGGGCTGAATCCCTCTTCTACAAGAGCCTAGGCTTCTCTGTCGTTGGCATGACAGCCATATCAGAGGCCTACTTAGCCAGGGAGGCTGAGATATGCTTCCTAAGCATAGCTCTCGTAACGGATACTGATGTCTACGGCTTAATGCCGGTTACTGCGGAGAGGGTTGCAAAAAGCATGAGGGAGAACGTTGCTAACGTGAACAAGCTTATCTACGAGACGATTCCGAAGATACCTAGGGAGAGGAAGTGTGGCTGCAGCACAGTGCTGGATGTATCGCTGTATTGAGAAACACCAGTGTCTCCACAGCTTTTCAGAAGAACCGGTTAGAGGACGGGGAAACGGGGGAGGCTGATGCAGCAGTCTAAGCGCTTCCAGAAGACGATAGTGGGCTTCGACCCCGGCACGACCGCTGGCCTAGCAGTCCTGAACCTGAACGGCGAGGCTCTTCTACTGAAAAGCCTCAGGCACTGGAGCAAGAGCAGCATAATGATGGAGATGCTGAGCACGGGCACGCCTGTTCTCCTAGCGACCGACAGGTCTGAGGCGCCGAGGGCGGTTAAGGAGTTGGCGCAGTCCCTAAGTCTACCTGTTTTCCAGCTCGAGAAGGAGGAGTCCCTGGAGGATAAGAGGAGGACGGTTGAGGAATTCGCCTCCAAGAGGGGGTTGAGGATTGAGGATGATCACCAGGCTTCAGCGCTCTACGCTGCGCTCAAGGCTTTCAACAGTTTCAAGAACGAGTTCATGAATATTGAGGCGAGTGTTGAGAAGAAGATTAAGGATTTCAAAAACATGCTCATAGAAGAGGTTAAGAGCGACCTTATCAAGGGAATCCCCCCGGAGCGCTCAATCAGGGAGAGGCTCAGCCAAACTATCGTCCAGTCTACAGACATCGACGTTATTGAGCAGTTGAGGAAGCAACTTCTGGAGGAGAGAAGGAGGGTTGAGGTGCTTACGCTCAAGCTGGAAAACCTAAGGGAGGACATGAGGAAGATGGGTGAGAGGAAGCAGTTGGAGAAGGTTGAATCCAAGACCACGGTGAGCTTTACTCAAACCGGAACCCGGGTGACCACCTTGGACAGTGTTCTGAAGAAGCAGGAGCCTGGTTTAGGCGAGCGGGTTGAGGTAGATGTTTTCGAAGAGCTTACTTGCAAGAAGGCTAAGAGCGAGGTTAAAAACACTGTTGTGGCGGCGAAGAGGCTGAAGGGCGATATGGCGAAAATCTTCAAAGCCCTTTTCTCCAAGGGAGTAGGAATACTCGTCATGGATGTGGAAGAATTGGAGGAAGAGCTTGTTGAGGAAGCTGCCAGCCACGGAGTAATAATTTGCGAGCTGAAGAACCTGCCGATGGAGCTGGTTGACGGCAAGCTTTACGTTAGGAAGAGCGATATCAAGAGTCTCTTGGACAGTAGGAGGGATATGCTTACCTCAGCCATGTTGAAAAGGCTGAGCAATACTGCTCTTTAACCCGTTGACTCCTAGAGGTCGTCAGCCTTGCCTATGAATAGTATGTTGCTTCCCCTTACTAGAACGAGGTCGAATTTAACAATCTCCTTACCACCCTCATATTCCATCGTACCCCCCATTATGAGGTTCATCTGAACATCTACGTTGAGAAGCTTACCCTTGTATACTGAGTGGTCGTTCTTAAGCCTCAGGAAGACGTTTTTCCCAACCATGTTCTTCAACACGATGAGAGGCCTCTTGTTAACAGCCTCTTGAACGCTCTGACCAGCCAATTCGAGAAAGACTGGGGCGCAATCCCTATATAAGAATTTCTGGTTTAAACAGGATGGAGAAATAATTTTTTACAAACGACTCGTAAAAAATTGAATGGGGGCAAACAACTTTAAAACACTCTTCTCGATTACTAGAAGCATTAAGTCGCGAAGCTTCTCGAAGTCAAGACGCTGAGCGTGTATAAGACTGTATGAGTACGGAGGGAGTTTTAAACAATAG